>NZ_DASVOB010000213.1:0-8548 GCF_036383575.1 Mucilaginibacter sp.
TTACGGGTATAACCCGGTGATGAATCAGATACATAACGCAAGCCAACTGCCTTTGCGGTGATCTTCGGATCGCGGCCAATTTTTTCGAGCTTTTTGAGGAGACGGTTCATGTTGGGATAACATGCGGAGGGGAGATTAAGTTTTAATTAGGGATTTATCTTATGGGGATATTTTGAATTATTACCTTAACGCTCTTTAATGAAAAAAGGATGCCCGACAGGCATCCTTTTTTCATTAATATAATTATGTCATTGCGAGGAGCGGTGGTGGATTGTGCCCTTGGCGCGACGTGGCAATCTCGTAGCCATGCAACCCGCCAGCAAATCCGCTCTGTATAGCTACGAGATTGCCGCGCTGCGCTCGCAATGACATATCACAGGGATTATTTCAACACCGAAACCGCTTTATTAGCCTCACCAACACCCCAAACAGTGCCGGGCTTATCGCCCATAGTAATAACTAACTCCCCGCCTGCCATCACATCAGTATGTTTAATATAAGTTTTGGTGTAATCAGTGCCATTAAGGGTCATAGCCTGGATGTATTTGTTTTTAGGGCCGTTATTTTTAACCACTACATGGAATTTTTTATTTCCCTGCAATTGCAGCGTAGCTTCGTTTACTACCGGGCTGCCAAATACATACAAACCATTAGCCGGGTTAACCGGGTAAAAACCTACAGCCGATAACACATACCAGGCCGACATCTGCCCTACATCCTCATTACCAATAATGCCATCCGGTTTATCAGTATAAAAATCATCCAGGATAAACCTCACCTTTTCGGCAGTTTTCCATGGCTTGCCTGAGTATGCGTAATAGTAGCTCATCGGGTGGCTTGGCTCATTACCGTGTGCATACTGACCAATCAAACCTGATACGTCTGGCGATTTAAATTTACCCATATCGCCCTGGGCAATAAACAATGAATCAAGTTTGGTATTGAACTTATCAACCCCGCCCAGCATACTGATCAGGCCTTCCACATCCTGCGGAACAAGGAAAGTGTATTGCCAGCCGTTGCCTTCGGTAAAGTCGCCTGTTTCATGGATAGAGATGAATGGGCTATACGGTGTACGCCATGCATCCTGCGACAAACGGCCACGCATAAAGCCTGCTTTCGCGTCGTAATAGTTTTTGTAGTAGGCACCGCGTTTACTGAAGTAAGCATAATCCTCAGCTTTGCCCAGCTTTTTGGCTACTTGCGCCAGGCTCCAGTCGTCAATGGCATATTCAAGGCCCATTGAAACCGATTCGCGGCTGCTGTCTGCCGGGATGTAACCATATTTTTTAACGTATTTGATTCCGCGCTCATCGCCCATAGCGGTGGTTTTCATAGCCTCGTAGGCTAAATTAGCATCAAAACCTTTGTAACCTTTCAACAAAGCATCGGCAACAACAGGCACCGCGCTATATCCCACCATACAGTTGGTTTCGTTAGCCATTAAATGCCAAACCGGAAGGCTGCCCTGCTGCTGATAAATAGCCAGCATAGAGTTGATCATATCGTTCACATGCTCCGGGTGGATAATGGTTGACAGCGGATTGTTTGACCTGTAGGTATCCCATAGTGAAAATGTGGTTACATTGTTGAAACCTTCGTTTTTGTGTACTTTTTTATCAGTTCCCCAGTATTCGCCGTTAACATCGTTAAAAATAGATGGCGCTATCATGGTATGATAAAAAGCGGTATAAAACTTCTTCATCTGTGATAATGAATCGGCCTTGATCACAATTTTCTGGAACTGTTTATTCCAGGCAGCATCAGCTTCAGCAACCACTTTATTAAAATCCCAGCCCGGTATTTCGGCTTTGATGTTAAGCATGGCATTCTCAGCGCTCACCGGTGATATCCCTACTTTAGCATATACGACCTCACCTTTTGTGGTAGCAAAGCTGATAACGCCTTTCACTTTTACGCCTTTTAGCTCGGTGCCTTTTACATTAGCTGTGCTATCGTAAACCGCAAAAGTTTCGATAGGCTTTGAAAATACAGCAGTGAAATAAATGCGCTGATCATCTGCCCAGCCTTTTGAAAAACGGTAGCCACAAATGGTATTCTTATCCACCTGTTTAATGTAGGTATCCATTGGCCTGTCCCAGCCTATGCCCTCCTGCAAATCGATGAGGATATGTGCATCTTTTGTTGCCGGGAAAGTGTATTTATGCATCCCCACGCGGGTGCTGGCAGTAAGCTCAACGCCGATATCGTATTTTTTTAGCTTAACCTTGTAGTAGCCGGGTTTTACAACCTCGTCCTTATGGCTGAATAACGACACATAACCGCTTTTAAGGTTTTTGTTACTGCCCTTGTATACATTGATGGGCCCTGTTGTTGGCATAAAGGAGATATCGCCCAAATCGCCGATACCTGTGCCGCTTAAATGCGTATGCTGAAAGCCGATGATGGTTGAATCAGAAATATGGTAGCCAGAGCACCAGTCCCAGCCTTCAGAAATATTGGTTGGGCCCAACTGCACCGCACCAAACGGCACACTGGCTCCTACAAAAACGTGTCCATGAAAACCGGTACCGATGTACGGGTCGACATATTGCGTTAAACCGGCTGCCTTTTTCATAGGCTGCGATTTATGCCTTTGTGCCTGGGAGCTTAAATTAACAAGGGCCAGTAAACCGGCCAAAACGAGTTGCTTTTTCATTCTTTACTTAAATGATGGTATTGAGGTTTATATTGCTGCCAAAGTAAACCTCAATACTTAATAGATTATTAATAAACGCTTAATTCGGCCACAGTGATACCGTTGCCTGTAATTACATGTGCGGCTTCAAATTTAAAATACCTTACCGTGATTTCCTGTTTTAATACTACGGGCTGCTCAATAGGGTTCGATTTGATGTTGGCAAATTCGCCCGAAGCTACCTTTTCCCAGGTTTTGCCATCTTTACTAATGTAAAACACATAGCTGTCCACTATACCATCGGCCTGTTTGTCCTGCCTTGGCAAGTAACCGAATGCTTTTATCTTTTGCTCTTTACCCAGATCAACACTGATCTGCTGCGGGAATTGCGCATCTTCTTTTTTCAGCGTACTGTAAAGGCTGCCGGTATTTTCGTCGAAAGCGTTTTCTGTTTTTCCCCAGCCATCGTTAGCGGCTGTAGCATCCAGTACTTTCCAATCGGTTTTAGCGTAGCCGAAAGCAACATAAGCACTTTCGCTTTGCTGATTCTTCCCCTCAAAACTGCGGGCTTTAACCACCCCGCCTTCGTTCAATGTAAATGGCTTGCTGTAAACAGGTGAGCTCAAAGTAGGCTCATGTCCGTCAAGCGTATAATGAATGGCGCTTACCGGGGCTTCGGTGGTTATGCTTACTTCGCCCTTTTTGTTGCGTGAAACTTTTGGTGCCGTTAAATGAACAGGTTCTTTATAGATGCCAAAATCGCTCAAAGCAATAGCCACCGGCGATGCGGTGATCCTTAACCTCAGTTTGCTTGCAGTTATATTTTGTGTTAAACGGATCAACCTGTTACCACCAATACTGGTAGCCTCCCCTATCTGTTCCCATTTGTCATTTAAATAGGCATCAACAGCAACAGCTTCAATACGCTGACCAAGCTTAATATTTTCGCGCAGGCGGATCACATTGAATGTTTTTGGCGAATGGAGATCGATAGTTAAAGTTGGCGTAGTTACCTTATCATCGGTAGCCCAATAGCTGTAACGGCTGTCATCCAGCAAAAATTGCGGACCGAATTTGGCTTTGTTGCCGCCACGCACATTACTTGCAGTTAACGTTGCTCCTTTTGCTAAATTAACCGCGAAGGTTTGTTTCAGCAGGTTGCCGAACTCGGTTAATGATTTAACATCAATTTCGTTAATAATACCTCGCTGGTCGGGAGATAAACCCAAATCAAGCGCTGCACCACGGCCAACGCTTTTGTAATACAGATCAAGCAAGGTATAAGGCGACTTTACACCTTCATCCTGTGCTTTATGATAAAACCATCCCGGACGCAATGACACGTCACACTCGGCCGGCATCCAGTACTTACCGTTGCGGGTACCTTCAGTACCTTCGTAGTCTTTCACATAACCATTAGACGGGATCTTGCCTTCATCAGGTGCATGAGGGGTATAGGTGGCCCAGCAGGTTTCGCCCGCATGACCTTCCTCATTACCTACCCAACGTACATCCGGGCCAACATCGCCAAATAAAACAGCATTTGGTTGTAATTTGCGGGTTATAGCCCAGGTAGTATCCCAGCCATAATAAGTTGAACGGTCAATTTTTCTTACTTCGCGTTTGCCACCGTAATAACCATCACCGCCATTAGCACCGTCATGCCATGAAATAAACAACGGACCGTAATTGGTATACAACTCTTTCAATTGCGCACGATATGTCTTCACATATTCGGCAGTGCCGTAGTTAGGGTTGTTCCTGTCCCATGGTGAGCAGTAAACACCCAGTTTCATACCAAGCTTATCGCAAGCCTCACGATATTCTTTCAGCATATCGCCCTTGCCATTTTTATATGGGCTTTTGGTAATATTGTGTTCAGTAGTTTTAGTTGGCCAAATACAAAAACCATCGTGGTGTTTGGCTACCACTACCACGCCCTTAAAACCGCCTGCTTTTGCAGCGGCTACAATCTGCAAGGCGCTAAACTGCGATGGGTTAAAAATCTTCGGATCTTCATCGCCAAAGCCCCACTCTTTGTTGGTGTAAGTATCCACCCCATAATGGATAATGCAATACATACCGGTTTCCTGCCAGTTGAGCTGCCCCTGCGTGGGCAATACGCCATATGGTTTAGGAGCAGTTTGACTAAAGCCATTTAAGCCGGCGGTTAATAACAATAAGGCAATGCCTGTAAATTTTTTCATAATTGGTTATTAGTTTTTGAACCATGACGACGGCACATCCTGCGGGGCCGAGCCATTAACACTATATTTTAGCAACAGCTTAAAGCCGCCGCCACCTTCAATAAAATCAAGCTTAAACGGATGCGCACCCATTTTTAGTGCAACCTGTCCGCTGCGTTCCTGGGCCGAATGGTTGCCATCGTTATTTACAACAACTTTATCGCCAATGTACAGCACACCGCCGTCATCGCAGGTTAGGTAAAAGCTGTAAATACCATCGGTTGGCACATCTATGTAACCTTTGTAAGCAATGCCAAATGATGGGGCTTTTACTGTTACAGGCACTTCAATTTTATCGGTTGTAAATGTGCTGTCAACTTTTGCGTCCTTCATTAAAGCAGTTTGTTTAAAAAACGCTTTGTAGTAAGTGGCATTCAACCCTGGTTTAGGCGGGGCAATTTTTACCGGGCCCAACATTTGCTGTTGTGCGTAGTTCAAATTATAAACATCGCCACGTGTCCCGGTTGGTGTAAACGCTGCAACCCTTACCAGTTCTGACTTCGTGATAGTTAACGGTGATGGCAATACCGGCGATTTAACATCCGGCAAAGTACCATCAGTAGTATAACGAATAGTAAGGCTTGGCAGTGGTGAGCTTATACTTAGTTTGCCTTCATTTGTAAACACATACTCGTTAAGCAGGTTAGGCAGATCAGGCAAGCGATAGTTGATCTTCAGGGCATCCATCCTTTTGTACTGCTCAGTCAAACGCTTAAGGTATGAATCATATTCACCTTCTTTGTGCGTCCACAGCATTTCGGACAGAGCGGTTAACCGCGGCATATACATATAATCGGCGCGTTTTTCGGATGGGATCATTTCTGACCAGAGATTGGCCTGCGCACCAATAATTGATTTTGCTTCTTCGGCATTCAACACTTTAGGCACCGGGTTAAAATGATACACTTTGCTAACAGAATACTGATCGGGCTGATTGTCAAAATAAAGCGGTTCGCCTGGTGTCATGATCACCGTGTTGCCGTTCTTAACTGCTTTTACAGGCGCATCGGGCACCCAGGTACGCCAGTACATGATAATAGCCGTCGGGCTAATGCCGCCCTCAATTACTTCGTCCCAACCAATCAGTTTACGCCCTTTGGAGTTAAAGAATTTCTCCATGCGGTTAATGAAATAGCTATGTAAGCCAGCCAAATCTTTGATACCTTCTTTAGCCATTAAGGCTTTACAGGCATCTGATTTTCCCCAGTTGGTGCGGTCAACCTCGTCGCCGCCAATGTGAATGTATTTAGACGGGAAGATCTGCATGATCTCGCTGAATACATTCTCGGCAAACTCAAAGGTTGTTTCGTTACAAGGGCAGATAGGTTTGGTAAACAGTTCGCCCCATTTGTTTTCGCCATCGCAGGTTAAAAACGGGTACGAGTTAATAGCCGCCATCATGTGTCCCGGCATATCAATTTCAGGAACAATGTCAATGTGACGTGCAGCAGCATAAGCTACTACGCCTTTCATCTCCTCCTGGGTATAAAAACCACCGTACATGGTCTTACCGTTTTTTTGGATGATATGCTCTTTATCAATCACAAAATCCGGATTATCCTTAGCTTTTTTCATACACGCCGAATCCTGGTTGTTGAAAGTGCGCCACGCACCGGCTTCAGTAAGCAGTGGGTATTTCTTTATTTCGATGCGCCAACCCTGATCATCAGTTAAGTGCAGGTGCAGCTTATTCATCTTGTACAAAGCCATCCTGTCGATAAACTTTTTCAGGTAGCTAACAGAAAAGAAGTGCCTCGATACGTCAAGGTGCATACCGCGCCATTCGTAAACCGGTGCGTCTTCAATAACCACAACAGGCAATGACAGCTGCTTTTGCACAATACCAGCTTCAATGCCAACAGGCAATAATTGGCGGATGGTTTCTACCGCGTGGAACACACCGGCAGGGTCTTTTGCACGGATCACCACCTGCTCCTTAGTAACGCTCATGCGGTAAGCTTCGGGGGTAGTTATACTTGCATCGTAAACCAGGTTAATGGCGTGCGCCTTTTTTACCTCGCTCACTTCAACGGGTTTACCTAAGCCTTTACGAAGCAGATCTTTCAAAGCGTAGGCTTCTGTATTAAAAGCATTGGAGGTTACAATCCCGGTTTGCGCGTTGATGATAAACGAGCCTTCTCCGGCAGTTAACTGTGCAGGATATGGAATTAACGGAAATTTTGCCGCTGTTTCCTGGGCATTAACGCCACCGGCACAGGTAAGCATTAACGCCGCAACTGACAAATATTTTGAAATACTTTTCATTCTCTTCTGGTTTTTATTTGTCGATAGATATGGTTCTTTCAGTTACGTTCCAGCCGCCGATAGTTACGGCAAGGTTTTTATCAGCGCCGGGATTATGGTCAATGATCACTTTTTTAGTTTGACCAGGTAATACCGTTACGTAGTTATCGCTATAAAACGCCGGAAGTATCCGTTGTTTGCTATCAGCATTAACTAACGATAGACGGTTAAAAAATGCCAGAGCGCCGTTACCTTCATTAGTCAGGGTTACTTCAACCTTACCATTTTTCAGGTATTTTGCGGTAGCCCCCAAATTACCGGCAGGCATTTTTTGCAGACCCAAAAAATCACCTTTGGCATCAGGCAGCCAGTAAATATTCTCGCTGATCACTTCTTTATCAGATTTAAGCAATTGCAGGCAAAGGAAAACACCTTTGTCTTTAGCTTCTTTCTCAATTTCTTTTTTCAGCGATAGATAGCGCTTGGTTGTAGTAGGCGTTACATCGGCAAAAACCTGTGTTAATACCTTTTCCCTGCCATCCATATCATAGGTTTTGGCTACCAGCAGCATATTGCTATGCGTTTTAAAGGTATTGTTAGCTACCATTACCATACCATCTGTTTGATTGTACATGATGTGCAAAGGCTCGCTGCCGCTATGCAAACCGTAAAGACAGGCATTAGGGTCAAGATAATAATCATACATCTGGCCGCGCATAGCTGTCCATGGGTTTTGAGTTTTCCAGATGATAGTACCGGTATACCAATCCCACATATGGGAGCTAAAGCCTTCCATGAGGCCACGGTACTGATCATAGTTTACCAACTGTGCCTTGGTTGCAAAGTCTTCAACATTTTTAGCTTTACCGTATTTATCGATAGAGCCATCATAACCAATATATTTATGATAATCCCAAACAGGATCCATTGTTGTTTTCCCGGTTGAGGCATCATATTGAGGAAGAACCATGTTTTCGGCAGGGATAAAGCGTTTTAATGATTCATAATCGCTTACACCAACCGAACCCACTTCCGAGTTGAAGGGATAAGTTTTATAATCCCAGAAAGTTGTAAGGCTTTGGATACCGTAAGGACCATCTCCATTGCCGCCCTGTACATTGCGCGACATTTCTTCGGAGTTTGAATAAGGGATAAACCAGCGGGTGTTATCCAGCTTAGGCATAATGGTATCGCGCAGGGCTGCAAAAATATCTTCGGGCGGGGTGATCTCATTGCCACCACACCAGATAGCCAGCGACGGGAAGTTACGTACCAGTTTAACCTGGTCGGCAACTGATTTTAAATAAAGATCATGATCATCAGGGTATTTACGACGTGTCCATTGGTCGTCCAATTTCATCGGATCTGTCCAGCGGCCGTTGCAATCACCCGATCCCCACATATCCTGGAAAACCAGCAT
>NZ_DASVOB010000214.1:0-2279 GCF_036383575.1 Mucilaginibacter sp.
AGGCTGCAATCATTTGGTAACATGATGATCCCACCTGGCAACGGCGAACTGGCCAGCGGCCTGTACGGCGAAGGCCGGATGGCCGAGCCAGAAGAGATTGTTGCTTTTTTGGAAACTGAATCAAAAAAAAAACTTCTTTTAGCCGGTCATAAAATACTGGTAACTGCCGGACCAACCTATGAAGCCATTGACCCGGTAAGGTTTATCGGCAATCACTCGTCGGGTAAAATGGGTTTCGCTATCGCGGATGAGCTTGCTTTAATGGGTGCCGATGTTACTTTGGTGACCGGGCCTACGGCAGAGGTCAGTAAACAGCACAATATAAAAAGGGTGAATGTTACTTCGGCAGCACAAATGCTGGAGGCCTGCCTTGCTGTTTATGCCGATGTAAAAGCCTGTATTATGAGCGCTGCCGTGGCTGATTATACCCCGGCCGATGTAGCCACCCAAAAGATCAAAAAACAAGAAGGTGCCCTTACCATCGAACTGAAGAAAACCACCGATATATTAAAAACCCTTGGCGAGGCTAAACACGAAGGGCAAATACTGGTTGGTTTTGCTCTGGAAACCAACGACGAGGAAATGAATGCAATAACCAAGCTGCAAAAGAAAAATCTTGATTTTATTGTACTAAATTCGCTTAATGACGCGGGTGCCGGTTTTGCAGGTGATACCAATAAAATAACCATTATTGATCGTGAGCTCAAACAAACCACTTTCGACCTGAAAAGCAAGGAAGCTGTAGCCCGCGATATTTGCAATAAAGTTGCCCAACTGATAAACGGATGAAAAAACTGCTGCTTTACACTGCGCTGATGTTCCTTTGCTGCCGGGCCGTGGCCCAGGACCTGAACGCACGTGTACAGGTGGTATCGCCTAAGATACAGGTGAGCAATAAACGCGTTTTCCAAACCCTGGAAACCGCCATGAAGGATTTTCTGAATGGCCGTAAGTGGAGTGCCGACCCGATTTTACCGCAGGAAAGGATAGATTGCAATTTTGTGCTGAACATTACCAATTGGGATGGCAGCAGTAATTTTACCGGCGAACTGCAGGTACAATCATCCCGGGCAGTCTTTGGCTCATCCTACACCTCTACCCTGTTAAACCTTAATGATAAAGACATCAGCTTTAGCTATACTGAAGGTCAAACCATTGATTATACCGATCAAAACTTTCAGGGGAACCTGAGCTCCATCATGGCTTTTTATGCCAATATTATTGTTGGACTGGATTATGATACTTTTTCAAAATTTGGTGGCACGCCTTATTTCTTAGCCGCGCAAACCATAGTAACCAATGCGCAAACATCCTCTTACAACGGCTGGAAAGCTTTCGACGGCAACGTAAACCGCTACTGGCTGTCCGAAAACCTGAACAACAAAGTATATAACCCACTGCGCAGTTTTCTGTACGACTATCACCGCAATGGGCTCGACCTGATGGCTGATAATGTAAGCAAAGGCCGTAAAGCCATTGATGCACTGTTACCTTTATTGCAGCAGATAGACCGGCAGCGCGTGGGCGCTATGCTTCCGCTTATATTTTATACTGCAAAAAGTGATGAGCTGGTTTCCATTTACAGCAAAGCCGATAACCAGGAACGCTTAACGGCCATGAACCTGTTTTTACAGCTTGACCCGGCTAATGGGAATAAGTACCAAACGTTGCAGAAATAATCCTTACTGTTAGTTTTAAAACGAATAAAGAAGGCGTCATTGCGAGGAGGAACGACGAAGCAATCCCCTACTTACAGGGCCGCTCTGTATAGTTTAAGATTATTAATAATTAAATTAGATTTTAGGTATTAATGAGCTTCCTTAGGGCGTTGTCTTGGCTCTTTATAATGACGTAATTGTAAATAAATTGATAGTTCTTTTTAATTAAAATATGGGCGTTCCCGTTAGCTAACGGGCCGGGCTATCCGCTGCAAGTCCTCGCTTTCCTGGCGCGCAGTGGCACATGCACGCTCCGGGCTTTCCGCTCCTATCCCTAACGCGGCCGTCACACAGTCCATCAAAACAACACCTCAACAACATCATTACATTTGTCGATTTATAGCTAACACCTCTCTACCTGATCTTAATCAAATAAAACTGATCCAAAGTAGCGGCCCTCTTCTTTTTGATGATAAAAGGCAGACTCAGGTTTTCATGGGGGAAATCTTGAAATGCTTTAATCGTATTATAGGCGACTCCCTTTGCTTTTAATTCAGCTACAGCTTTTTCATCGGCTACGATGATCCTTCTTTTTAGGCTATCGGTTTTCAGGATGGCGTC
>NZ_DASVOB010000215.1:0-4183 GCF_036383575.1 Mucilaginibacter sp.
TTCTGCTGTAAATACTCCTGCCGATCGCCTGTCAACTAACACTGTATCGTGGGTAAATGTTATTCCTGCTACTTCTTTTAGCTCATACAGTACCTATTGGAATGACTTATATCCCTGGGGATCGGATCATAATGGATCTGCTCGTATGCGCTCTCAAAATATTTCAGTTTCCGGAGGGGTGCTTACACTGACCAGCGCCCCCAGCGGAAGCGTTGGTAACAGCAACAAAGACCCGTATTTACCCATCCACTATTATTCAGGGACAATTTATGCCAAGACTATACCAGTGGTAACTGATTCCTGGCCGAAATGGCATTTCAAAGGGGAATTTCAATGCGAGTCACAAACCGGCACATGGCCTGCATTTTGGGTAACAGGAGCAGACTCATGGCCACCTGAAAGCGATTTTATGGAATTTAAAGGCAGCACTACCTGCTGGACAAATACTTATAAAAATGCCAGCGGAGGCTGGTCAAGTGTTGGTACTGCTATTTCAAGTCCCGGAAGCTGGCACACTTATTCGGTTTATATGACCAAGACCAATGCAACTGATGTATCAATAGAATACTGGATAGATGGGGTTTTAAAAAGCACTCAAACAGGCGCAAACTTTGTTGGGAAAAATCTGAATATCATTATCGATTACCAAATGGAAGGTTCATCAGGATCGCCGGGCCCTACCGGAACCACTTACATGAGCGCCAGGAACGTAATTGTTGAAAAAAGCGCTACGTTATAATTTCAACCCAATTATATAATTTGCTTCTCCGGTACCGATGATATTCCTGGTTCGTTAACTAAAAAGGGTATGTGATTGCGTAAGAGCGAAATACATACCCTTTTAGTTGTTACTTTAAAATTAAAAGCACGCGTCATTATAAATGAAATAATACGGCTATAGTTTTCTCACTTCTTAGGCTGACTGTAGTAATACCATCCAATTTTTTAAAAAGCGGATAATAAGTCTTAACTTATGCGGCAATATCATAATTGCCAATCATGTTCCGATTACTCTTTATTGATGACAGTAAACTTGACCATATTATACTGGATAAGCTTATTTCCGGGATCAAAGATTTTCACCCAGTGGTGCATAGCTACGACGGCGAAGAGGCGTTAAAAATATTTTCAGAAGATACTGCAAATCATCCTGACGTTATTTTTCTGGATATCAGGATGCCCCGGTTTGATGGCTGGGACTTTCTTGACGGCTTCAGAGACCCGCATTCCGCATTACCGGTTAAACCGTTGCTTTATGTATTTTCATCATCAATTGACCCAACAGACCGTGAGCGTGCACTAAGCTATAGCTCTGTCACCGGTTTCTTTAGCAAGCCAGTTTCACGGCCGGTGCTTGAACAGGTATTAAATGCTTGCGTTGAGCGTGCCAGGTAAAAATAATCGATGGGATTCACAAGTGTTCAACTTTAAAGGGGCGAACACCTTGCATATCCTATTGTTCGCATAAAAAAAGCCGGATGTATGGTTCATCCAGCTTTTGCATATTCATGACCTTGCATGCAGACTTTAATCTCCGCTATCGGCCATTGCTTTACTAAAACACTATTTTAATTCATAGTCAAGTACTTGTTTTTGGTTAGATAAGCCAAAACTCAATTCATAAACAGGAGCAGCATCTCTTCTTCCACCATCAGCTCCTTGCGGATCGATATTATTAACCGGATCTATCATGGTATAATATGCCGAATGTCCATTCATGATTTTACTGTTCAGTTTAATTTTACCAATGTTGGTAAAGCCATGCAGTACCAGTTTAACCTCATGGAATTTGCTGGCAAAATTGCCAGTAGTTTCCCCAATGGTTAATTTCCGTGCTGCGGGATCGAAGCTTATAGCTCGCTTATTAAACTCGTTGTTTTCATAGTTGTATGATTTGCCGTCGTCTTCATACAGTACAAAAGTGTTTGCCACTTTGCCGTTGTAAACATGCAGGGTAAGCGTATCTGTTGGCGCCTCGGCAGTTGTTTGTACTAATGATTGCATCGGGATAATGCTGCTTTCTTTCACAAATACCGGCAGGTGGCTCATGTTAAGCGGCTGAATGGTTTCTGCCTTGCCCTGTAATTGCTCATCACTGTATAAATTATACCAGGTGCCCTGTGGTAAATAAATTTTACCATACTCCTTGGTACTTTCAAAAGGTGCTACCATAAATGCACCGCCAAACAAATACTGATTTTGGAAAGCCGGATCGTAAACCTTTACATCAAAAGTATTGCCGATAGCCAATGAACGCATTACCGGCATCCCTGTTTGGGTAGATTCATAAAAATTAGAGTACATATAAGGCATCAGCTTATATCTGAAATTGATAAAGTTACGGCTAATCTCCAGTGCATCTTCACCGTAAGCCCAGGGTTCGGATGCTTTGGTATTGAGTGCGGTATGGTTGCGATAGTAGGGGATGAAGGCACCGATCTGCATCCAACGAGTAAACAAGGCTGTGCTTGCGCCGCCTGTAAAACCGCCGATATCCATTGCCGTAAATGAAACACCGCTTAACCCGAGGCTGTTCATCAGGCGTACACCAAGCAGCATGTGGTTATCTTCGGCACGGTTATCACCTGTCCAGATGGCCGAGTAGCGCTGTAACCCGGCATAGCCCGAGCGGGTTAAAATAAACGGACGCTCTTTAAAATGCTCCCTCGCTCCTTCATAACTCGAGCGGATCATTTCAAGCGCGTAAACGTTGTGTGCCTGTAAGTGGGTGGTTTTGGCACCATCAAAATCAAACAGTACGTTCGATGGCATTTTCTGGCCCCAGGTGGAGATCTCGTTCATATCATTCCAGATGCCGCTTACGCCGTTATCTGCAAAAAACTTAACCTGCTTACGCCACCATGCACGGCCTTTTTCGCTGGTGAAATCGGTGAAGTTACACCAGCCCGGCCAAACCTGCCCGGTGTAAAAAGTTTTATCGGGGTATTGAATAAACACACTATCCTTCGCGCCGCTTTCATAAGCAGGTGCCCCTTTTTCGACCTTGATACCGGGATCAACAATAACGGTAAGCTTAAAACCAAGCTTATTGAGTTTTGCAGTCAATTGCGGCGGATCAGGAAAGCGCTTTTTATCCCAGGTAAACAACTGGTAGCGGTCCATATAATGGATATCCAGCGTGATCCCATCGCTCGGGATCTTTTTTTCACGCAGGGTTTGAGCAATGCGTAATACCTCAGTGTCAGGATAATAACTGTACCTGTTTTGCTGGTAACCCAAACTCCATAAAGGCGGCATTTTCATGCGACCGGTTAAGCCGGTGTATGATTGAATAATGCCCGCTATGTTTTTGTTGTAGATGAAATAGTAGTTCATCTCCCCGCCATGTGCACCAAATGATGAGAAACGGTTATTACTCGCACCAAAGTTAAAGTCGCTTTGATAGGTGTTATCCATGAAAATGCCGTAGTTGAGGCTATGGTGGATGCCTATATAAAACGGAATGGTTGAGTAAATAGGGTCCTGATCAACCTGGTAACCATAGGTGTCGGAGTTCCAGTTGGTATAGGCATTGCCTTTACGATCCAGATTGCCCGTTTTTTCGCCAAGGCCAATGAAACGTTCATCGGGCATCATGGTTTTATAGCTTGTCACTTCCTCGCCAACCCAACTGGTGGTCAGGCCGGGTTCGTCCTGGTTGATCAGTTGTCCGCCCGGTGTATAATAAGCTATCGCGAATGGTTTTTTATGGATAACTGCCTTCAACGAATCTGTAAGCACGGTGATGCTTTCCTCATTTTGGGTGATGCTTGTTTTTGTTTTTTGAGGCTGCGCGATTACCGCATACGAAAAATCGCGGCCCAAAGGCTTTTTATCCAGTCTCACCCGGATAACCGAGGGGCTATAAACAATAACTTTTCCGAAGATACTGCCTGCCTGAAAAGTTACATCATGGTCATTAACGGTAACGCTTTCCACATTACCCGGCGTCAACACCGGCGATTGCGCCATGAGTTGCGAGAAGCTCATGACACAACCAATTATTATGGTGATCTTTTTGAATTTCATGTATAAAGTTAGAGAAGTTTTATTGTGTTAAAACGATAGTTGTTTGGAGGTTTTTCAATTCCCTCCCTTGGGAGGGGTGTGCTGGACTGCGAAGTGGCAGGGAGGGGTTTGTACGTCCTGCCAACAAATATGCATAGCGGCAAAACCCCTCCCT
>NZ_DASVOB010000216.1:0-12224 GCF_036383575.1 Mucilaginibacter sp.
GTCCCGGCAAACAAACAACAAGTTATTAAATAACTATCTTTAAAAAAAAGAACCTGTATAGCGTATACAGGATTAACAGAATCTTGTATAGTTAGAATAGGATTTACTCACAAATCTGTATAGCTATTTCCGGACGGGTCAGGGGGTTAACAGGGTTAACACAATTTAGGGTTGGTATTCGTGTATGTAATTAATAATCAAATAGTTGATTATTAATTGCCCGAAAAACATGTTAACCCCCTTTTTGTACAAATATTATCGGCTAAATTTCAATTCATAGGTAACATAACACTAAGGTTGGTCAATTTGATTTGTGATATAGCCTCGTTTTTGATGGGAGTTTTATAGACTAAAGAAGTGCAGCATCTTACCGGGTAGTTTAACTCAGGCTTCCGGGGTTTAACGGCAGATCTTCCGGCGGATTGGCACTTTCGGGGAACTCTTCTGTATCTTCAACTGATTGAGCATTCCGGATCAATTTTGCCAATGTTTCCTGTTCTTTGTTATTCAAACCGCTGCCTTCATAACGCCAGTGTTTTCCGGAAAAATGAAGTTTCCCCAGGTAATCGGGGTTTTGTTCGTCGGGCAAGTCATCCGCCTGCCCCTCGTTTTCTGCGGGCTCGGTAAATAAATGGCTTTCATCACCAAATGCATCCTTATAGATCTTAAAAATACCGGTCTCGTGGAGATGCGCGGGAGCATCTTTTTTAAGTACCGGTTCTATGATCACGTAGCGTTTGCTGCCGTCCGTTTGTGGGAGGCTGGTTTGTACAGGGTTCGTCATGCTATGCTCCTTTTTTACTTTGTAAACTGTTCATCAGCTGTTCATAAAGATCATCATTTTTGGAAACTTTTGGTTTGAGTTTCTTGATGGTTGGGCGTTTGCCTTTGGCTTTGGCCTCGATCAGTTTCAATAACTCTGTATGATACTCGTCTTTGTATTTCGAAAGATCAAGCGGCTCGGCATATTGATTGATCAATGCCAGGCCCATGTCCAGTTCTTTTTTAGATATAGTCACCTTATCGTCGAGCTTTAACTCATCCTGGTCCCTGATCTGCTGCTCGAAGCGGATCCGTGTCACGACGATCGCTTTTTCCACCGGGTGTACAATACACAGGTTTTCAGTATTGCGTAATACAAAGCGTGCAAGACCGGCCTTGCCTGATTTTTTCAAAGCTTCCAGCAGCAGGGCGTACGCTTTATTATTTTTCGTTTCCGGCTCGGTATAATAAGAGGTTTCGTAAAGCATAGGGTTTACCGAAGCAATGTCGACGAAGTTTTCAATCTCGATCACTTTGTTTTTTTCAGGGGCGGCTGCCTGGAAATCTGCTTCTTCCACGATCACATAATCATCATCATATTTATAGCCTTTTACTATTTTGTCGTATGGTACTTCTTTTTTTGTATTTTCATTCACCCGCTGAAATTTGATGTGGGCATGGTCACGGCTGTCCAGCATATCAAGATCAAGGGAAGAAGTTTGTACAGCAGAGTACAATTTGACGGGGATGCTGACCAGGCCAAACCCGATGGAACCTTTCCAGATGCTTCTCATAACTCTAATTTGGTGATATGGTTAGTGGTGCCATGTGGATGATGCATCTCGATCTCATCGGCAAGGAGGTGAAGTATTTCTTCGTCAATCTTACCCGGGTTTTGACATACATACAGGAATTGCTGATCGTCAGGTTCAAAACTTGCAACATATACACCGTTTTCAAATACCCTGAACTTGCATTTTTCATCATGATGATGGGCATATTCGCCTACCTCAAAATAATGCACCTCCTTGTTTTTACTGATTGTGATCGGGTAATTTTCCATAGCTGACCTTCTGTTTGTTACAACTGTTTGGATGCCGAATTGTTTAGACAGATATTGCAGGTATTTGTGTGAGTTAAGTTTATCGTTGTAAAATCAGATATCAATCACAGGTGGCGCTTAAAACCAACCCAATGCTATTTTTGTTTTAAAGTGATCACAGCCACTTCCGGCCACATCCCGATCCGCCCCTTGAGCCCTAAAAAGCCAAAGCCCCGGTTAACGTATAAGAAGCGCCCCGCATTGTGATAAAGCCCGGCCCATTGCTTATAAACATATTTAATGGGGCTCCATTTAAATCCGAATAGTTCTATGCCGAACTGCATGCCATGGGTATGCCCCGAAAGCGTTAGGTGGATGTGCTGATGATGATCAAGCGTTACACCTTCCCAGTGCGAGGGATCATGCGACATCAGTACTTTAAAGGCCTGGTCAGGTACATCAGCGGTTGCTTTATTGAGGTCGCCGTATTGGTGAAAGCCACCCTTTCCCCAATTTTCTACTCCTAATAAGGTAATGGATTGGCCGTCTTTTTTTAATGTGATGGCTTCATCCAGCAATAGCCGGAACCCTATTTCTGTATGTACCTGTTTCAGCCGGGCCAGGTTAGTTTGCTTGGCTTCCGGCGTTTCCCAACGGATGTAGTCGCCGTAATCATGATTGCCGAGCACCGAGAATTTCCCCATTGGTGCCTGCAAACCGGCAAAAGCGGGGATCCATTGGTCCATTTCAGATGCCGTATTATTAACCAGGTCGCCGGTAAATAAAATGACGTCGCTGCCCTGAGCATTAACCAGGTCTAAGCCCTTTTTAACGCCCGCAGCATTAGTAAAGCTGCCCGAATGAACATCGGTGATCTGCGTGATGGTAAATCCGTCAAAAGCGGCGGGCAGGTCGGGGAACTGTAGCGTTTCCCGCCTTACCCGGTAAAAGTGCCGTCCAAGCGTAATGCCGAACAGCACGATCAGGAATAGCGGGGCGGCTATAGCCATCGTCAGTTCGCTTACCCAAAAAGCCCTCGGCGGAAATCCTCTAAACAAACGGGTCATATCCTCAATTAATAAAACCGGCAGAGAAAATAAACGGGGAACAAAGGTGAGCAGCATCAGTCCCATCAACCAGGTGATGAGCGTTTGTTGCACACGTGAACCGCGCCGTATAAAAATTACTGCAACTATGCTTCCTATCAGCAATAGGTCAATAAGCCAATAGCACTGTAAAATGATGCATGAATTGGTGAGCGTTTTTAACGCCTGAAAAAAATAAAGATCGCTAACCAGCCAAAGCAGTACGATCAGGGGGAGTCTTTTTGCCATTTATATAAGTTGATACAAATGCGTATCTCTATAAGCAGACGATTGGGTTGTGTAAAGATTTTAAGACAATGAAAATTTTTAAATGGTACACTGAAATTGTCTGCCCCGGTTATGGTGATCCCGTAACCAGAGGGTTAAATAGGACAAATGTGCAATTGCCGTACGGAAAGGGCCATTACATCGAAATATACCACTATTCAATCGATTGTTTCGGGGTTTACCGGGCCTGCCGGACAAAAGTGTTATTAATTGTTAAAATGACACATTGGTGTTAACATAATCCTCATATTAAGAAATAATTCCTTAATATTGAAAATTGAATACCCCGTTTTAATTGTTAATGAGTGTTTATAGGTCGCACACCGATACAGAATTAATAGCTAAGCTGAAACAAAACGATGTTGACGCTTTTACCGAAATACACTCCCGGTATTACGCTGTCCTCTATAGGCATGCCCTGCAAAGGCTGGAGGATGACGCCGAGGTTCAGGATATATTACAGGAACTTTTTTCCTATTTGTGGGATAACAGGGACACCATTCAATTTACCGTTAGTTTATCTGGATACCTTTACACGGCTGTACGAAACCGGGTTATCAACGTTTACAAACGCAATAAGCAGAAGTATGATTACTTTGATTCCCTTCAAGCGTTTATAGATAACAGTACTACCGAAGCCGATCACAATATCAGGCTAAAGCAACTCTCAGAGCTTATTGAAACTGAGGTTGAAAAATTACCTGCTCAAATGCGTTTGGTTTTTGAGATGAGCCGCAAACAATACCTCTCGCATCAGCAAATTGCCAACGAGCTTGATATCAGTGTACTTACGGTACGTAAGCAGGTTCAAAACTCCCTTAAAATACTAAAGGTGAAACTCAGCACCTACTTTTTTTCAATTTTTTTATAATTCTTCTACTCCATAGGTTCTTCCCGGTTGTCATTAGCGTAATCAAAAGGAATAAACCCTGCTTATGGATAAAAATTACCCTGAAGATTTATTAAGGCGATATGACGAAGGCAACGTTTCTGAAGAGGAAAAAGCCATTGTTGAATCATGGTACCTGTCATACCGGTCCGGTAATCCATCGCCTGAAATTGACGATGAGCTACTGAAGCATCATCAGCAGCAAAGTATCGCCGGTTTAACCGAACATGCCCATAGCGGCAACAAAGTGCGTAAACTTTATGGGAGGCGGTTCATACTTGCTGCCGCATCCGTAACTATTGCCCTTGCAATAGGCGTTTATCAGTTTACCGGCCACAATAAGGTAAAACAAAATACCACGGCTTCTCAAACTCCGGCCGCCGATCTGATGCCGGGCAGTAATAAAGTAACACTTACATTATCAAATGGCAATAAGGTTGTGCTTTCCGGCGCAAAAAACGGACTGGTTGCCAGTGATGCCGGTATTGCTATTAATAAAACAGCCGATGGCAGTGTTGCTTATGCATCGAAACAAGGAGGGCAGCAGTCCGCCGAACCTTTGTTTAATACCGCTGCCACACCACGGGGCGGGCAGTATCAATTCACTTTATCCGATGGTACTAAGGTATGGTTAAATGCAGCCACCACTTTTAAATTCCCGGTACAGTTTGAAGGTAACGAAAGAAGGGTAGAGCTTACCGGCGAAGCCTATTTTGAAGTCGCTCATGACAGGAGTAAACCCTTTAGGGTAGTTTCGAACGGGCAGGTAGTGGAGGTTTTAGGTACCCACTTCAACGTCAATTCCTACGCAGATGAGCAGGTAATGAGCACAACGCTTTTAGAAGGAAGTGTGAAAGTATCTCATAACGGCAGCAGCAAAGTGATCAAACCCGGCGAACAGGCCAGCTTGAATGCAGATAAGCTTGACGTAGTAAAAGTGAACACCGACCAGGCGATAGCCTGGAAAAACGGCCTTTTCTATTTTCACGATGCCAGCATTTATGAAGTTATGCGGCAGTTTAGCCGTTGGTATGATGTTGATGTGAAGTTTGAGGGCAACGTTCCTGATCGGGAATTTTCGGGCGGGATCTCGCGCAATGTCAAGGCTTCGCAGATACTTGATCTTTTAAGCTTTAAAAAAGTTAAATACCGGATACAAGGTAAAACTATAATTATTACCCCCTGAATATAGCATTCAGATATTTTAATCAATAAACTAAAACATAGAGAAAAAATGAACAGAAAACTACATCACCTGCCTTAGCGGCACATTTTAAAGGCTGTTAATTTAAAAAACGTACCCCGACGGCAATCAGGGTACGAGTATTTGAGTTAACCCCTTCCGTTTCCGGAAATACGAATAATTGAACCTAATCGTGTATTAACCCAAACTAATCAAAAGTATGAATTATAATGCTTTTTCTATTGCCATGTCTAAAAAATGGCTGCCCAAAAAATTCCTCCTGGTTATGAAACTGACCACCATTTTTTTAATAGCAGGCCTGCTTCAGTGTAGCGCCAAAGCTTTCAGTCAAAAAATCAATCTTAACGAAACCAATACTTCGTTGGTGAACGTTCTTGACAATATTAGCAAGCAAAGCGGATACGTGTTTTTTTACGATTCTAAAGATGTAAAAAACAAAACAGTTACAGTTAAGCTTAATGAGGCTTCGCTGTCCGAGACGCTTGAAAAATGCCTCAATAATCTTTCTTTAAGTTATAAGGTACTTGATAAAACTATCATACTTCAGGAAAAAACTAACAATGAACCTGTACAAGTGGTACAGGCTGCGGTTACTATTACCGGGCATGTTACTGATGATAAGAACCTCCCGCTGCCGGGTGTTACCGTTAAGGTAAAAGGCGGCACGGCAGTAGCCATTACTGATGCAGATGGAAAGTTCAAAATAGAAGTGCCGAATGGTAATGCTGTGCTGGTATTTTCATTTATAGGCTTTGCTACAGCCGAATTGCCGGCAACATCAGGATCGCCGATGAGTGTGAAATTGATGCCGGATTTGGGCAAGCTTAACGAAGTTGTTGTGGTTGGATACGGAACGCAGAAAAAGGTAAACCTTACAGGTTCGGTAACGTCTGTAAGCGGAAACGACCTTAACTGGAAACCGGTAGGCCAGGTATCAACTGCATTGCAGGGTATGGCATCGGGCGTTACAGTTACGCAAAGCCAGGGTCAGCCGGGAAGCGATCAGGGTACCATAAGGATCAGGGGTATAGGTACACTGAACAACAGCAATCCACTGGTTTTGGTTGATGGTGTTCAAACCGATATTAATAATGTTGATGCCAATGACATTGCTTCCGTTTCGGTATTAAAAGATGCGGCGGCTTCATCAATTTATGGTGTAAGGGCTGCAAATGGTGTGGTTTTGATCACTACCAAAAGAGGTGCAAGCGGTAAAACAGCGGTTACCTATTCGGATTACTTTGGATGGCAGAACCCAACCCGCATCTCTAAATTTGTAGGTGCACAGGAGTTTATGCGCCTGGCAAACCTGATGTACACTAACTCAGGTTCAGGAGCAGTTTATTCTGACGCCCAGATTGCTGAATATAACAATCCAAACCGCGATCAGAATTTATATCCGGATAACTACTGGCTTCAAAAGATCCTTACAGGCAGCGGTTTCCAGCAGGAACACAGTCTGTCGGTATCGGGCGGCGGTGAAAAAAATACCTACCGTTTCTCTACCAACTACTTTAACCAGGACGGCTTGATCAAAAATATGAATTATGACAGGCTTACTGTAAGGCTGAATACGGATACCAAGATCACCAAACGCCTTGATTTCAGTGCAGATATATCAGCCAATATATCCAAACAACAGGAACCACAAGGTGTTGCTGGCTCGGCATGGTACCAATTTGGCCAGGCAGCTATAGCCAACCCTTTAAGTGTTGACAAATACACGGATGGCACCTGGGCTACGCTACGCGGCGGACAAAATCCTTTGAGGCTTCAGGATGAAGGCGGTCTTTATGATTATAAAAAGAACCTGTTTATCGGCAACTTCAAACTGAACTACCAGGTTATCGATGGCTTAACCCTTACCGGTACTGCATCTGATAACTATCAGAGCTCATACAACAGTTTGCACAATAAAGCATTTGACTATATTCAGTATGATACAAAAAACACGCTGACCGTAGGCCAGAATGATATCACTAAAGAATATACAGGCTATTGGTTTCAGAATTACCAGGGCTTGATCAATTACAAGAAAACATTAGGCAAACATAACTTTAGCTTTTTAGCAGGTGCATCAAGGTTGAGCGAAACCTATGATTACCTTACAGCTTTCAGAAAAGATATCCCTGACGGCGACCTGTCTGAGATCAATGCAGGTTCGGCCAGCACTTCTACCAATAGCGGCACTTCTACCGAATACCTGTTGGTATCTTATTTCGGAAGATTAAATTACTCATTCGACGACAAGTACCTGTTTGAGGCAAACATCCGCAGGGATGGATCGTCACGTTTTCCTAAAGGATCAAACTACGGTTGGTTCCCGTCATTCTCTGCAGGTTGGAACCTTGCCAAAGAAGAGTTCATGAAGGATTTTTCCGGTATCCAGGATTTGAAAATAAGGGGTTCTTGGGGTAAGTTAGGTAACGATAACCCGCTTTCAACAACAAGCGCAGTGGTTAACTACCCATATCAGTCAACCTTTAGCTACAACAATAGCTATCCTTTTGGCGGTACGCTGAATACAGCAGCCAGCCAAAGTGTTTATGTAAATAATGGCCTTACCTGGGAAACCACCAAGATGGCCGATATCGGTTTTGACTTAGGTGTTTTGGATAACAAGCTGACCTTTACTTTTGACTACTATAACAAAACTACCGATAACATCTTATACGCTCTTCCTATTCCATCAACAGTAGGTTTTACTGCCTCTTACCAAAATGCGGGCAGCATGAACAATAAGGGTTATGAGTTTAGTGTAAATTATAAAGGCACTATCGGTTCTGATTTTAAATATTCGGTAGGTGGCAATATCTCTGATGTGAAAAATAAGATCACCGACCTAAAGGGTACTGATTATTTGACAACAGATAATAACAATAACACTTTTGGCTATATAACAGGAAAACCGATTGGCTCTTACTACGGTTACCAGGTTGAGGGGATCTTTCAGTCGACTGCCCAGGTAGCTTCACATGCAACCCAAACCGCGGGTACTTCGGCCGGTGATTTGATCTATAAAGATCAGAACGGCGATGGTGTTATTGATTCAAAAGACCGCGTTTATTTAGGTAGCAACATCCCGCGTTATACTTACGCTTTCAACTTAGGCGCAAGCTATAAAGGCTTCGACTTTTCGACCTTGTTGCAAGGCGTTGGTAAAGTTGATGTAAGTACTTTAGTAATGCAAAGGGCACCAACAAGCACTGATGGTAACTTCAAAGCCATCCAGGAAGATAGCTGGACACCTACAAATACCGACGCCGCTTATCCAAGGTTAACTACTTCAACTCAAAATTACCAGGCCTCTTCATTCTGGATCAAAAGCGGATCATATTTAAGGGTTAAAAGTATGCAGTTAGGTTACAGCCTTAAACCGGCGCTCATCAGCAAGCTGGGCTTATCAAAACTAAGGTTATATGTCTCAGGACAAAATATATTCACCTTCAGTAACCTGCCAAGCGATATCGACCCTGAATCGCCAAATGATAACCGCTACTATCCGCAGGTTAAAACCTACACCTTTGGTATAAACGCAAATTTTTAAAGGAACAGAAATGAAAAAGATTCAACATATAATATTAATGCTGGTTGTTGTAGCTGTGGCGTTTTCGGCCTGTAAAAAAGACCTGCTTGATAAACAACCATTAGATGCTTCATCCGGTACAACATACTGGAAAACTGAAACCAATGCCGTACAGGCGGTGAACAATATATACCGTTATCTTGGCGATTTTACCGACAGAATCTTCCTGTCATGCGGTACAGACGACAGTTATTCATGGAGTAACTGGCCCGATGATATACAATACGCAGGCAACGGAACCGGTACTGCAAGTAACGGGGTGTTTAGCCACTACTGGTCAAACTTTTATACCATGATCGGCGCAGCCAATAACGTACTTGATAACATCAATAAAGTAACCGGCATGAGCGACGATATGCGTAAGCGTCTCATTGGTGAATCGCGCTTTTTAAGGGCCTACGCTTATCAGCAATTGATTGGTATGTATGGCGATGTTCCATTGGTTACTCACGTACAGGCAATCAGCGAATTTGATGTGGCACGTACGCCTAAAGCTTCGGTAGCCAAATTTATAGTTGCCGAACTGGATACCGTTGCCGGTTACCTGCCGCTTACTTATGCCGCTGCCGATCAGGGCCGGATAACCCGTGGCGCCGCTTTAGCTTTAAAAGCCAGGGTATTGCTTTATAATGCGCAATACACAGAAGCTGCTGTCGCTGCAAAAGCAGTGATGGATTTAAGCCAGTACAGCATAGACGGCGATTACCTGAGCTTATTTAATGGTACCAATAAAAATAGTCCTGAGATAATCCTTGCCGGACAGTACATTGCCAATACCTATGCCAACGGAACTGCAACCTGGGTTGGCGGGCCTACAGTAGGCGGATGGTCGCAGGTGGTGCCGCTGCAAAAACTGGTTGATGATTATGAATGTACAGATGGTAACACCATTGATAATTCACCATTGTACAATGCTGCAAAACCATTTGATAACCGCGATCCAAGGCTTAAATTGACTGTTGTTGTTCCGGGTTCGGTAGTTAATGGTAATACTATTGATATCACCAACACAAATTCAATTGATGCTTTGGGAAAAAACAATGCTTCATTTAGCGGTTACTACTATAAAAAATACATCCCGACGGTAATATCCGGAAGTTATGATGCCAATTCATCAAACGATATTGTTTTGATAAGATATGCCGAAGTATTACTGAATTATGCGGAAGCTATGATAGAGGCAGGCACAATAGATCAGTCGGTTTATGATGCCATTAACAAAGTAAGGCAAAGGGCAGGCGTTAATATGCCTGCATTAACAGCTGCAAAGGCCGCAACACAAGCGCAGTTACGGGCAGCGGTAAGGCGTGAAAGACACGTTGAATTTCCGATGGAGGATAACCGCCTGTTTGATATCCGCAGGTGGAAAACAGCCGAAACTGTAATGCCCGGCAATGCCTACGGTATCCTTAATTATTTTAATTCGTCAAGGGCCGATTATGGGCAGCATATCCTTGTTGAAAAAAGGCAGTTTAATGCAAACCGTGATTATCTGTGGCCTATCCCTCAAAATGAGGTCGATCTGAACAAACAGCTGGTACAAAATCCGGGCTGGTAAATAAAAAATTGAACGGGAAGGGCTATATTGCTCTTCCCGTTTAAGTATACTGATTAATTTATATTGCACTCATAATGAAAAAGATCCTCCTGTTCGTTCTTGTAATTTTAACATCCGGTATTGCCGGTGCGCAGCAAAAACATGTATTCTCATTAGGTAAAAGTGATTTTTTGCTTGATGGTAAACCCTTTCAGATCATTAGCGGTGAGATGCACCCCGCCCGGATACCTAAAATGTATTGGAGGCAGCGCATCCAGATGGCTAAGGCCATGGGATGCAACACGATAGCCGCTTACGTTTTCTGGAATTATCATGAGCAGCAAAAAGGTGTATTTGATTTTAAAACAGAAAACAGGAACATAGCCGAATTT
This sequence comes from Mucilaginibacter sp., assembly GCF_036383575.1. GTDB lineage: Bacteria > Bacteroidota > Bacteroidia > Sphingobacteriales > Sphingobacteriaceae > Mucilaginibacter. Next base: position 10,786 of record NZ_DASVOB010000216.1, read on the forward strand.
ATAAGCATGTGTAAGGAAGAGGGGATGTGGGTACTGCTTCGTCCCGGTCCCTATGTTTGTGCCGAATGGGATTTTGGCGGTTTGCCTCCGTACCTGTTAACCATACCGGATATTAAACTGCGGTGTATGGATCCGCGTTACATGGCCGAAGTTACAAGATACGTAAATGTATTATCTGGGCAGGTACGTGACCTGCAATGCACCAATGGTGGCCCTATACTCATGGTTCAAGTTGAAAATGAATACGGAAGCTACGCTAATGACCGTGAATATATAGCTAAACTAAAGAACCTTTGGGTGGAAAATGGTATTAATGTGCCTTTTTATACTGCTGATGGCCCAACCGCGTTTATGCTGGAAGCCGGCGGCGTGGATGGCGCAGCGATAGGGCTGGACAGCGGTTCAAGTGATGCCGATTTTGATCAGGCAACAAAACAAAATCCAGATGTACCATCGTTCAGCAGCGAAAGTTATCCGGGTTGGTTAACCCATTGGAAAGAGAAATGGCAAAAGCCGGGCAATGACGGCATATTAAAAGAAGTTACTTACCTGCTTGAGCATAAAAAATCATTCAATTTATACGTGATCCATGGCGGTACTAACTTTGGGTTTAATGCCGGGGCCAATGCCTTTAGCCCTGTACAGTTTCAGCCGGATGTTACCAGTTATGATTATGATGCCCCGGTTAACGAGCGCGGTGAAGCCACATCAAAATACTATGCCTTACGTAACCTCATTGCCAAATATGTAAAGTATAAAATTCCAAACGTTCCAAAGCCAACATCGGTAACGGAAGTTGCTGCTTTTGATGTGAGGCCCGTTAATACGATCTGGAACGAATTGCCTGCAGCTGTTAAATCGGCTCAGCCCGTACCAATGGAGGCCCTTGGACAGTACAGCGGCTTTATTTTATACCGGACAAAACTAATAGGCCGCAAAAGCGGAACCCTTACCATTACAGAACCGCATGATTATGCCCTGGTACTGCTGAATGGCAAACTGGTGGATACAGTTTACCGTGATGGCGGCAAATGGACGGTTAAATTACCAGCTTCGGATGTGAAAGACCCACAGCTTGATATCCTGGTTGAGAACATGGGGCATATCAATTTTGCACAGTATATGATAGATCGTAAAGGCATAACCGATAGGGTTACGTTAGAGGGTATGACGCTTACCAACTGGGAAATTTATAAACTGCCCATGGACGATCAGTTCATAACCTCGCTTAAATCTATAGATGTGAAAGATTTTCATGACGGCACATTTTTTAAAGGGAAATTTGATTTGAAGACGGTAGCAGATACCTATCTCGATTTGAGCAACTTCAAAAAAGGTGTGATTTGGGTTAACGGTCATAACCTTGGTCGTTACTGGAATGTAGGTCCGCAGTTTCATTTATATTGCCCTGCTAACTGGCTTCAAAAAGGAGAGAACAA
>NZ_DASVOB010000217.1:0-7757 GCF_036383575.1 Mucilaginibacter sp.
ACGATATTTTCCTGTACGGTTTTATCATATGCTTCCTGGTTCATGTAACCCAGCATCAAAACCTCAAGGGTTTGCTCGTCCTGTATAATTACGGGGACAAGTCCGCCGGTTTTTTCAAAATCTATGTTCATTTTGTACTAATTCAAATTACCTCTGTCCGTGTCCTCACGGGCAGCCATTTTACTTCCGCCGTTTGAAGTCTGTGACTTCGAATCAGCTATGCATGTAGTTTGTAACTACATGATTTCTCGCCGCTGTTGGTGTTGTCACCAACAGCAATCCGTATTTTATAACCGTTGTTAAGAAAATGTTATTGGTGACAACACCAACAACGGCGGTGGCAATCCCTGCTTTTTTTAAGATGTTATCAGATCCTTACTTCAATCTTATTATCTTGTAATATGCGCTTCAAATCCGGTATCAATATTTCACCATAATGAAATACCGAAGCCGCCAGGGCTGCATCAACATTGGTTTTTTCAAAAACATCAACAAAGTGTTCCACCTTACCGGCACCGCCCGAGGCTATTACGGGGATATGCACAGCATCATTAACAGTTTTAAGCAAACCATTATCAAAGCCTCCTTTGGTACCGTCATGATCCAAGGATGTAAGCAGGATCTCGCCTGCTCCACGGCTTTCAGCCTCCAGGATCCATTCTAACGTCTGGCGCTCTGTTGGCAGTCTGCCACCGTTCAGGTGTACTACATTTTTATCGCCAATACTGCGGGTATCAACGGCTATCACCACAAACTGAACACCGAAAGCGGCAGCCAGTTCGTCTATCAGTTTAGGGTTACGCACCGCTGCTGAATTAATGGAGATCTTATCAGCCCCTGCATTCAGTAAGGCATCAGCATCCGCAATTTCATTGATGCCGCCGCCAATAGTGAATGGGATATTGATCTGCCTTGCAACAGCTTTTACCAACTCTACCATGGTTTTACGACGCTCAACGGTAGCTGTGATGTCTAAAAATACCAATTCGTCGGCTCCCTGGTTGGAGTAGTTCCAGGCCAGTTCAACGGGGTCCCCGGCATCTCGTAGGTCAACAAAGTTTACGCCTTTAACGGTGCGGCCGTCTTTAACGTCTAAACAAGGAATAATTCTTTTCGCAAGCATGCTTTTAAAAATATGTCATTGCGAGGTACGAAGCAATCGCGAACTATGCAAGTTCGCCCTGTATAGCATGCGGTTGCCACGCTATCGCTCGCAATGACATGGAGTGTATGTTTCTTTTAGAATGGGGACGATTAGATAGAAATCAGCGCGTCCAAATTCCAATGCTTCACATCTTCAATGGTGATGTGTCCTTCGTATATAGCTTTACCAACTACCACCGACTCAACTTTTAAGCGGTTAAGTTTTTCGATATCGCCCATAGAACTTACGCCGCCTGATGCTATCAGTTTAATGAATGGTGAATGATCAAGCAGTTTTTCATATAATTCGATACCTGCACCGCCAAGTTTTCCGTCCTTGTTAATGTCGGTACAAAGGAAACGGAAGAAACCTAAGGCAAGGCATTTATCAACATAATCCATCAGTTTGATGGGTGAGCTTTCCATCCAGCCGGAGTATTTGATCACCTCGTCAAGTACGTCGATGGCTACAACAACCTGATCGGAGCATTTGTCTTTTCCACAGATCTCTTTGCTCAGATCTGGCAGAAAATCAGGGTTAGTAAGGGCTTGTGTGCCAACAATTACACGGTGAACGCCAGCATCTATCAGCTCTTTTACTTTTTCGATACTGCGGATGCCACCGCCATATTGCACTTTCATGTCGGTTTTGCGGATCACATCAAACAGGTATTGCTGATTGCTGAAATCGTTTTTTGCACCGTTAAGGTCGATGATGTGGATGAAGTTGGTGCCGTTGCTCTGGTAGCGCTCAATCATTTCTTCAAGGGTAACATCGTATTCAGTTACCTGTGCGTAGTCGCCTTCGCGAAGGCGGACTACCTTCTTGTTCAAAATGTCAATGGCAGGAATAATGTACATATCCTTTATATTTTTGAGAAATTAGTTAACAATGTTTCGCCAAACACACCCGACTTTTCGGGGTGGAATTGTACGCCATAAAAATTATCAAGCCAAATTGATGCCGAAAATTCATTTCCGTAGTCGGAGGCCAATAAAGTGTATGCTTTATCATACTCAATAAAGTATGAATGTACAAAGTAAAAATGTGAACCTGACGGTATATTTTCAAATAGCGGGTTTTCTTTTTCGGGAAAAACCCTGTTCCAGCCGGTGTGCGGAACTTTGTGGTCGGCACTATCTTTAAATCTTAAAGTTTTAACCGGTATGATATCCAATAGGTTAGAGTCGCCTTCTTCCGAGTGGGAGGTAAGCAGTTGCATCCCCACGCAAATACCCAACGTAGGCTTCTTAAGCGCCTTAATAGCCGGCACAAGTCCGGTAGCCTTAAGCTTATTCATGGCTGCGCCGGCATGACCTACACCGGGAATGATATAACGATCGTACTTATCAAAATCTTCCTCGCTGTTGATAAAGCCATAGGGGATACCTAAGCGCTCTAAAGCGGCAGTAAGGGAAAATATGTTTCCGGCTCCGTATAGTATAATACCTATCATCAGTTGTCAGTTTGCAGTTATTAGTTTGCAGTTTGCTTGTCAGTTGAAGAGTGTTCTGTGCGCGTTTAACTGCCCACCGCCAACTGATAACTGCAAACTATAAAAGTCCTTTAGTGCTTGGTAAAACCATCTTATCTACATCACGTTTTACGGCCACTTTTATTGCCTTGGCAAAGGCTTTAAATATAGCTTCAATTTTGTGGTGTTCGTTCTGTCCTTCAGCTTTTATGTTCAAATTGCTTTTTGAAGCGTCGCTGAACGATTTAAAGAAGTGGTAGAACATTTCTGTTGGTACATCGCCCACTTTTTCGCGTTTAAAATCGGCATCCCAAACTATCCAGTTGCGGCCGCCAAAATCAATAGCAGCTTGTGCCAGGCAATCATCCATCGGCAGGCAGAAGCCGTAACGTTCGATACCCATTTTGTTGCCCAAAGCTGCGGCAAATACTTCGCCCAAGGCTATTCCGGTATCTTCAATGGTGTGATGCTCGTCGATATGCAGATCGCCTTTGGCAGTAATCTCCAGATCGATGCTACCGTGACGCGCGATCTGATCCAACATGTGATCAAAAAAATGCAGACCGGTTGATATTTTAGCGTCGCCTTTACCATCAAGGTTTATTTTGATATAAATATCAGTTTCCTTGGTAGCACGACGGTGTTCAAATACCCGCTGACCGAGTTTTAAAAATTCATATATCTTTTGCCAGTCGGTAGTTTCCAAAGCAATTACATCATCAATATGATCTGCCTCGCTAAATTCATTGCCGCCTAAATTGCTGTTGTTGTTAAGCCAGATAGCTTTTGCACCCAGGTTTTTCGCCAGCAGTACATCGTTTTTACGATCTCCTATGGTGAATGAATTTTTCAGGTCGTATTTCTCAGCATCAAGGTATTGCGTAAGTAACGCTGTGCCTGGTTTGCGCGTAGGAGCGTTGTCGCGGGCAAAAGTACGGTCGATGATCTGGTTGGCAAATTCTACGCCTTCACCTTCAAAGGTTTGAAGGATGAAATTGTGTACAGGCCAAAATGTATCTTCAGGATAAACAGAAGTACCTAAGCCATCCTGGTTGGTAACCATGACCAATTCAAAATCAAGCTCTTTAGCTATTTTGGGCAGATAGGTTAAGGCGCCGGGATAGAATTCAAGCTTGGCAAATGAATCAATTTGCTCATCGGCAGGCTCTTTGATCAGCGTGCCGTCACGGTCGACAAATAATATTTTCTGTAGGCTCATCCTATATAATTAGTGGATTAGTGAGTTGTTGAATTAGTGATTTTCTATTTGAAGTTTTGTAGAGTGTCCAGCAAAACTGTATTCTCATCGGGGGTACCAATGGTTATGCGGAGGCAACCCTCGCAAAGTTCAACTTTTGACCGGTTACGCACGATGATACCCTGTTTCACCAGGAAATCGTAAATGCCATTAGCGTTAGTGGTTTTTACAAGAATGAAGTTAGCATCAGATGGATAGATATCTACCACAAAATCAAATTCTTTTAGTTGTAAAACCAACCTGTCGCGCTGTGCAAGGGTTTCTTTGATCCACTCATTAACCTGGCCAACGTTTGCCAAAGCTGCTAATGCCAGTTGCTGCGATGATTCGTTAACGTTATAAGGTGGCTTCACTTTATTCATCACCTCAATGATCTCTTCGCTGGCAAAGGCCATGCCCACACGTAAACCAGCCAAGCCCCACGCTTTTGATAAGGTTTGCATCACTACAAGGTTGGCACATTCGGTAAGCTCCTGGATAAAGGATTTTTGCCTGCTGAAATTGATATAAGCCTCGTCAACCACTACAATACCGTTAAAATTGGTCAGCAATGTTTGGATATCATCGCGGTTAATGGAATTGCCGGTAGGGTTGTTTGGCGAGCAGATAAAGATAAGCTTGGTGTTTTTGTCGATAGCCTCGGCAATGCCTTCTAAATTAAGCTGGTAATCTTCGGTTAAATTTACCTTGCGGGCTTCAATGTCGTTGATGTTGGCCGATACCTCGTACATGCCATAAGTAGGCGGCACCAGGATCACATTGTCAACGCCCGGGTTACAAAAGCTGCGGAACAGGATATCGATAGCTTCATCGCTGCCGTTGCCTACAAAAATATTACGGGGCGGTACACCCTTAATTTCGGTGATGCGTTTTTTCAGATCGTATTGTAAAGGATCAGGGTAACGGTTAAACTGCTGATCTAAAGGGGAGCCAAAGGCATTTTCATTGGCATCGAGGAAAACGCTTGCTTCACCCTGGTATTCATCACGTGCCGATGAATAGGGTACAAGCCGTTTTATATTTTCTCTAAGGATATTATTTATGTCGAACATTTTTTAATCTTTTTTGACACCCGTCATTGCGAGGGACGAAGCAATCCCCAATAAGCAGGGCCACCCTGTATAGTTCGCGATTGCTTCGTACCTCGCAATGACGGTTTGGTTTATATTTTGCATTTTTTCGCCGGATCCAAACTCCCCCTTTAGGGGGTCGGGGGGCTCATCCTCACACTCACCGCATTCCGGTGCGCATGCAAGCCTTCCAGCTCGGCCAAAACTTCAACAGTATGGCCAATGTTGTTAATTCCCTCGCGGGTAATATGCTGGAACGTGATCTTCTTCACAAACGAATCAACCGATACGCCAGAATAAGCCCTTGCATAACTGCTGGTTGGCAGGGTGTGATTAGTGCCTGATGCATAATCACCTGCGCTTTCGGGGGTAAGGTTTCCTAAAAATACCGAACCTGCATTGATGATACTGCCGGTGATCTGTTCCCAGTTATTAGTAGCCAGTATTAAGTGCTCCGGCGCGTATTGATTGCTGAAAGTCATGGCCTCACTTAAGCTACTGGTGATCACTACGTATGAGTTATCAATGGCCAGTTTGGCTATCTCGGCACGGGGTAATACCGGTAATTGTTTTTCCACTTCGGCGATGGCTTTTTTGGCAACATCGGCAGAGGTACAAACCAACACCGCCTGGCTGTCGATGCCATGCTCGGCCTGGGCCAGTAAGTCGGCGGCGATGTAGGCCGGGATGGCAGTTTCATCAGCAATAACCAATACTTCCGATGGGCCTGCGGGCATATCAATAGCCGTTGTAGTGGTTGACTGGACGATGGTTTTGGCTTTGGTTACAAACTGGTTACCCGGACCAAAGATCTTATCAACCTTGGGGATGCTTGCCGTTCCGTAAGCCATGGCTGCTACAGCTTGTGATCCGCCTGCAAGATAGATCTTATCAATCCCCAGCATCAGTGCCACATACGCTATAAAGGCGTTAACCTTACCGTTTTTTTGCGGTGGTGAGCAAACCACTATTTCATGACAACCTGCAATGCGGGCCGGGATACCCAACATCAAAAACGTACTTGGCAATACCGCCGAACCTCCGGGAATATACAAGCCAACTTTTTCAATCGGCCTTAATTCGCGCCAGCAGGTTACGCCGGGCATGGTTTCAACTTTGTCCTCGGTTTTTAGCTGCGTTTGGTGAAATTTATAGATATTGCTGTAGGCAGTTTCTAATGCCGCTTTCTGATCGGCAGATATGGCTTTGGCTATTTCCTCCAGTTCGGCTTTATCAAGATAAAGCTTGCTCAGCTCCACTTTATCAAACTTTAAAGCATAGTCAAATAAAGCACTGTCACCATGCTGCTGCACGTTGGCAATTACATCTTCAACAATGGTCCGGATCTCGTTGGCCGGGTCAACATTGCGCTGAACCAGTTTCTGGATCTCGGTAGATGAAAGTTCTGAATAATTGTATGTCTTCATTCCAGTTTGCAGTTATCAGTTATCAGTTTGCAACAATCAGCAATTTACCATAGTGCAAACTGCCAACTGCCACTGCCAACTACTATAAAATGATCTTCTCAATAGGCATTACTACAATGCCTTGTGCGCCTGCCTGTTTAAGCTGGCTTATACGGTCCCAAAAATCACGTTCAGGGATTACGGTGTGTACTGCCACCCAGCCTTCTTCGGCCAATGGTACTACCGAAGGGCTTTTCACACCCGGCAGTAACGCAATTACCGCGTCAAGATTACTCTTCTCAACGTTAAGTACCACATATTTAGTCTCTTTGGCGCGTAAAACAGATTGGATGCGCTGGATCAGTTCCTGTACAAGATCGCTTTCGGCAATGGCTTTGCTGCCAATCAGCACCGCTTCTGACGACATTACATCGGCAAAAGGTTTCAGTCCATTGCTTTTTAGCGTACCACCAGTTGATACCAGGTCGCAAATAGCATCGCTCAGACCTAAGCCCGGAGAAATCTCAACCGAACCTGAAATAGTGCGGATATCTGAAGTTATATTTTGTTGTTTTAAAAACTTGCCTAAAATGGCGGGGTAGGTGGTAGCTATGGCCTTACCATCAAGGTCGGCCAGGGAATTGATGTCGCTGTTGTTAGGTACTGCTATTTTTAATGAGCATTTACCAAAACCCAGACGTTGCAGGTAGCTTACTTCAACTTCGGTTTCCTGGATCACGTTTTCGCCTACGATACCTAAGTCGGCAATGCCATCCTGCACATATTCAGGAATATCGTCATCGCGAAGGAAAAGGATTTCTAAAGGGAAATTGGATACCGGGGAGATCAGCGAGCTTTTGTAGTTTTCAAAATTTAAGCCGCAATTTTTTAACAATTCAACAGATTTTTCGTTGAGCCTACCCGATTTTTGGATAGCTATTTTAAGTGTTTTCAAAAGATTGAATTTAAGAGACTATGATAAAAAAGAATATAAACGGAGGTTGTTATTTCGCGTAGAAACATACATATTAGCTGATCACCACATGGTGGTGATGCAGATGAAGATGATGTAATGCGATACCGTTCATTTTTTATATAGTAAAACTATAGATTAGCGGTGCAAATATAGACAGATGTTTTTTAAATCAAAATTTAATGTAAAAAAGTATGCCGGTGCGTGAAATTTTCAAGAAGTTTCATGGTTTTTCAGGCGAGCTTTTAAAATTTAATTTTGTCACCAACAACGGCCGAGACCACAATGACAGTGACTCGTCCGGAAAAAACTATACACAAAAAAAGGTGTATGAAAAAGGAAAACGAGGAGATATTACGGGTAGTGCGAGAAGACAAGCGCAGCCATCTTCCGGCCAATTTACGGGAGCAACTAATAAAAGAGATAGAAGCA
>NZ_DASVOB010000218.1:0-7324 GCF_036383575.1 Mucilaginibacter sp.
CTTTTTTACGTTGCGAACCGTAACCGGTAACTACTACTTCATTAAGTGAATTACTACCGGCTTTTAAGGTGATCTTTAAATTAGGATCGGTTCCTACTGTAACTTCAGTTGATTGATAACCGATATAGGAAATAACCAGCACGTTGCCCGGCTTAAGGGTAAGTGTAAACTCACCGTTGACATCGGTTATTGCACCGGTTGTTGAACCCTTGAGGCGGATCGATGCCCCGATAACCGGTTGCTTATCGTCGCTTCCGATAACTTTTCCTTTGTACTTTGTTTGGGCTGTAACTACCACCGAGGATATCAGGCAGCACAATAGCGCAGCAAGAAACCTCCCCCTGAGAAGTAAATTTTTAAGCATGATTTAATTTAATTTAGTTAATATATTTGATTAAGAACATAGCCCAAAAAGCTGAAATACAGCGAATTGGTTACGGCAGTGGTAGAGGCATTGCCCTGGAATTTTTTAGCTTTTTCTGACTTTTAGGCAATGGTAGAGACATTGCCGCAGGAGCATGTATAATACATTCTCGCCGCAAATAAAATGTTACAAGGCTATAGTGTAGGACAAAGCCGGCAACAGTCAAAAAATAAATGTGATACTGATTATTGTGTAGGCAATAACAGTTATAGTTTTTACAAATGCAAATCATAGACCGGGAGATTGATTGTGAGATAAGCCTTGCGGCAATATCCCCCGGCAACGAAATTCATTCATTCTGTTTGCGGTAGTACAGCGTTTGTTATTGTTAATTAGCTACCGGATTTAATGTGAGATAAGCCTTGCGGCCGTAACCCGGAAACATAACATTAACAAGGCTTTACCCGCCTTTCAAAAGTTATTTTTTATCAGTGATAAAATAATATTAAAGTAAGTTTATTTATTAATTAGGTTTATCGCTTTTGATTAATCCTAAATTAAGGATAGTGTACAATTTGCACAAATGGTTTTTTAGTTTTGCGAATTAAATATCAAATACCACGAAATTTTATTAACGACACAATAAAATAAACATTTAAAAACATTATTTTTTCAAAATAGCACATTTTGTTATAAATAGATTTTTACATGTATTTTTTACATTAATAATAAACATGGCTAATATTTCATAAAAAATGTACGCTTTTTTTATGAAATGAAAATTTCCTGAAAATAAACTACGGACTACAGGACAAATCATGGTAAAATAGTATCAGTGTATCTCCCCTCCTTAATTGAGTTGAAAAATACCCGGCTGAGGGATGGAAACCAGAATAACCATTTAGCATTTCCAGATGTGCAAAACGGCCTGAAGTTTGATTGCGCACTCCTTTGATCTAAACTAAAAAAGCGAACTGTTAGGTTCGCTTTTTTACGGTGTTATTTATATACTTTATCGGATTGAGCCGGATTTAAACTCCATTCATCATGGTACTATGCTCCACTGTTGGTTAAGGCTGCTATTGTTACCATAAAACTCCATGGGACTGCCGTTTGCCGTACCCCCACCGGTATCAAGACATTTACCATTAGTTCGGTTTACAATTTTATAGTATGAACCTATCGGAACAATTGTCCACTGCTGATTGGTACTGCTTCCGCTGGTCCACTGTACAACGGTTGAAGCATCGGCCGTATGGTCATCGCTGTCCAGTGCTTTTCCGCTGGATACACAAATCAGTTTATAATAGCCGCCGGTATAGGTTAATGTCCATTTTTGATTATTACTGGTGCTCGAAGCCCATTGCCCTACGTTAGCTCCATCTGTGGTTGCGCCGATGTTATCGAGGTATTTGCCCGTAGCCCGGTTAACCAGATGGTAAGTACCATTGGCAATGGGTTGCGTACCAACGGTACAGGTAAGTGTACCAAACCCAAGCTGATCAAACCCACCGCTGCTGGAACCATAGTTTCCGCCGCCGCCTTCAGGTCTTACCAGGGTTGCAAACTGGCTGCTGTAAGTTGCGGTCACGCCCATCACATTCTGGTAATGGTTATAGATCAATTCCCAGCTCGGGCGAGCAGTACCTCGCGAAGCAGCAGAAATGACGGTTTGGTTAACATTGTCGCAATTGTTGTAAGTATTGTAAGGCACTGTCAAATTCAGGTTATACATTGCAGTATATTCAGCTAAGGCAAGTACCTTGTTGCTCTCATACGCGAACAGATCCTGGCCCTGGTTAAAGGCCATCTGGCAAAATGCGCCGACCAGCGATATGTCCAGCGTTGCATGTCCCTGATCGCGACCTGCTTCCTGGTTTTGCCCAAGGTTGCCGGGGTGAACATAGAACACAGCTCTGTCAATGTTTCCATTCCCGATGCCGCTCTTAAAATACGTTATGGCCTGGTTAAATTTGGCCTGATCGTCACATAAAATACCGATAGATAAAATAGTAGCCATGTTGCACAAATCCCAGTTGGCCCAATAATGGGTATCGCAGGTACCATTGTGATTGGTTAAAAAACCATTAGCTGCCGGGTAAAAAACATTTAACATAAATGTTTTGAAATTACCGAAATCGGTAGCCGACCAGCCACTATACGCACGAAGGATCTCGGCAGCGTTTGCAAGCTGGTATCCGTAAAGGCCGGAAGCCAGCGCATAGTTTGAATCACCCCCTATTGCCTTACACGTTGTTGCCCAGGCATTAAGAATACTCACTGCTTTGTCGGCATAGGCATTATTGCCGGTGATGTACCACTCCAAAGCATCCTGGTAGGCTGCGGCAGCGTCACGCATAACGTGCACGTAATTACCGCCCGTACTTGTCCGCGTAATCGTATCATTCGGACCGGCCATAGTATAACTAAGTTGCGCATAGGAATTGGTTGAGAGTATATTATAACTATCAACCCAGGGCGAGGCATTGGCATTCACCTGTGTTTGCATCCGGATCAGATCGGCAGAGGTATGCAGCATCCCCGGATGTATGAAACTGAATGTGGCATTTGTTTTAAGCTTACCATCCCCGGTTTGATTGGTTTCTGCGGCGATGCTTCCGGGTGAAACTGTTTTTTTACAGCCCGCGACGGCAATTATACCGCAGCTGATTAATATTAATAATTTGTTTCTCATATTTTTTAAAATTCTTAATGTATTGGCAGGCATTTAACCGGCCTTATTTACCAGGTACGTTTACTAATTGGTTAAAGAAAACGCTCCCGCTAATCCTTAACAACACTGCATTAGAGGACGACAGGGATTAAAAGAGTCCGTTAATCGTTCCTTAAAACAGAAGTTTTTAAAGGATGTATAAATAAAAAACATTTGATGATGCTGCATTTTCAGGGGTGCAACTTTCCCCTGCCTGTTTTATGAAGACAGACAACTTCAATGTTGGCCAAACAATATTTAATAACCAGTAAGGTTAGATTTATAAAAGGTAATTAATCAGGGAGAACTAAAATAATACCGGATGCAACGTATTATCATTCATAAAGACAGTGATATAGGAGATAGATACTCAATGGTGTAAAGCAATTTTTACAACAGCAGGAAATAAATCTTACTATTATTGCTGAGCAAAGAATATTTGAATTAAGGATAGCAGGTATATAGCTACTTTAATAGTGTTATTCGCCCTTTCAGCAGGATTTTCATTGCCTGTGGGCGGTATGCCACATTAGTCTTTGCATAATTAATCGCGGCTTTCATGTTTGTACTTAAATAGTTACAAAACATTATTAACCGTTGTATTGTACTACAAACACGTTAAAACTCAAAGGGTGAACCGGTTTAAAAATATCGTTAATCAGTCTGTAAATATGCTTGTATTAGCGGCATATTTATTTGTCGCGTTAACGCGTATATTTTTCTTACCTAATCTGAATAAAGCGGAGTCACAACTTAAAGTCTCAATCAATAACGAGTTTATCCATAAAAATCACAGCCAGGGTAACAGTACCTCGTCGCTGCATCATGGCATCCGTTCGGTTATTGAAAGCAAACGCAAAAGCCTGGTTCCTAAAACAACAGCTTTTACCCCCCTACTTGCATTTATCTTCAGCGCTATAGCTTTAACGTTTTTAACAAAAAAACGCGAAATCTATTCCGCCCCAGCATATCTTTCTTACCCCGATGCTTATCTCAAACTACGCAGGTTAAGGATCTGATCACATCCTCATTTATGGTCTGCTAAATTTTAGAACCAAAACAGGTTTGACCATACTTTATTACGCGATTTTTTCTGCGTACTCATCAACAATATTTTAATCAGGGCAATGCATAAACATTGCAGAGTTTGAGTATGAAACTGGCGCAAACAACTGTGCTTCAGCCCTACTGACTCCTGCATATACATGTATATGCCTGGTTAAAGTCAATTCTAAATAAATATCGGTTAATAATGAAAATCACGTTTTTCAGCACCAACTTAGTAGGCCTGTTTCTTTTAACGGCGACAGGGTTGTGCCTTATATCATTAAACGCTTCAGCACAAAACAATAAAAAGCAATTCCCTGCTCCAGACCAGGTTCCGGATACCGGCAAAGTCGGTTTTCCTATTATGCCTCATACACAGGATACAGGCCAATACCTTACCCTAAGGCAGTGTATTGATTATGCTTTAGTTCATCAGCCTGCATTAAATCGTTCATTGATCAATACAGATATAGCCCGCACCTCCAACGCTATTAATTTGGCGGCATGGCTACCCCAGGTTAATGCCAGTGGTAATCTTGTTCATTACATACAGCAACCTAACAACAATATTTCAACCAGTACAGGTAACGGCTCGGCAACCGGAACTACGACCGGCACGTCCATCCGCAGTAACTACGCCAATACGTTTATTCCCGAACTATCTGTATCGCAAGCTATTGTAAGCCCGAGTTTGTTATATGCTGCCAAAAGCGCGCCCTTACTGGTAAAACAAGCTAAGCAAGTTACAGACAGCACCAAAATTTACCTGGTAACATCGGTCAGCAAAGCTTTTTATAATGTACTGCTGACCCTGCAGCAAATCAACGTGCTCAAAGAGGATACCACAAGGCTTGGCAAAAGCCTGCGCGACGCCTATCACCAGTACAAGGGAGGTATTGCTGATGAAACCGATTATCTGCAGGCAACTATCACCCTTAGCAACTCCAAAACGCAGTTAAAACAGGCTAAAGAAAACCTTATCCCGCAATACGCCGCTTTGAAGCAGTTGATGGGGTACGAACCCGAAAAACAGTTTAATGTAAGTATCGATACCGTGCAAATGATGAACGATATCCGTATCGATACCAACAAGCGGCTGCAATATGAAAACAGGATAGAATATCAGCAGATCCAAACCCGTAAAGATTTGCAGGTACAGCTTACCAACTATTATAAATATGCCTTTTTGCCTACTTTATCTGGCTTTTTTAATTACGGGCTCCAGTTTGGTAATAATCATTTCTCAGATCTGTTGTCGGGCTCATACCCAAGCTCATCGGTTGGCTTATCGCTCAGCATCCCCATTTTTACAGGCTTCGCCCGCACCCATAATATACATAAAGCACACCTACAGGAACAACTGATCACCTGGGACGAGAAGGACTTAAAACTTGGGCTTTATAAAGATTACACGGTTAGCCTGGCCAACTACAAAAGCAACTTGTACAGTTTCCAAGAGCAGCAAAAAAATGTAGGCATGGCAAAGCGGGTGTACTTTGTTGTCGACCTGCAATATAAACAAGGCGTTGTAGCCTACCTGAATGTAATAACGGCCGAATCAAATCTCATTACCGCAGAAATAAATTATACAAACTCATTGTTCCAGCTGCTGTCAAGCAAAATAGACCTGCAAAAAGCAATGGGTGACATTACTTATTAATGCCAAGAAAATATAACCTCCATGAATAAAAGATCATTAATCGCCAGCTTTATAAGCATCCTTATCCTTGGCTCGTGCAAACAAAAACAGCCACCTGTTAATTCTGAAATACCTGTTAACCTACTGAAAGTTAAAGCAAAAAATGTGCTTTATTACGATCAGTACCCCTCTACAACTGCCGCTTTAAGCCAGGTTAACCTGCTTCCGCAGGTACAGGGGGCCGTAACCGGTATATTCTTTACCGAAGGTACCCATGTAGAAAAAGGGCAAAAGCTTTTTGAAATAGACAGGCGTATATACCAGGATAATTACGATGCCGCAGTTGCCAACAGAAAAGTCACCGAAGGCAGCCTGACCCAGGCGCAACAAGATGCCGACCGGTATGAGTACTTAAACAAATACAATGCTGTTGCCAAACAGCTTTATGACCATGCAGTCATCGCGTTGCAAAACGCCCAAAACCAGGTAAATGCAGCCGGTCAGGCAGTAAAAACCGCCAAAACCAACTTAAACTATGCTACAGTTTACGCGCCATTTAGTGGTACCATAGGTTTTAGCCAGGTTAAATTAGGTGATGTGGTTAATACCGGCGCTACCGTATTAAATACGATATCAACAGATGACCCTATGGCGGTTGATTTTGTAATCAATGAAAAACAGCTGCCTCAATTTGAGCGCCTGCAACAACGCAAAAGCCCTACTGTAGATTCGCTTTTTACGCTCTTATTGTCAGATAATTCACTTTATCCTGTAAATGGTAAAATTTCGGTTATTGATCGTGCGGTTAATTCCCAAACCGGTTCCGTTACCATAAGGCTTGTATTTGCCAATCCCCAACGTATGTTAAAGGTGGGAATGAGCTGCGTGGTGCGGGTGCATAACCAGGAAGCAGGCCCACAACTGGTAGTGCCGGGTAAAGCTGTAGTTGAGCAAATGGGCGAATACTTTGTATTTACCGCCAAAGACAGTTTGGTTAATAATCCAAAGGCCGGGGCCGACTCTGCCAAAAACAAAATATCCAGGCTTTTTGCGGTGCAAAAAAAGGTACAGCCGGGTCAAACCATTGGCGCTGGTATGATCATCAAAAGTGGCATTACAGCCGGCGACCGGATTGTGGTTGATGGCGTACAACTGCTGCGCAACGGTTCCCCGATAACAACGGCCAATAAGGCGGCACCGTCAGCAGGCGGTAAAGGCGGTCGTTAGCAGCCGAACAAAACAACTTAATTTATTCAGGACAATATTTATGATAGCAAATACCTTTATAAAAAGACCTGTAACTGCAATTGTAATATCCATTGTATTGGTAATTACAGGTACGGTATGCATCTTGCTTTTACCTATAGATCAATACCCCGATATTACGCCGCCTATTGTACAGGTTAACGGCCAGTTTACCGGTGCCGACGCTCAAACTGTTGAACAAACGGTTGCTACCCCTATTGAAGAACAAGTGAACGGAACTCCGGGTATGGAGTACATGCAAAGCAACAGCACCAATAACGGGCAGATGACTTTGAATGTAACCTTTAAACCGGGC
>NZ_DASVOB010000219.1:0-3581 GCF_036383575.1 Mucilaginibacter sp.
CCCTATTAACTGGGCGCTGATCAATGGCGAAAAAGAAAGCGGTGTAACCACCTTCTTTTTAAAACACGACATTGATACCGGCAACATCCTCTTCACCGAAAAAATAACACTTACCGGCCACGAAGATGCCGGCGAACTGCACGACCGCCTCATGAACAAAGGCGCAGGATTATTGGTAAAAACAGTTAAAGCGGTTGAGAGCGGCCGTTACAACGAGCACCCGCAAGCTCAGCTGGCCGAGGGAACAGAGTTAAGACACGCACCAAAGATCTTTAAAGATGATTGCCAGATAGATTGGACACAACCAGCGCTGTCAATCTACAACAAAATTCGCGGTCTGAGCCCTGTGCCTACTGCTTATACTGAACTCAATGGAAAAAATTTAAAAGTTTACGCATCCGAATATCAGCTATCGGAAACAGACATACAACCCGGAGCCTTTTTAACGGATAACAAAACCTATTTGAAGTTTGCCACCAAGGATGGTTTTATATTGCTAAAAGACATTCAGTTAGAAGGCAAGAAACGTATGGGTATCGAGGATTTTTTGAGGGGAGTGAAGTTATAGCGATTTGTGATTGCCAACCCCGGGATCTATAAAATGAACCCGAGGTTGATCATTATCTTGTAAAAGGTATAATATCTAAGAGTAACATAGCGCAGAACATCAGGGTCCTCTACGAGTTTAAGTTAACCCACAAAATTGTTTTGCCGTTTAATCACCGAGCGTTTTGTTTTGCCCCTCTGGGGCAAAGGGTATTTCTATACTTTTTATGCTACAAACCTTTTGCACCTCTGGTGCATCTGTCCTTAAGTATCTCAATTAATGCCTGATTAAAACGTTGCCGGCCCCGGCGGAGCCACGTGTTTATAACATTAAAAGAGTATATTTTTTGGCTCCGTAGGTGCCTCCTATTGAAATTTCAGGTTGGTGAATTTTGTGGGTTAACTTAAACTCACAGAGGCCCCTGATGGGATGGGAAATTTTATAATATGGGCGTTGCCTGCGGCCCGAGCTTTCCGTTACAAGTCCTCGCTTTGCCCGCTCACAAGCCCAACCCGCGCTGTGGGCTTTACACTGCAATCCCTAACGCGGCCTTCGCGCACCATCCCCCAATATATTTTACACGCCATCACGATTTTTACCAGAGATTCTCTGGCGGTTACTCAATGACGTGATGAAGAAGGCATATTGCTTACTTTTTCAATTCGTAACTATTATTGCCCCTATCCACATCAGGATAGATCTTATCCGGATCGATAACAACTTTGGCAACAGCCGCTTTTTTGTCCCCGGTGAAAGTATAAATACTGCTGTACTCCCAAATCTCTACCGGAAATTCACGATATTCCCTTGATCCATCGGCATAAGTTATTTCAACAACTAATGGCATGGCGGCCTTTTCCATATTTTCAATGGTGATGTTGGGTTGGGTACCTGCCGGGCTTTCCACTTTGGTTATCTTTTGATCAAGGCGATAGTTTTCCAAAAACATCGATTTCCAAAACCAGGTCAGGTCTTCACCGGTTGAACTGTCTACGCTTCTGAAAAAATCCCAGGGCGTTGGGTGTTTATAAGCCCAGTCGCGGATGTATTTTCTGAAAGCGTTGTCAAAACGTTCGGGGCCTAAGATCTGGTTCCGCAAAAGTGCTAAGGAGTATGCCACTTTTTGATATTGCAGCGGATACACCTGATTGCCAGGCAATGCATCGGGCCGGGTAATAATGGGCAACAACTTTTCTGAAAACAGCGAATCAAGCGGACTATCGATCTCTACATAACCTATAAACTCACCTTTATTAAAAGCTTTGGTAGCTATTTTATCGATGAACATGTTAAATCCTTCGTCCATCCAGGCATATTTGCGCTCATTGCTTCCCACTACCATCGGGAACCAGGTATGCCCCAGCTCGTGGTTTACTACTGCAAAATACATATTGCCGGTATCTTTTGCCGAACAGAAAACCATGCCGGGATACTCCATACCATCAAGATTTGAAGCCACGTTAACTGCTTTATTGTAGGGATACGGGAACCATTTCTCCGAAAAATGCTGCAAAGTAAATTTGATATATTCCGACGAACGCTTCCAGCTGCCTTGCTTCTCCGATTCTACCGGGTACACCGAACTTCCCATTACCCGCCTGCCATTGGCAAGTTTAAAACTTAAGCCTTCCCAAATAAATGAGCGCGAGGCAGTCCATGCAAAATCACGGGCGTTATCCAGTTTAAACTTCCATGTACAGGTTGCCTTGGCTGGCCTTGACAATGGATCAGTTACTTCCTTCGCTGTGCGGATCTGTACCGGCAAATCGCTTTGTTTGGCTGCCTGCCAGCGCTTTAATGCAGATGACGTTAATACTTCTTCTGGATTAAGCAGATCGCCTGAGCTTTCAACAATAAGTCCTGATGGTACGGTAATGTTTACCCTAAAATTGCCATACTCCAGGTAAAACTCACCATTACCTAAGTACGGCAGCGTGTTCCATCCTTCTATATCATCTAATACGCACATCCGTGGGTACCATTGCGCTACTGCATAAATATTGCCGTTTTTTGTTGGGAGGATATCGGTACGGTTAACCAGGAAATCGGCATTTTTATAGTTTACAGGGAAGTTATACCGGTAGCGGATACTGAAACTGATTGCCTGTCCGCTTAAAAGAGGCTGCGACAATTCAAGCTGCATCCGGGTATCATAAATATGATATTTAATATTTCCGCCTTTATTACCTGCAAGCTGCACGCCTTCTACCTGGTACCCGCCGTCGGGAGTAGTTTTACCAGGATCCTGGTAAAGGAACAATTTGGATTGGATTCCCCGCGAATCTTTTTTAAACACATTTTGTTCCAACTGCAACCACAAGGCAGAAAGTGACTTCGGACTATTATTGGTATATGTAATGGTAGCAGTACCGGTAATTACATTGGTTTTATCATCAAGCGCTACATCAATTGTATAATCAGCCTTGTTTTGCCAATAGGCTGGACCCGGTTCGCCAGTGGCGGTACGATATGAATTGCCCGGCGGCAGTAAAGGTAACGCAGGGAACAGATCGGCGGGCTTATACTTTGTTTGGGCGAGGGTTATACCACCAATAAATAACAACAGGGTAACGAGAATCAGTTTTATGTTTTGTAGGGGTTTTAACATAATGACAATTAAAAGAGCAAGTGTTTAAAAATTTCACTGCTCAATATAATGAAAATTGATGATCTGTAAAGTGTCTTTTGTAGAGGCGCATCACATGCGTCTCCCATAGGACAAGCAGTATTAGACAATTAATCTATTCGTAGTCTGCATGCGAAAGACGCATGTGATGCGTCTCTACAGAGAAAACTGCTATCCTCCCAAAACCTGCATCACCGCAGCAGCCTTCAACAAACATTCTTCATACTCATTTTCGGCAATGGCATGATAGGTAATAGCCCCACCTGCGTGAAATGACAAGTATTTATTAGAAGAGTTATAAAGCAACGACCGGATCACTACATTAAAATCAAAATCATCATCGGGACTAAAATAGCCTATAGCCCCGGAGTATACCCCGCGTTTACTGCGCTCGTATTGTTCCATTAG
>NZ_DASVOB010000220.1:0-5332 GCF_036383575.1 Mucilaginibacter sp.
CCCTGGTGCCCGTCATGCACCACCATTTTACGGATCAAACCTATGCTGTCCTGCTTAACGGTATTATAAACATCCTGAAAGGATGGGTACCAGGTAGTTTCATAATTGGTTAATACTTTGACGTAGTATTTAAGGGCCAGAAACTCCATACGTTTAGCTTGCTCAAGGGTGGCGGCCAACGGTTTTTCAACCATTACAGAAATACCTAAGGGTGCGCAGGTCTCCACAATATCCACATGTTTGCCAACAGCGTTGTAACCCAACACAATAGCAGGCTTACGGGTGGTGCACATTTTCCTTAGGTCATCAAAAAACAGGGAATCGGGCAGGTTATAGGCTTTGCCAAATTTTTCCCAAAGCTTTTTATCAGGTTCGGCAATGCCTACAATATTCACGTTTCCTTTTCGGTACTCACTTAATATGAGGTGGATATGGTCATGGTTTAAGCCCATAATACCTACCTTTAGCGTCGGTACGGGCTTGTGTATCACGGGTATGGTGTCTTTTTTTGCCTTGTTAACTGAATCGGTAGGTGCCGTAACCGAAGGGGCTGGTGCTGTACCCGGTGGCGGTGGTGTTGTTTGTGCCGATGCGATAGTTATGCAGCTTAAAAAGAGCGTTGTAGTAGTGAGCAGTAGTTTTAATTTGGTTTTCATGATTGGTGGCGATGTATACGTTTATCTCAAAATAAGGATGGATTTCCTCCCAGCTTTATCTTTCCTAAATGTTTGTAGGCAGCTTCAGTAGCTTCACGGCCGCGGGCCGTACGCATTAAAAAGCCTTCCTGTATTAAAAACGGTTCGTAAACCTCTTCAATTGTGCCCTCGTCTTCACCAACTGCTGTTGCAACGGTTTTTAAACCTACAGGACCGCCTTTAAACTTATCAATACTGGTAAGCAGGATCTTGTTGTCCATTTCGTCCAGTCCGTGACTATCTACATTTAAAGCGTTCAATGCATACTGGGCAATCTCCGTATCAATCTTGCCATTTCCTTTGATTTGGGCGAAATCACGTGTGCGGCGAAGTAATGCATTGGCAATACGGGGGGTGCCACGGCTGCGGCGGGCGATTTCATAAGCACCTTCATCAGTAATAGGTGTTTTTAGTATCGATGCCGAACGTAGTACAATGGTGGTAAGCAGTTTGGCATCATAATATTCCAGGCGCGAGTTGATACCAAACCTGGCCCTTAGAGGCGCAGTAAGCAAGCCGGAACGGGTAGTTGCGCCTACCAAGGTGAACGGATTAAGCGAAATTTGTACCGAACGGGCATTGGGGCCGCTCTCCAGCATAATATCTATCTTAAAATCCTCCATGGCCGAGTAAAGGTATTCTTCAACCAGCGGACTTAAGCGGTGAATTTCATCAATAAAAAGAATATCCCCGGTTTCAAGATTGGTAAGCAAACCCGCCAAATCCCCGGGTTTATCTAAAACAGGGCCTGAGGTGATCTTAATGCCTACACCCATTTCATTGGCGATGATGTGGGATAGGGTGGTTTTACCTAAACCTGGTGGACCGTGGAGCAGCACATGATCAAGCGCTTCTCCGCGCTGACGGGCCGCTTGTACAAAGATCTTTAAATTGGCTAATATTTTATGCTGACCGGTAAAGTCTTCAAATTGCTGCGGGCGCAATACTTTTTCAATATCACGTTCGGCCGGACTGAGACGTTCGCGTTCAGGGTCAAGATGCTCATTCATTGCCAACGAAATTAGTAATTTTTTAGGCTAAAGGTGAAAGGTTAAAGGTAAAAGGTTTGTTTCTTTTGAGGAGGCGAAAGGTTAAAGCTAAAAGGCGAAAGGTTTTTTCTTTCAGTCGATAGATTAATTTGCTTTAAAGACAAAAAGTTAAAGTTTGTAATGTAACCTTTAACCTTTCGCCTTTATCCTTTCACCTTAAAATCAGGCTGATATAGCGTTTATAATATCATACTGGGTGATAATCTCAATTTTACTCTGCCCGTCTTCAACCAATACAGCAATGTTATCTTTATTGATCATGGCCGAGATCCTGTCTATCGAAGTGTTCAGATCAACAAAGGGGAATGGTGCGGTAGTAATGTTTTTGATCGGCTGCGACTTGATAGATGGGTTTTCAATCAGCGAATCGAGGATATCGCTTTCGGTGATCTTGCCTATCACCATACCTTTTTGTGTAACCGGGATCTGCGATATATTGAGCGATTTGATGGTGTTGATCGCTTCCAACACGCTCTTTTCGCAATCAATGGTGATGATTTCCTGCACGTCTTTTTTGCTGATGATATCGCGGGCGGTTAATTTTTCGTCTTTCAGGAAACCGCGGTCGCGCAGCCAGTCGTCGTTATACATTTTGCCAAGGTAACGGGTACCATGGTCTGGGAAAACGATCACAACTACATCGCCTTCTTTAAACTTATCTTTCATCTGTAGCAAACCCGCCACTGCCGAACCGGTTGAGTTGCCGGAGAAAATCCCTTCCTTACGGGCAATTTCGCGGGTCATGAGGGCGGCATCTTTATCAGTCACCTTTTCAAAGTGATCAATCAGGCTGAAATCAACATTTTGCGGCAGGAAGTCTTCGCCAATACCTTCCGTGATGTATGGATAGATCTCGTTTTTATCAAATACACCCGTCTCTTTATATTTTTTAAATACCGAACCGTAAGTATCAATACCCAATACCTGTATAGCCGGGTTCTTTTCTTTCAGATAACGGGCAATACCTGATATAGTGCCGCCGGTGCCCACACCTGCAATCAGGTGCGTGATTTTACCCTCGGTTTGCTCCCATATTTCCGGGCCTGTTGATTCATAGTGCGCCTGCGAATTGCTCAGGTTATCATACTGGTTTGGCTTCCATGAATTAGGTACTTCCCGCTCCAGGCGTGATGATACCGAATAATACGAACGCGGATCTTCGGGCTCCACATTGGTTGGGCAAACTATTACCTCTGCACCAAAAGCACGCAGGGCATCAAACTTTTCTTTTGATTGTTTATCGGTGCTGGTAAAAATACACTTGTAGCCTTTTATAACCGCCGCAATAGCTAACCCCATACCGGTATTGCCCGATGTACCTTCAATAATGGTTCCGCCGGGTTTAAGCTTGCCGCTTTTTTCGGCATCCTCAATCATTTTAAGGGCCATACGGTCTTTTATGGAGTTGCCGGGGTTGGTTGTCTCTATCTTGGCTAAAACGGTAACAGGGATGTCTTTTGCTACTTTATTCAGTTTTACCAGCGGCGTATTGCCAATGGTATCGAGTATGTTATTGTACCACATAATTTAAATCTCTACTAACCCGGTATATAAAGCAGGGTTACGCCTCAAAAATAAGTTTCTTAAATGATATTTCTTTTATGGAATAGTAAATAGATATGCATCTTATAAACAGACAAGCATAAATGTAATAAATTTAACCCGGTGGCAATTACCACAAAATATACCTAAACATGCAGGCACCAATAAAAAGATCGTTATTATTTTTCAGCTTCTTAAGTTTTTGTATCACTGCTGCTTTTGCGCAAAAGCCGCTTACACCAAGCTGGCAAAGCAGCTATTATACTTACATCTACAAAATAACGGCCAATGATGTGTTTAAATTTTACCGTTACCCGCGTAAAAACCCCGACGAGCAAATATTACACAACCCCATTGATTCGTTTAAAACAAACGATAAATGGAACAATACCCTCCCTCCCGGTAACTATTTGAAAGTTGTAGCCAAAAAGAATTTGCTGAGTTACGCTCTTATCGAAAACCGATCTGCCAATTTAAAGTTGTTGGCTAATAACTATGATCTCCGCTTTATTTTGGTTGATCAGGCAGGTAAAGCTGTCAACAACGCTTTAGTACAATTTAATGGTCATACTGTTACTTATGATTCAAAAGCCGGTTTGTATATAGCCAATCCTTCAAAAAGAGATACCATCCTGAAAGTTGATTATGCAGGCGTAACCAATTATTATGCAATAAAAAAGCAGCAGCGCTCATCTTATTATCATTACAATCCGTATCGCCACATGAGCTTTTTTAAAGCCACATGGAAACGTTTTAAAAACCTGTTCAAAGGGCATGATCAATATTACAGCCGTCAGCCTGCAAATAATTACGAAGGCTTTATAGTGTTTAACAAGGCCATTTATAAACCGCATGATACCGTAAAATTCAAAGCTTTCATCTTAAATAAGAAATCAAAACGACCTGTAAACGCAGCTCAACTTTTGGTGCGGCTCAAAGAACGGTATGATGAAGATGGTAAGATCATCGGCAAAGTAACCAGCTATCGCGATGGAGCTTATGAATATAGTTTCGCGCTTACAGATAGTCTTGATCTTTCGCTTGATGAAAATTATATCATATCGCTCGAAGACCCATCAAGCGAAAAATACAAATTGGATGATTATGATGGCAATGACGATCAGGGCTTTTTAGCCAAACGAAAGGTTTTCATGACCGGTCAGTTTAAATACGAGGAGTACGAGCTTAAATCAATAACCTTCAGCACCAGGGTTGATAAAGAAGAACACGGGCCCGGAAACCCGGCTACATTATATTTAAAAGCTGTAGATGAAAATAACCTGCCGGTTACAGATGGCCGGGTTACTGTTACCCTCAATACGCGTGGCACCGGTACGCACCGGCAAAACTACATTTTTGTGCCCGACCAGCTTTGGACTCATCAGCTACAGCTTGACCCAGTTGGTGAAACCAAACTGATTATCCCTGATTCCATCTTTCCGAAAGCAGATGTTACTTACGCTATTAATTCAGAATTTCTGAACAGCAATAACGAACAACAATCGGCAGATAACGATATGAGTTACCGGTACAGCCGGTTTAGTGTCACCACCAAATTAAACGGTGATACATTGATCAGTAACGCCTTTGATAATGGTAAGGCCATACAAACCATGGCTACTATCAGCGCCCTAAATGCAAAGTACGATACCATATCCAGGGTCAGGGTAATGCTCCCATCTAAAACTATCATTAATCCTTATGCAGATAGCTATGACGTTGAAACGGACAGTGCCTATGCTGATCTGGATCTGAAAGACAATAACGCTGACATCTCGCTATCAGGCTATCGCACCGCCGATTCGGTGTTTGTAAAGGTTGAAAATCCGAGGCACCTGCATTTCTGGTATTCGGTATTTGGCGGCAATAAATTAATTGATGCCGGGCAGGCCGATAACCTGTTTTATACACGCGCTTACAATGATCAAAACCTCGTAAACTTCCAGGTCCATTATATCTGGGCTGGTGAAAGCAAAACCGAGGCCACTGATATCATGTATCGAGACAAGCTGCTAACTATCAACGTTCGGCAGCCGGTGTCTGTTT
>NZ_DASVOB010000221.1:0-7302 GCF_036383575.1 Mucilaginibacter sp.
AGTGTTGATCTTCAATTAACCGGATCGGGGCTTGGCGCCTGGTCAAAAGCGCAGGTAGCTGAACTTTTTAGTGAGATTTTGCCCGAAATGTTTGCACTTGCGGCGGCTGGTAAGCTGAAAGTAGAAACTATTAAAGTGAAGTTAGCGGATATTGCCGAACTGTGGGAGTTGGAAGTGGATAATGGGCTACGCCTTGTGGTAACTATTTAAATAGTAATTAAGATGCTATAAGATAGGTTTATAAATGTTTGCCTGTAGAGACGCATCACATGCGTCTTCCGTAGGACAAGCCGCTTATACGGCGTTTAACCTGTCGTGATTTGCATCTGGGAGACGCATGTGATGCGTCTCTACATCTAAAACCACAAAAAAATCCCCCGGTTTTTAAAACCGGGGGATAAAACAATAACTATTTATTCAGGGCATTAAAGCTTTGCTGTTTTTACAGTTTTGATGATAACTGCAGCTACTTTGTATGGATCGGCAGCTGAGTTAGGGCGACGATCTTCCAGGTAGCCACTCCAGTTGTGATCAACCGCGTACAAAGGGATACGGATAGAAGCACCACGGTCAGATACACCATAGCTAAAGTCATGGATAGAAGCAGTTTCGTGTTTACCGGTTAAACGCTGATCGTTATCAGCACCGTAAACAGCGATACACTCAGCAACTGCAGGGCGGAAAGATTCGCAGATAGCAGTGAAAATTTCTTTGCTGTTTGCAGTACGTAAAGTAGTATTTGAGAAGTTAGCGTGCATACCAGAACCGTTCCAGTCTAATTGACCAAGCGGTTTGCAATGCCAGTTGATAGCAACTCCGTATTTCTCACCAATTCTTTCTAATAAATAACGTGCAACCCAGATCTGGTCACCAGCTTCTTTAGCGCCTTTAGCGAAGATCTGGAATTCCCACTGACCGGCAGCAACCTCAGCGTTGATACCTTCAACGTTTAAGCCTGCTTCTAAACAAGCATCTAAGTGTTCTTCAACGATTTCGCGACCGAAAGCGTTTTTAGCACCTACTGAACAGTAGTAAGGACCTTGTGGAGCTGGGTAGCCAGCAGCCGGGAAACCAAGCGGTTTGCTGGTTGATGGATCCCACAGGAAGTACTCCTGCTCAAAACCGAACCAGAAATCATTATCGTCATCAGCAATAGTAGCACGACCGTTTGATTCGTGTGGTTTGCCGTCAGCGCTTAATACTTCGCACATTACTAAGAAAGCGCTTTTTCTTTGTGGATCAGGAACAACAAAAACTGGCTTTAAGATACAATCAGATGAACCACCTGGTGCCTGCTCAGTTGAAGAACCATCAAAGCTCCAGTTATCTAAATCTTCTACTTTACCGCTAAATTCTTTAACGATTTTTGTTTTGCTGCGCAGGCTTTGTGTTGGTTTATAGCCATCAAGCCAAATGTACTCGAGTTTTGTTGCCATTTTTTAATTAATTTGTAAAGTTGGGGTTCTAATTATAGTTTTTGTATTAATCTCAATAATTATTAAGGCGAATTTAAATTATTTTTACAAAATTCATTACAAATGTTAAGAAATTTTGTATTTTTTTTCAATAACATGTTAATTATAGCTGTAAACCCGTAAAAAAGAATCTGTAAAACTGCGTTTTTAACAATTTCGTATTTTCGGAAATGAATCGGGTGTGTTTTTTATCAATAACGTAAAATACCCTTGTACGGGCAAGTCCTGGCACTCATTAGGTGAACAGTTAACCCTTTTCAACTGATGAAGTTAAGGCAAAGCTTACTATTGCGGAAATTTAGTCGCTTAATTTTTCGGAAATGTTCTTAATGGCTTCGTCAAGCCTGGTTGCAGAGTCATAAAGATGCTTTTCAACCTGCAAAAACTCCTGTTTTTTGTCTTTGGTTTCGCTCATCAGCTCAACCAAACCTAATATATTGGTAAGATGTTTACGTACCTCGTGTGAGTTGATAAAGGCAAGCTCGCGCTTTTTGGTATCGTATAATAATTTTTCGTAATGGCGTTTTTGCCTGGCACTGCGGTATAACAGGGCTATAACCGCAAACATAAAAACTGTAGTAATACTGATCAGGATCAAAATAAGACGCTCGCGCCTGTACTTTTCGGCAGTATCCGTAAAGGTATTTTCGATTTTATCGATTTTTATCTGTGCCGATACGTTACCTACTTGAGTAGTATTATTCAGGCTTGCTTCTGATTGTTTTAAGGCAAGATCAAAGTTTTCGGCTGCCAGTTTATAATCGCCCCTGTCGCGGGCTATTTCTCCCAGCAATTCATAAAGATGATGCTTTATTTCGGGATGGTTTGTAGAATAGGGTAGGGCAAGTAATTGGTTAGCTATCGCACTTGCCGAATCCGGTTGACCGTTCAGGTAAAAGGCATCGGCCAGGTTTTGTCGCTCAAGGTCGTTGTGAACGTATTTTTTATTGGATTGCAACTCCTTGATCTGCGTTATGGCATCACTATATTTATGTTGCAATATAGATATGTAGTAAGCTGTACGGTTTTGGTAGGTAAATAATTTATAGCTTTTGTTGTTAGGTCCCATCAACTCATCATGGCACCGTTGCAGTGAATCGAGGTTTCTTCTCCTGAAAAAATTTTCGGCCTTGTTATAGCTTATTATAGTATAAAACCTGTCGTCCTTGATCTTATTTTCTTCCTTGATATGAAATGCAAGGTTGAGGTAATATAACGACTGGCTATACAGGTTGAGCTTGTAATAAAGATCGGATATATTAATATTGAGATATACCTGTAATAGCGGTTCGTTAAGTTTTAACGCTTGCTTTTGTGCCAGCCCGTAACTGTATATAGCGCCAATTGGATTGCCCCTGTCTGTTTGAATAAAAGCAAGGTGGCTGATAAATGAGTAAATTAAGAAATCGGCTTTGCTTTTTGAGGCCTGGTCAATGGCTTTGACCATCGCGGTTTCTGCTTCGGGGAGTTTGGATAGCCGTCGCTGTACAGTACTTTCAATAAAGTATTTTAAAGCTTCGCGGTCATCAACCTGGTATTTGTCCAGCTTTTCATAAACTTCTGTTTTACCTTCGGGGATGGTGTTTTGCGGCCCTTGCTGAAAACGGAGTTTGATATAGTCAACTATTTTCTTGTCCTGCAGGTTCCTGTCTTTTATTTTGATAAAGTTAACAAGGCTATCCTCAGAAAGATAAATATACGGCGAGGCTTCTGAAATGCTTACACCAAACGCCACCAGTAAAATACAGAGAGAGAACTTTTTAAAGAGAGAAGCCATTAGGCATAAAAATACGTTGGCATATGTAAATATCAAACAATTTCTACCATTTAATTTTAAAGGTCAAACTTGTCAAGCAGCTTTAAAAGTGTTTCAAAGTCCTTTGGGTAGGGGGCGTGAATGGTGACTTCGGTTTCGGGATTGATACGAAACGTTACTTCATAAGCGTGCAGGGCAAAGCGTTTCATGATGGGCAGTTCTTCCTGATCTTTACCTAAATGGTATTTGCGTTTTATTTTTGAAAGGAAAACAGGCTCACCTTTATACATTTCATCGCCGGCTATGGATGCCCTTTGTGTTGCCAGATGGATCCTGATCTGGTGCATACGGCCGGTAACCGGGCGGCATTCAACCAAAGTATAATGTTTATAATACTTTAACGACTGGAACCAGGTTTCGGCACGTTTGCCATCCTGCCTGCTGATGGTTACGCTACCTTTACCAACGTTCAATATTGGCAAATCAACAAGCAGGTTATCAAAAGTATGTGTGCCATCAATAACGGCATGGTATACTTTTTTAACCTTCCGTTTTTCAAACTGCATGGAAACCAACCGGTAGGCCTCGGGATTTTTAGCGAAAATAAGTGCGCCTGATGTTTCCTTGTCCAGTCGATGGCAGATCTGCGCATCGTCCCAATAAGCTTTAGCAAGCCTTAACATACTGATCTCGCTGCTACCTTCACCGCGTTCATCAAGCGAGCTTATAAAAGGCGGCTTGTTCACAACAATAACGTCATCGTTCTCAAACAGTATCAGGTCGGCGAATTTCGGAAACTTCATAGCCCGCAAAAATACGGTTTATAATTTAAACAGCTATCACTGTATTTTGTTGGAGGTGTTTCTGTTTGAAATTTAATTTTCACTTGTAACCTTAACCCCGTATCGTATGGCATCTTCAAGTATATTAATATTTATATCCTTTAGTGCTTTGAACTTGATGCAATACCCGGTTACGCTCGCTTTGCCTATTTCTTTCCCATACGTTTGGGATAAGTATGTTTTATCATCGATACCAAGAACGTAGATCGAAATTCCGGTTGTGTTTGCGCTCATACCAATTTGATAAAACTCTCTTGTTGTTCCATCGGCATATTTTATAGTATAAGATCCATAGCCTATATTAGGGTTACTGACAACTTTATTTTCGCTGTTCCTACCATCCAGGAACCATAGTTTACACCCTGGTAACACCTGGAGTGTGATACGATGCAACTCTTGCATATCACCCCGTTTAGGTTCAGGCTGGCTGGTAATATACTCCTGGATTTGTTCCTGTATGTTCATATGAAATATTGAATTAGGTTTACTTGATTGCCTTTTTATCTCGCTTTATTTTTTTCATGCGTTACAACTAAATTAACGAAGCAGAGCAGGCATAATGTTAACAGAAGTTTTACTTAATATCATCATTATTTAATAAATAAAACTCGCTGTTTTTCCTCGTTTAAAAAGCGTACCTTCGCGCCGTTATTTTCATGGAGGTGTTAAGCATGGTTTTACCTGTAATTCCTTCATCGACAATAAAAAAGAATTAAATATACAATGAAAAAAATTGTCGACTACAGGAAACTCCTGAACGTAACCGAAAATGCAGAACTAACTGAATTACGTACGGTTTATAAAAGCATGATGAAAACCTGGCATCCCGACAGGTTCCAGGACGAGAGCAGGATAGAAGCCGAAGAGAAGAGCAAAACCATTATTGAGGCTTACCACTTTTTAGTAAGCATTGCGCCCGAAACCCGTGCCCAAACTTTACCTGATTATACCGCTACCACTACACTATCAAACATAGCTGATTTTGAGTATAAGCAACAGGTACTAAAAGTTACTTTCCTTGATGGCAATACGTATGAATATTTTGGCGTACCCAAAGCAATTTACACCAAGCTGATCAATGCCGATTCGCCCGGCAGGTTTGCCCGCAGACATATTTTTAATGAGTTTGTGTACCGCAGCGTAAATAAACTGGTTGCTTCAGCTTAATAGTTTGATTATCCTGCCTGGTTAAGTCGTTCTAAATCGGCGGCGGTATCAATATCAATAGCCCCCAGTGGGAAAGGAAGTATAAAAACATCATCGACATTTGTTTCGATGATGTTTTTTGCGCCCTCGGGGCCCTCCAGGCTAAGCAATGCCGGGAAATATTTTATATCAAACAAAGCCGGGGCTCCCAAAACATCGCGATAGCCGCAGGCAATGATGCCGCAATCATGGGCTTCTTTTTTTTCCATTAACTGAGATATCAGGAATGAATCAACAAATGGCTGATCGCAGAGCATCAGTATAATTGAAGTGACCCCCGGTTTAAGCCTCAACATTTCTGCTACACCAAATTTTATTGACGAGCCCATGCCTTCCTGCCAGCGGGGATTGTAAGTAACATCTACAAGCTGGTCATCTATATTGGAGCGGATCAATCCTTCGTTGGCACCCAGCACCACAATCACTTTTTCGCAATGCAGGCAGGTAAGTGCGGTTTGGATGGCACGTTGTAAAAGAGTTTTGCCCTGGTATATAAGATTTTGCTTGGGCGAGCCAAAACGGCTTGATGCGCCCGCTGCCAGAATAATGATCCCTGTCATTTTTTATAAACTGTTAACATGAGGTATTAGTATAACTATTTGTTGTAATACTTGGCTATTCACCATGTATCACAATTCATATAGCTTCCATTTTTGCGTGTTATGTTTATTCGGGTTCAGGGGGCGCCCTTTTTAATAACTGCTTTCGGACGGATGCTTGCCTTAATACGGGATTGTTTAAATTAAAGTTTTAGTTATGTCTGTTCATTTATAACAATTTGATTTTTTGTGGTTTATGTGTTTGTTGTGAACAGGATATGGATTGCCGGCTTTTCTGATAGTTAAATACAGGCAGGTAAATCACCAACAGTAGTGACAAAAAATACATTTCGTAAACATCTCGGCGTATAGTAATGCTTATTTTTACAATCGCCATGCATGAACTTGAAGGTGTAATGGCTGTTAATTGATTAAATTTACAGGATAAAAAGCTATACTTTGTTAACAGATAATCACGGCCGGAAGATCAGTTATATGCGCCTCGCAGTGACAGACAAGTGCAACCTGCGCTGCTTTTACTGCATGCCCGAGGATGGCCTGAACTGGCTTTCGCGCGCTGAGCTCATGAGTTATGATGAAATGCTGCATAGTTGCCGCTTACTGGTAAAAATGGGGATCGAAAAGATCCGTATTACCGGGGGCGAACCCTTTGTACGCAAAGATATTATGGCTTTGCTTACCGGTATTTCCAGACTGGATAGCCTAAAAGAACTGAGTATGACCACCAACGGCGTGCTGACAGCTCCTTATGTACCCGAACTGAAAAAGATAGGCGTACGGTCAATAAACCTGAGCCTCGACACACTGGATGCCAACCGTTTTTTTACCATTACCCGCCGCGACGAATTTGCCAATGTGATGGCTGCTTTAGATGCTATGCTGAGTCATGATATGGAGGTAAAGATCAATGCCGTGGTAATGGATGGAAAAAACATACAGGACATTATCCCGCTGGTTGAACTGGCTAAAGAGCTGCCGGTAAGTGTGAGGTTTATTGAAGAAATGCCCTTTAACGGAGATGGTCATGTATATGACGGATTGCATTGGGACTATGTTCGCATTTTAGATGAAATAAAAAGTAAATACCCACAAATAAAAAAGCTGGATGACCCGGCTTATTCTACCTCGTACAATTACCAGGTCCCCGGGCATAAGGGTACTATTGGTATTATAGCGGCCTATTCACGTACTTTTTGTGGTAGCTGTAACCGGATCCGTATTACGCCGCAAGGCGAACTGAAGACCTGTTTATATGATGACGGCGTGCTTAATTTAAAAGATTTAATGCGTAAAGGGGCTTCTGACGAGGTATTGCAAGGCACCCTGTTAACTGCTTTTAACCACCGGCCGGCAGATGGCTGGGAAGCTGAGCGGATGCGCGTGGCCAAGACCGGCATTCATGAATCAATGGCCACAATTGGCGGATAGTTTAAAAGATCAGGAAAGATGACAACCGTTGAAGA
>NZ_DASVOB010000222.1:0-4163 GCF_036383575.1 Mucilaginibacter sp.
ATCAATTAAATTAAAGTCCTGTTTTAAATAACATTAAAGGGAGGGCCGGGCCTTCTGATCCGGGTTCGGTACCTCTCTTTTATGATTATCATAATTACCAGTTAAAAAGATGATTAAAATCAAACATATACTTTATTTATCCTTCATTGTTTCAGTTTTCATGCTGCTTGGTTCCTGCAAAAAAGAGTATGTAAAAACTGCGTATAATAATGTAGAAGAATTTACCATTGCAGATTCGGCCGGGAACAAACTTAAGGCCTCCATTGTTGGCGACAGCATAAGGCTTTATTGGCCGCCGTTTCAGACTGTTCCTACCAATGTTGCGCCGCAGATCTCGGTTTCATCCGGTGCCAGCATCAGTCCCGCGTCGGGCATAAGCGTTGCTTTTAAAAAGGGAATTTCCTATACGGTTACCGCACAGGATGGCAGTAAAAAAACTTATTTTCTGGTGCCGATGATCAATCAGCCGGCACCTGTTTTTAGTATAAATGAAAGCTCTATAAACCAGGCGGGATACTTATTCCTCAAAGGGCAATATTTTATACCGGATACTTCACAAACTAAATTGTTTTTGGTCAACACCGCCGGTAAGCAGATTTCGTTGAGTTTAAAAAATGCGTTAAGCTTTAATTCTCTTGCCATTACCATCAAACTGCCTAACAACCTGAGTATTGATACGGGAAACTATAAGCTAAAATTGATAAACGGATCCAATACAGTTGTTAAAGGGCCGTTTCATATTGGGCCGGCCGATTTTTCTTCATTCCTACTCAGTGCATCCTTTAATCAGGCCGGTAAAACATTGAAAATCGGAGATGAGATCAGCATCAGCTATGTCATTTCAGAACTGGGCAAAAAATACTATCCCGGAACATTTGGCAATCTGCAACTTATGGTACGCCCTGTAAATGGCTCGAGCGAGGGGTACGATGATGTTTATTATGATATCCCGCTGAGCGGTCAGGATGGTCAAACGCTACTTAAATATAAACTACCGGCCGATGTAGTTCCGGGCAGTATAATTTTAATGATGCCTAACTATGAAATAGCCAGTAGCGGAGAAATCGGTTATCCATATTATTGGGATGGCACTACAGAACCGCTTACCGCCATCACCAAATAGCTAATTAACGATCAACAACTGGAGTACACTAACTAAATTAAGAATCATAGAAATGCGATTATTAAAAACCTGGGGAATTATAGCATTTGCTGCTGGCTTGTCGGCTTGCAGGAAGAATGCTGTTACCTCAGAGCTTCCGGTTTCGCCTACAACTGGTACACGTACCCAATTCACGCTTGATTCTATTTACCTGTATGCCAAACAAATTTACTTGTGGAGTGATGCATTACCATCATATATCGCATTTGATCCGCGGAAATATGCTTCGGATCCTTTAGCCTTAAACGCGTTTAATTCCGAGCTTTTTGATGTTTCGCAATTAAAAGTTAACCCACAAACGGGCCTTAAGTACGAAGAGCCTGTAAACCCGGGTTCGCCAAAATATTCGTTCATTACAGATTTAAATGCGAGCGGTGAACTGGCTGCCGTTGGGACACCTACATTAGGCGCAGTGTTAAAAGATACGGTGGTTGGCAAAAATGTCGGATACATAGCTCTTGGTTCTTTCCCCGAGCTTAGTACATGCAAGGATGCACTTGATGCCGCGTTTTCCAAATTGGCGGTCGCTGACCCGCAGCAACTGGTGGTTGATCTGCGGTACAATGGCGGCGGTTTTGTGGAAACTGCTGAGTATGCAGCTAATTTAATTGCCCCATCAGCTTTAAATGGAAAAGTGATGTTTTCAGAGCAGTACAATGCTCTATTACAAGCATCAAACGCAAGCATCCTTAAAAATCAATCTTACTATGATGCAAACGGCAAAACGGTAATTTATAAAGGCCGCACCGCCAATCTGGATGATGTGGATTATACCGAAGCCGGGAATACACACAAATTCAGTAAAAAAGGAGGATTGGAAACGGTAAAGGATATCTATTTTATCACCTCTTCGGCTACGGCTTCAGCTGCCGAATTGCTTATCAGCAGTATGAAACCGTATTTTAATGTGAAGCTTGTGGGCGGCACCACTTATGGTAAGCCTGTAGGCTTTTTTCCGGTGAAGATAGATGTGTACAGCATTTATTTGTCAAGCTTCCTAATCCTTAACGCCCAGGGCTGGTCTGATTATTTTCAAGGGATCCCGGCAGATGTTCAGGTAACACAGGAGGATGATCCTGCACTGGGAGACCCTAATGAGGCCTGTTTGAGCGCTGTACTCGGGCTGACCAATGGTGCATCATTAAGCACGGTACAACAAAAGGCCAACGATAAAAAGGTACAAAGTGCTTCTATATTTAAATCAAACGCCGGAACTATAAGAGTTCCTATCGGGATGATCGAAAACAGATTAAAACTAAAGGATAATTAATATACAAAGGGAGAAACTCTCCCATAAAAACTAACAAATGCTAAGTACAACCATTAAAGAGGCAACTAAAGAAGCCCATCAGCAATTAGAGAAAAAAGTAGTTCAGAAATTGAAAGCCATCCGTAGTAACCAGGATTATGCTGATCTGCTGAGGCATTTTTATGCATACTTCAATCACCTGGAAAAAGCAATTGCGCCGTTTATATCCGCCGATCTTTTACCGGACTACGCGCAACGCAGAAATTCATCCTTCCTTAAAAGTGATATAGAAGCATTGGGCGGAAATATCGACAACCTGCCGGCAACAAGTGTTCCTGCAATCACAAACTCAATTCAGGCGCTTGGTGCTTTGTACGTAATGGAAGGCTCTATTATGGGCGGTAGTATCATTGTGCAAATGCTGGCCAAAGGCGGTATTACTGAAGGCGTATCGTTCTTTTCGGGTTACGGGCCTGCTACTGGTCAGATGTGGGGCGCTTTTATAACCGTATTGAACGCCAGCGCCAAAAACAACAACGAAGAGGCTATTGCTGTACAGACAGCAAATGATACATTTAATCATTTTGCCGCAGTATTTGCGCAAGCAGAACAGCCTGTTAACGGATAATAAGCCGTTGCTGCATATTGGAGGATAAAAATAGTAACCCTTTTTTAGTGAAATTGTAATGAGGATAAGATCAAAGATTGAAGGTTTTGATGAATGGTTGTTTATTGAGGAATTGCCGGACGCTTACTCGCCGGGCTCGCAGCTCTCTGAAAAACATATTTCGATAAAGCGGGAGCCTGTAAAAAAGTTATTTTACTACCAGCTTAGCTCGGGTGGTTTGTTTTTACTTCATTCCAATATGCAGTTCAATGAGCCGGTACGGATCCTTTCAGAGGTGGAAGGCGAAACTATCACCTCGCAATTTATCTTTTACGAAGGGGGGAATATGCCTGCAAAGCTCCCCGGCAGAAGTGTTTATGGCAGCAACCGCCACAACATCCGTTATATTCCTTCATCAAAAGGCAATTATGAAGTTATACCCAATATGGAGTATAACTATTTTTTGATGGTGCTTTCAAAGGAGTATTATTTTCACCTTATCGACAGGCATGCCCTCATACATTCGTCATTTGTGTCGGCTATCATGGAAGGTAAATACACATCGCTTGCCGCGCAGGACCTTGCTGTAACTACCGAAATGAAAAGAGTGATCAATGATATTTGTGATTGCAAAAAAACAGGCGAGCTTAAGAAATTCTATACCGAATCGAAAGTGTTGGAACTGCTGATGCTGCAACTTGAGCAAATGCAGAATAACAACACTGATGACGATGGGCCGCAAATAAAAACGGAAGACCTGGAAAAGCTATATCAGGCCAAAGAGTTGCTTGATAAAGTATATGTTAATCCGCCCACCATTAAAAAGCTTTCAAGGATAATAAGTTTGAATGAGTTTAAACTTAAGCAAGGCTTTAAAGCCTATTATGGCACTACGGTATATGGGTATATTACAAGGCTCAGGATGGAAACAGCAAAAAAAATGATCATCAATGACCATAAAAGTATCGGAGAAGTAGCACACGCTATCGGGTTTAAACACCAGGCCCATTTAACCAATGCTTTCAAAAAATACTATGGAATTTTACCAAGTGAGATAAAATTGACGGTATAACGGTATAATAAACCGGCTTTTATTTTTTTAAGTTTTTCACTACCAAAAGCATAGCAAAGGCGGTTAAGCCAAT
>NZ_DASVOB010000223.1:0-14840 GCF_036383575.1 Mucilaginibacter sp.
TTTTTCATTCTCCAAATTCTAAAATTCTGTAAATTCTGATTCAGACTACTCATCTTCCATTTTTGAATGCTTACGTGTATCGTTCATAGTGATGTACAGAATCAATGACAGCGCAATACAAACGGTTACATACCAATAAAACCATTGCGCATGATGTTCATTTTTGAACCATAGGGCAATATACTCGGCAGTGCCGCCAAATAACGATACGGCTATGGCATAAGGGAAGCCCACCCCAAGCGCGCGTACATTAGCCGGAAAAAGTTCGGCCTTTACAACCGCGTTGATGGAGGTGTAGCCGCTCACGATGATCAGCGCACAAAGAATAAGTGCAAATGCAACCCATACATCTTTGGTATGGCTTAGCAAGGTCATAATAGGGATAGTACAAAGCGTACCCAGTATCCCAAAACCAATAAGCAATGGTTTACGGCCAATTTTATCTGATAATAAGCCGAATAAAGGTTGTATCACCATAAATACAGCCAATGTTAAGGTTGAGATGAGCGTAGCAGCGCTTTTGCTAAAGCCCGAGGTATTAACCAAAAACTTTTGCATATAGGTTGTGAACGTATAAAAGGCCAGCGTACCGCCAATGGTTAAGCCTATTACCGTAAAAACCGCTTTAGGGTGCTGCGTTAACGCTTTTATAGTACCATTCAGGGCATTGGGTTTGGTGCCCTCTTTTTCAAATGATGCCGATTCCTGTAAACTCCGTCGTAAATACATAGTGGTAACGGCCAGTATTGCCCCTATACCAAAGGGAATGCGCCAGCCCCAGTCGTGTAATTGTTTTTCGGTTAAAAACGCTCTTTGCAGTAAAACCAGCACACCCAACGCCAGCAACTGTCCCATGATGAGTGTTACATATTGAAAACTTGAGTAAAAACCGCGGTGTTTTTTGGTGGCCATCTCGCTCAGATAAGTAGCACTGGTACCATACTCGCCGCCTACACTTAGCCCCTGGATAATACGGGCTAAAACAAGTAATATAGGCGCAGCAACACCAATAGATTTATAGTCCGGCGTTATGGCAATGATGAGCGAGCCGACGCTCATCAACAATACAGAAAACGTGAGCGCGGTTTTACGGCCGCGTTTATCGGCAAAGGTTCCCATTACCCAACCACCTATCGGGCGCATTAAAAAGCCTATGGCAAAAATACCCGCAGTATTTAATAGCTGTACCGTTTGATTATCTGAAGGAAAAAATGCGTCTGAAAAATAGAGGGAAAAGGCAGTATAAGCATACCAGTCGTACCATTCAACCAAATTACCTAATGATCCCCCAATGATGGATTTGATGCGCCCACCCGTGGTTTGGGGTAATGGTGATTTTATTTCATTCATAGGCTTGGCAGATATTGTTGGTTTCCGTAATATTAGGGATTTTAAAATAGAGGTACAATACTAATATAATAACCGGCATATTTACTTTAATAAAACTTGATCAACCCAAGCTAACCTTATCAACCACTCACCGAACATGCTTTTCACCGAAGATTTTTTACATTACATCTGGAAGTTCAGGCTTTTTGAGCGTGATAATCTGAAAACCGTAGATGGTGAAGAACTGGAGATCTTTTCGGCAGGGCTGCATAATTCAGATTCGGGCCCTGATTTCCACAATGCCAGGATCCGCATCGGCGAAACGGTTTGGGCCGGGAATGTAGAAGTACACCTTTCTGCCTCCGACTGGCAAAAGCACGGGCATACGCACGACGGTGCTTATGATAACGTGATACTGCATGTAGTTTATCGCAATGATGTGCCGTTGTTTCTGCCAAACGGGCGCAAAGTCCCGACACTTGAGTTGCAAAACCGCATCAGTGAAGAGTTGTATAACAAATACCATAAACTGGTTTTCGGCAACCAAACCTTTATTCCCTGCGAAGCTGGTATTTCAACAGTTGATGGCATTACTATGCAAAACTGGCTTACCCGCGTGCTGGTTGAACGGATGGAAAAGCGATCGGCCAATGTAGCGGCAGCTTTAGCACTTAACAAAGGCGACTGGGAAGAAACTTTTTACCAGTTCCTGGCTGCGAATTTTGGTTTTAAAGTTAATGCACTTCCATTTGAATTAATGGCTAAATCGCTGCCACAGTTGATCCTCGCC
This sequence comes from Mucilaginibacter sp., assembly GCF_036383575.1. Taxonomy (GTDB): domain Bacteria; phylum Bacteroidota; class Bacteroidia; order Sphingobacteriales; family Sphingobacteriaceae; genus Mucilaginibacter. Next base: position 2,120 of record NZ_DASVOB010000223.1, read on the forward strand.
AAAAACAAAAACAACGCCATGCAGATAGAGGCGCTGATATTTGGGCAGGCAGGCTTTTTGGAGGGTGAGTTTAAAGATCAATATCCTTTGAAGCTTCAAAAGGAATACGGGTATCTCAGTAAAAAATACAACCTTAAACCGATAGAGAACCACCTGTGGAAGTTTATGAGGTTAAGGCCTCAAAACTTTCCAACCATCAGGCTGGCTCAATTTGCAGCGCTTATTGTGCAGTCAAACCACCTGCTATCCAAAATACTGGAAATTAAAGAGGTGAAAGCCCTGCGTGGTTTGTTCACAGAGATCAAAGTGAACGATTACTGGGAAGATCATTACAGGTTTGATGTACAATCCAAGCCATCGTCAAAAAGTATGGGCGATGGATCTGTTGATATTTTGTTGCTTAATACCGTAGCCTTGTTCCTGTTTAGTTATGGCAAACAGCATCAGCAGCAATATTATATTAGTCGTAGTCTTAAATTATTAGAAAATTTACCGGCCGAAAAAAACAATATTATCGGCGATTTTGTTAACTTAGGAGTGAAAATTGATACTGCGTTTGAATCACAGGCATTGCTTGAGTTAAAAAATAATTACTGTAACTATAAGAAATGCCTGCAATGCGGCGTTGGTAATAAGATACTAAAACTGGCCTGACACCATGCTACAGCGAATACTCACTTTTTTTGAACGGTACTCTTTTGGCGTATGCACCTATCTTGGCGAACGTTTTAATATTTCTATCTCCAAGATCCGGCTATTCTTTATCTACTCCTCGTTCCTGGCGGTAGGCTTTCCGCTTATATTTTACTTCTTTGCTGGTATTGTACTGGATATCAGGAATTTCATCAAACGTAAACATACAGGGGTTACAGATCTTTAACCGCTGGTCATTTTTGATTGCGTTGATTTCGCTGATTTTTATTTTGGGGGGGATATCACCGATCATTTTTTGATTTCACCGATTCCGGATTAGTGAAACCTATCTCATTCATTAAACCAGTTTACCTGTTTTTACGGCATCCTGTAGGTTACGCACTTTAAATTTGGGGGTGTAGCAGTATTGGGCCAGTTGTTTAACCCACGTGGTGTTGTAGCCAAACATCAGTTTTATCATCTTTACCCGGGTTGAGCCTTTGGGATAACCGTATTTATACCAGCTAAATTTGGATGGATCGACATTAAACTCTTCGGCAAAGTCGGCAAGAAAAAGATCTATCTCAATATCAAAAATATCCAGGTCGAGATCAATACTGGTATCGAGGCTCAGGCTGTGTGGGTCAACCTTATGGATCTTATACCTGTTGCAATAATCAACAATAAATTCTTTTAAGGGTGGCAGTATCTCTTCCATTTAAACGAATATTAATTTGACCATTTAAGTTATGAGACGTAGCTTTTGAAATAAGGTTGCATACAAATTTACTTTATTTTTAAATGGCTTAAATTGAGTTCAATAGTTAATAAATGTTAAATATTTATTGCCGCTTAACGGCCTTTTATGCTACTAAAATCAACCTGATGTATTATTATTGCACCAGGTAAACCACATACTTCAAATGAACCTAAAAGTAATTGCCTTTGATGCCGATGATACCCTTTGGGTAAATGAGCCCTACTTTCAAGCTACCGAAGAAAGGTTTTGCAGTCTGCTTGAAAACTTTTCGCCCCAACATACCATTTCCAAAGAGCTTTTTAAGGTTGAGGTTGATAACCTGCCGCTTTATGGTTACGGGATAAAAGGCTATATCCTGAGCATGATAGAGGCAGCGCTAAGTATTTCCGAAAAAAACATCAGTGTTGAGGTAGTTGAAACAATACTGCAATATGGCAAGGATATGCTTAACCAACCAATAGAGATCCTAAATGATGTAGAGCATGTATTATCTTCATTAAAAGACCATTACAGACTGGTGGTTGCTACCAAAGGTGATCTGCTCGACCAGGAACGCAAGCTCAAAAAATCGGGGCTGGCACATTACTTTCACCACATTGAGATCATGAGCGATAAAAAGGAAGATGATTATATCAAGCTGATCAAACACCTTGACATCAATCCCGAAGAATTTATGATGATCGGTAACTCCCTAAAATCAGATGTGATGCCGGTGATCAATATTGGCGGGCATGCTGTTCACGTACCCTTTCACACTACCTGGGCGCATGAACACGTAGAAACTGTTTTAACCCACGAAAACTTTAAACAGGCTGATAAGATCAGCGAGGTGCTGGAGTTTGTGTTAGAGTCCGGAAGTCCGAAAGTCAAAAAGTCCGAAAGTTAGCTTTGCAGACACACTTAATTAACTTCTGACCATTCCAGAAACCTATTTCTCTTTCGGACATCCGACTTCCGGACTTTCCGACTCTAAATACTTTTCTCCATCACTATCAGTTCAATGTGCTGTTTAGCATCGCCGAAACGGCCATGTGCGTGAAAAGGCTGAATTTCGCCGGTTGGTTTATAGCCCCGGCGTTCGTACCAGCTTATCAGTTCAAAACGGGTGCTGATCACCGTCATGGTTAGTGTATGGCAATTGTGTTTACGTGCGTAAACTTCCGCTTCTTCAATTAAGGCACGCCCTACCCCTTTATTTTGCAGCAATGGCGATACACTAAACATCCCCACATACAGCTTCGGGTACCTGATCTCAAGATAAACTGTACCGGTAATATAGCCATCCTCGTCGGTATGTTTTAAAATGATGATATTTTCATCATTCATATAGGTGGTAAGTGTTTCTTCATCAATGCGGATGCCATCAATTAAGTTGGCTTCGGTTGTCCATCCTTTTTTGGAGCTTTCGCCACGGTAAGCACTGTTCACTAAAACGTTAAGTTCAGGAACATCAACAAGGGTGGCTTGGGTTATTACAGGCATATGCTTTATTTAAGGACGCCAAATGTAGTATTTGCAAACTTTAAATAAAAGACCGCAGGTCATAATTTTAAAGTCTGTGCACTTATATCAAATGACATTAAAAAAGCTATTCATTTTTAAAACCAAGCTGTATATTTAGTAGTTAATAACACATCTGTTTATATTAAACCCAGCCATGGCTTTTATAGATTATTACAAAGTATTAGAGCTTGATAAAAATGCGTCTGACAAGGATATTAAAAATGCATACCGCAAACTGGCCCGCAAATATCACCCCGACCTTAACCCTAACGATGAAGAGGCCAATAAAAAGTTTCAGCAGTTAAATGAGGCAAATGAAGTATTAAGCGACCCGGAAAAGCGAAAAAAATACGATAAATACGGCGAGAACTGGCAGCATGGCGAAGCATACGAACAACAGGCCCGCCAACAGGCCGGCGGGCAAGGCGGCGGTTTTGGTGGTTATGGAGGCTTTGGCGGTGCAGAAGACTTTGGAAGTACTGAAGGTTTTGGAAGTGAAGATTTTTCAGACTTTTTCCAGTCGATGTTTGGCGGCGCGGGGAGTGCGCGCGGAGGCAGGCAGGCAAAATTCCGCGGGCAGGATTATAATGCCTCGTTAAGTTTAAATCTTCGCGATGTACTTGAAACACATAAGCAAACGCTTACTGTTAACGGCAAAAATATCCGCATTACTATACCCGCAGGTATCGAGAACGGACAAACCATTAAAATAGCCGGCCACGGCGCTCCGGGTGTAAACGGCGGCCCTGCTGGTGACCTGTACATCCAGTTTAACGTTGCCCCTGATGCCAACTTTAAACGTGATGGAAACAATTTATATACCACATTAAAACTTGACCTGTACACCGCTGTTTTAGGCGGAGAAGTAACGGCTGATACGTTAAACGGCAAGGTTAAAGTTAAAGTAAGCCCCGAAACACAAAACGGAGCCAAAGTAAAGCTGAAGGGCAAAGGTATGCCTATTTACAAAAAAGATAATGAATTTGGCGATCTGTACCTGACATACGATATCCAAACCCCAACCAACCTTACCGAAAAACAAAAGCAACTGTTTGAAGAACTGGCAAAATCATCAGCCTAAATTAAACGCATTATGAAAACAGCCGAATTAATAGCCGCAAACGATTTTTGTGTATATCATAATGTTGAGTACACATTTATTACTTCATTACATGAGGCGGGGTTGGTTGAAATTACCATTATCAACGAAACCACCTTCATCCCACAAACCGAACTTCAAAAGCTGGAAAAGCTGATCAGCCTGCACGAGCTGGATATCAATATAGCAGGTATTGAAGCTATCTCCCACCTGCTTGAGCGGGTTGAAAAACTACAGGAAGATATGAGGTATTTGAAAAACAGGCTGAGGTTGTATGAGGATTAATTGAGGAGATTTTGTTTAAAATTCGGCAGACATCAAAGAGGAAATTACAAAAAGAAGGCCTGTCAGTCTGAGCCAGTCGAAGACTCGCGCGCAGAGGCCCTGCCCACCATGCTTCGACAGGCTCAGCATGACACCCATTTTTAGCTTGCCATAGATTACCAGACGTTCCTCCTTACACCAAATACTTATTCATCATCCGCTCGCTTATAATATTAGCTTCATCAGTAACCGGTTCTGGGTATCCCATTGATTTGAGGATGGCGATGCCGTTGGTATTTTTAAGCAGACCTTGTTTCAGGATATAGTCAAACACCAGTACCCGTCCGTCTTTTGATTCTGAGAATGAATACACAACAAAGTCTTCATCCAGCAGCTCGGCCAATTCAAGGTCATGGGTTGAAACAAACACAAAATTCTGGTTAGCGGAAATGTACGAAAGCACTGATTTTGCCGCGGCTATACGCTCAATGGTATTGGTGCCCCTGAAAATCTCATCAATGATCACCAGGCTTTTTATTTCTTCTTTCTGAGAGCTGTTATCGATGATATTTAAAATAGCCGAAGCCTGTGCCTGGAAGTAACTCTTCTGTTCATCAATATTGTCGCTGGTTTTGATGCTGGTTTGGATCTTCAGCAAAGGGGCTTTATAGGCTTTTGCGCAGCTTGTAAATATGGTTTGCGATAGCAGCGTATTTAATGCCAGCGCTTTAATGAATGTAGTTTTGCCAGCCATGTTTGATCCGGTGATCAATGCCCCCCTATCGGCCTCCGTGGTATACAGTGAATTGGTTACACAATTGGGCACCAACGGATGAAAAAGTTCAGTAAGCTCTATTTTGCCATCAACACCCGTAAATTCGGGCTTTGAATAAAGCGGTAAGCCATCACGGATCGATTGTACAGCTATCAGCGTATCGGCCCGGCCAATAAATTCATAAACTTCTTTTATATCGGCACTGTATTTAGCAATTTGTTTTAACGACAATGTGTAGGTATTGGGTTCAATTACAAAAAGCAATTTAAACAACTTAAAAGCTGCATAGCCGATATCGCTTGTACTACTCACAAAACGGCTTTCTAAATTCACAAACTTAAGTGCACGTTTTAAACCTGTTAAATTGGTAAGGCATTGCTTTACCGTTGTTGCCGTGCCAAATTTCTCGCTTTTTACCAATGCAACCGCCACCTTATACATGATCAGTAATTGCGGTAAGGATCTGGCATATCCCGAGATAGCTTTGCGACTGGTAAGATGTATCGCGATGTTGTAAACAAACAATAACACCAAAAAGATAAAGCTATAGATATTGGGTATAACAACGAGCGATATTAAAGCCGCGATGATCAGGAATGGAGAAACCTTTGTGTAAAAATTTACTACCGATGAAAATGCAGGTTTATGCTCTTTAAGAAAAAGATCGGCTATGAAGTAAGCATCCGGGCTATTAAGCTTTGAAAGTTCCACTTCCAGCCGTTCGCGGCCGGGGATATCCATATTAAGGTCCTCAACGCTGTTATCAAGGTCATGCAAAGCATCGATATCCGTTGTGGGATGATGCAGTAAATTAAACAGGTATTGCTTACCGGGCTTGCTGTTTGTTCTGTCGATGTAATTGAATACGCTTATCAGGTCAAGGTCGTGGGCTGTTTGGGCGGAAACCTTATTTTTATCTCCTGCCGAATCTAAATAGGTCCTGATCAGATCAAAATTTCGGCGGCTATCAACAGGCTTGCCCCACTTACCCTGAATTTTCATCAACCTCTTTTTTGCCCAACGTAACTTATCATAATATGCCTTAATATAAAGCATTCCAATTATGATAAGGACAACGGTTGCAGAAAAGAAAAAGTAATACATGTCCTAAAAATATAAAATTTTAATTAAACCCAGCCATGAATCCATAGTCATAATTATGTATTACAAATTAGGTATTAACTAAAATTTAACGCCATGAAATTTATCCGTTTTTCAATAATAGCTTTTGTAATGATGTTTTCATTTCAATTTGCAAAAGCTCAAAGTATAAGTATCAATGCACATTTTGGCCGTCCTTATCACAGGGTGGTTTATACAAGAGGCTATTACGGAAGGCCTGCTTACTACGGCCGAGATGTTTATTATGGTCGTCCTGCTTATTATGACGGTCCGCGTTATTACGCATCAGGATACTATGATGCCCCTGTATATTATAACAGGTACTACCGTGTTCATCATTACTGCAGGCACTGGTAAAATAAAAGGAAGCCACCGCATTGCCGGTGGCTTTTCATTTAATCATGACTGGCGGCATCGCTGGCCATTTCAACAATTACGGCGTCAAGCCGTTCCAATTCTGTTATCATGTAGTCAAGTGTTTCGGTATCGGTAGGGTTATCCTTCAACAATCCCGCAAGACCTTTTAAATTGGCTACCGGGCTGCGCATATAGTGCGATTGTTTCCAGGCCATATTTTTTATGCGGTTGATATGGTTATGGATCCGTTCGTAAGCAACTTTCAGGTTATTTTCGATATTCTTTCTTTCGGTAATATCATAAAGGGCCATCATCAGCCCTAATATGTTTTCCTGGCTATCTTTTATTGGGAACAGGCGTACATAAAACCAGCATTTTGAACCATCAGCCTGGAGATAATCCACCTCGTAGCTTACATTATGACCGCTTAAAACCTGTTCGGTAAATTCAACAAATTGCGGAAACCTTTCGGGCGGAAAAAAATCAGCAAGCCTGTCATCATTTTGAGGATCATGATTAAACTGGGTTCTTACAAACTCAATAGCCTTATGATTGAATGCCAAAACCTTAAGGTTTTTATCAAATACGGCATAAGCAGTATCGGTTGTATTTAAAATCGTCTGCAGATTGGCTTCCGATTTTTGAAGCAACTCTTCCGACAGGAGCTTTTCAGTAATATCATTGGCGACTGAAAGCCGCACCAAACGCCCCTCATACATGATATCCTGCCCAAATATCTGCACGTTGATCATAGACCCATCCTTTTTGCGGTGCCGGGTAGTTATGGTATTGCCCCACATAGGCGCTTCCTCGGCGTAACCCTTGTACATTGCATCCCATTCTTCAGGAGGTCTTACATCCTTTATGGTCATGCTCAAAAATTCCTCGGCGGTATAACCGTAGTGTTTTGTAGCAGCGTGGTTTACGGCAATGATAGAGAGGTCACTTTTGGCTATCATCCACATGGGCAGGGGATTGCTGTCAAAAAGGAGTTTATATTTTTGTTCGGATAGCCGCAGCTCTTCTTCAATTTTTTTCCGCTCGGTTACGTCTATCATTGAGCCAATAATAGCTGGCTCATCATTGATCTGCGTTGCCGTACCATAAAATTCAACCCAGTTGGTTGAGCCATCTTTACATCGGCCCATCACCTCATAATTTACACTTTCAACCTCTCCTGCAAGCCTCGCCCTGACGTGTTCGAGGGTAAGCGCTTTATATTGGTCGCTAATGATAATATCGACAGATGAAACGCCGATCAATTCATCAGGCTCATAACCAAAAACGTGGGCAAACCGGGGGTTAACATATATAAATGTGCCCCTTTGAACTATATAAACGCCAACCATTGATTTTTCGGCCAGCGTGCGGAATTTAAGCTCAGCCTCCTCAAGCCCGGCCTGCATCACTTTACGGTTGGTAATATCGCGGGCTATAACGAGCACACTATCTTTGGTAAATTTCTTAACGTTGACCTCAACATCAAATACCTGCCCGTTTTTCTTCACAAAACGCCGTTCTTTCATTACCGCCGTATGCAGATCATCCGGGCCAAGCAGCACCGGTTCAGATTTTAAATTTTCGGGATCAATGATCTGTTCAACTTTAAGCTGCAGCAATTCTTCGCGGCTGTAGCCCGTCATTTTACACAGACTGGCATTTACTTCAGTGAAACGCCCTTCAAAGTCAATCACGTAAATGGCGTCGGAAGCTTGTTCGATAAGTGAGCGATATTTTTCTTCACTAACCTCCAGTTTAACAACGGTTTCAACAAGGTCAGCGGCGTGATGCTGCATCCGTTCGGTAAGGGCATTATTAAGCTTAATGATCTTATTTTCGCTTTTAAGCCTTTTATTTTCAATGTAATTAAGCAATATGAGGGCGGTGATGATTATAATTATGCACGCTATTGTATTGAGCAGCCAGCTTGTTATCAGCAAACAAGAAACAAGCATGATAAGCATGCTTATAATAATAACGAACTTGTTTTTCTGCGGATAGTTCATTCAAATAAGGTGATGAGCAATGGTGCCCGTGTAAAACGACTATCTTATTGGTTAAAAAACTGATTTAGGCGTACAAATGTTAAATTACAACTAATCTATTAAAAATGAGAAGTATATGTGAAATTACATAAAAACAATGCCAAACTTTACTTAGCCCTATTTTAATTACTTTGACTTGTTGTTAAAAAAGGAATGTAAAGCCTGCTGTGTAAATTCCGACAGCACCAGTTCACCGCTTATGGCAGCACGTTCTTTAAGCAGATCATCCCAATCGGCAGTACCTTCCCAAAGCACCTGTTTTAAAGCGATAAGCGCTGCCGGATTATAGGAGGCCAGTTTTTCAGCAAGCTCATATACAGCTACGTCAAGTGCCTGAACATCTTCATAAACCTCATTATACAGGCCATTTTGCCTGGCCCATTGAGCAGTTTGAAAATCAGTTGCCTTAATAGTGAGTTGAGAAAACGCGGATAACCCTATTTTACGGATCACCGCCGGGGCTATCACAAAGGGGCCAATACCTATAGTAAGCTCGCTTAACTTTATTGATGCAGCCTCGCTGGCGAAACAGTAGTCGGCAGCGGCGGCGAGGCCTACACCTCCTCCAACTGCTTTGCCCTGTACCCTCCCGATAATTATTTTTGGACATTTGCGGCAAGCGCTGATGACATTAGAAAAGCCTTCAAAAAACCGCGCTCCTGCTTCTTTATCTTTGATCTGCAAAAGCTCCTCAAAGCTTGCACCCGCGCAAAAAGTACGGTCTCCCCCACTTTTTAAAACAATGACCTTTGTTTCCGGATCATTGCCGGCATTGAATATCGCGTCAGCAAGTTGTTTTAACAGTTCTGATGGCAGTGAATTTTGTGCCGGGTGAAAAAAACTAATAGTAGTAACACCATTAGCGTCATTTGCAATTGATATATTTCCGTTTTCGGCAGACATATTTTATGCTTTATATCAGGTTTTAGGCCAATATCGAAAGTATTTATGTCAACTGCAATTTTGAGCCGAAATAAACAGGTACTTACTTTTCAAGCAAAGGCAGTTCAAAATAAAAAGTTGCACCTTCACCAAGTTCACTTTTAACCCCGATATTACCGTGATGATTATTAATGATCTCGGCCGAGATGTAAAGGCCCATGCCAAGGCCACTTGCCATAAACTTTTTATCCTCAACACGATAAAACCGTTCAAAGATATGCTCTATCTGCCCGGCCGATAACCCGATGCCAAAGTCTGTTACCGATACACGTATTTTTCCATCAACGTTCCTGGTTTCAACGATGATCTTTCTATTATCAGTTGAATATTTTACAGAGTTATTAATGAAATTTACCAGCACCTGTTCCAGGCGACCGGCATTTCCGGCTATAAAAAAATTACGCTCTGATCTGTTAATAAAATCAAATTCGGGGTAAAGATGATTGGCGTTTTCAAGGGTTGAGGCTACGAGGTCGCGAAGGTTTACTTCACTCATGGCATATTCAAGCCGCCCGGCATGGATCTTACTTACATCAAGTAAATCGTTAACCAAACGTTGAAGCTTATTTAAAGCAACACCCGCCTTTTCAACATATTGCTTTACCATCAGCGGCACTTCCTCCTTTTTATAAATGGCTATAAGCTGCAAATAACCTTTTAAACTGGTTAAGGGCGTTCTAAGCTCATGACTGGCAATCCCAATAAACTCATCCTTTAAATCAAGTTGCTTTTTCTGTTCTTCAATGTCGGTAGCAGTACCTACCCAAAAAAGGATCTCCCCTTTATCATCTCTTAATGGTTCGGCCCGGTTTAAATGCCAGCGATAAGTGTTATCCCAGCGCAGGTACCTGTTTTCCAGTTCAAAAACTTTCCCGCTATTTAACGACGCCAGGTAAACATCCATAGTTTTTTGCAGGTCATCGGGGTGTACTATCTGTTGCCAGCCCCATCCAGCTGTTTCCCCGTATCGCCTGCCTGTATAATCAAACCAGCGCTGGTTGTAAAAGTTCACTTCTCCACCCGGCAGATTTGTCCAGGTCATTTGAGGAATATTATTAGCCAGCAGCTTAAAATGCTCGCGACTGATCAGCAAATCGGCGGTACGCTCCCTTACAGTATCTTCAAGCTCGTTATTCAGTCTTTCGGCAATATTCTGGGCTTCTTCCAGTTGATCGTTTTTAATTTTCAGTTCCCATTCCGTTTCCTTTTGAGCGGTCAGATCTGTTAAGATCAGGCTTAATGCCGTCCCCTCATCAAGATCGAGTGTGGTACATGACAATAAACAAGGCGTCAGCTTGCCGTCCTGGCTTGATAATAATATCTCACCTTTACAGTCGTTATTCCAGCCATCCCTTATTACCTCCTTATATTTTCCAGCTGAAACTTCCGCAATAAAAGTGTCGAAATAAATACCAATTACCTTTTCAAGCGGTTCATTGACCATTGCGGCAAAGCGTGAATTACTATATAATATAATGCCTTCCCGGTTCAGGGTCACTGCACCCTCGTTCATTTTTTCTATAAAAACGCGGTAGGTTTGATCGGCAGTTTTCAGGGTATAAAGCTGGTGCCCTTCCTCGCCTTTAACAACAAGCGCGTCAACCTGGCCGCTGCGAATAGCATCAATGGTATCATTGGCTTCCTCTAACTGAAAACGAAGTTCATTGTTTTCGGCCAGCAATTGCTCATATGTATATTTGAATGATTCCATGATCAACTTTCTGAATAGATACCAAGACCTTTCAATACTTTAACAGTATTTGACATATCCCCTATCAGCTTTCGCTCGGTACCAGGAGATTTTTTGATAAGCAGCGGCAATGCTACAATCTGTTCGGCTTCGGCTATAAGCGGTTGCTGGTAAACATCAATTATTTCCAGCTCGTAGTTAGCTTTTATATGTTGTTCACAAATATTTTTAAGGTTGGTAATAGCCCTGATAGAATTAGGCGATGCCCCAATCACAAATAAACGCAATCGAAAAAACTGGCTTTCCCCGTCACTTAAATTATCATCGGCATTTAAAGGCAATTGGTTTTGCTCCGTCATTTATATATTTTTTACAGGCCTGATGTTCAGTCCCACCAAAACTTTTTCCTCGTTACTTAAATCGCCTATTATTTTGCGGATCGGCTCAGGTACTTTCCTTACCAGCGTGGGTACAGCAAAAATCTGGTCCCCCTCTGCCAGTTGCGGCTGCTGCAATAAGTCAATTACTTCAATAACATACTGGCCTTTTAAATGTTCTTCACAATATTTTTTAAGATTGGTGAGCGCGGTAACGGATTTAGCCGTTTTACCCGCCACATACAACCTTAACTCGTACTTTATAGCTTCTTCCAGTTCCATTACTTTTTGTTTTTTGATTTACCTTTAGGAGAATTGACGTTTCCGCGGCGGATATCGGTTATCTGCTGACGGTTCTTTTCAATGATCTCCTGTTTTAACTCATCCTCAAGGTACATTTTGTTCAGCTCATCCTCGGTCGATTCAAACTCAGCCTGGAGGCTTGCTATTTTCGATTCAAGCATCATTCGCCTGCGCAAGATCTCTTTATCCTTACGGGATACGGCAAAGTCCCTGAGAGCCACACCGGTTTTTTCCTTTAGTTTTTGCGCTTCACGGGCCGAGCCGGTAAGCACCCCTTCAGGGCCAAGATACACGTCAACCAGGTTTAAGCCATTATCAGTTATGGTAAATTCCCGTACCTGGTTTGAATGGCTCATACCGCGCGATTTCATGATGTACAGGCCCCTGTTACGCTCTCCGTTCGACTCTATATCCCGTACAAGTAACCATGCATCAACCAATGATGACACACCCTCATCAGTTTGCTCGCTCACCACCGTATTTAAACTAAGCGCGGTGAACATAACCGTGATCTGTTCGTCCTGTAAAAAATCTATCAGCCTGATAAGCATGGATTTCACCTCACTCACCGACCCCACAGTGATCAGATTTGTAATAGGGTCAAGGACTACGGCCGCAGGTTTAAATCTTTTAATGATCTTATAAATTGCCACCAGGTGCATTTCAAGCCCATACAACGTAGGTCGCGAAGCATGAAACTCAAGTAAACCATTATCAACATGTTTTTGCAAATCGATGTTGATTGATTTCATATTACGAAGGATCTGTTTGGGCGATTCCTCAAAGGCGAAATAGAGGCACCTCTTTTTATTGCGACAAACTTCATTGGCAAAGCTGGCTGCAATACTTGT
>NZ_DASVOB010000224.1:0-12901 GCF_036383575.1 Mucilaginibacter sp.
TGCTTCTATCTCTTTTATTAGTTGCTCCCGTAAATTGGCCGGAAGATGGCTGCGCTTGTCTTCTCGCACTACCCGTAATATCTCCTCGTTTTCCTTTTTCATACACCTTTTTTTGTGTATAGTTTTTTCCGGACGAGTCACCCTTTTGTTAGTAGAGTCAATCCAAAACTATATATCGCTTAAGTATCTGAATATGACAAAAAAGAGGAATGGATTCCAACGCAATCACGTGTTTATAGCTTTGATAAACCAAAACACTCCGGTTCCGTTGGTACCACCTGTATGATTTTGATTTTAAGAACGATCTCTCTGAAAGGGAGGGCTTCTTTTATTTCAGACTGACTTTATGTATTTATCAATAAAAAAATGCTGCCCTTTTGAGACAGCATTTTTTATTATTTCAGGGGATTAAACTAAAGTTAACTACTTTTGCACGGCAATTAACGTAGTATTTTTATTGAGCAATAAGCTTCCATTGCTGGTTATAGCTTGAGCCCTGGTACCATTGCTGTACTGATGATCCATTGGCAGTTAAACCTCCTGTATCAAGACATTTTCCTGTGGTAAGGTTGATTACCCTGTAATAACCATCTCCGGTTGATACAAGCGACCAGCGCTGGTTGGTACTGGAGCCTACTACATACTGTAAAACATTTGACCCGTCGGTAGTATTGGTGCCCACATCCAAACATTCTTTTCCTGTTACACAGCTTAAGGTATAATAACCGGCAGTGTAGCTTATATTCCATTTCTGATTGTTGCTTGTTCCTGATGCCCATTGAGCCACGGCGGCGCCGTCAGTTGTGCTGCCCAGATTGTCAAGCATAAGGCCCGATGCACGGTTTTGAAGCTTATACCTGCCATCTGCAACAGGCCCTATCCATACAGGAGAAGCCGACAGTTGCCATGACCACCTGAACATGTTGGCTGTGCCCGGGCTAACCTCGGTAAGATTATTGTTTGCTGTATACCAGCGATAGGTATCAATATCGTTAACACCCGACCATGCAATAGTTCCCATGGAATTATCCTTGGCATAGGCAAGTGCCCCGGTCAGGAAGGCCTGGTCAACATACACACCGGTATCCCATTGCCACCAGAAGCTCATGTTCCGGAATGTTTCGATACCAATTTCGGTAACTATAGTACGGGAAGCATAAGAACCTGTTCTGGCCGACATGATGCTATAGTAACTTGACCAAACATTGTACGAACCCCAGAACCACCAGTAGCAGTGCAGGCCAAGATATTGATTGGCTAATCTTGAATCGGCGCCAACCGCAGTTACATCTGCAGCATAGCCGGTACCATCCAGGATACATTTTCCGTCTGCCGGGCTGTAGGTGGTTAAGAAACCGGCATATAAGTTATTCAGATCGGTACTTGAGTAATCAACAGGTTCGTTGATCGGTTCATATAATATCGATGTGTTGTTTTTATATACGTTATTTACAGTGGTCCACATGGTATGCCATTGGGCAGTATCAGGTACGTGGTGTACACCAACCGGCCAGTAACAAAGTATCACCTTACAACCATTGGCCACAATGGCATTAATGGCAGCCTGGTAAACCGGCCAGTAAGTTGAGCTTGATGCAGTCCATGGGTTTATCGGCATCCTGATGGTGGTTCCGCCGCTTGTTTTAACAGCACTTGATATACTGGTGGCTAAAGTGGCGGCCTGTGTAGCGGTAAGCGATGTTGTCATTCCACTGGGTAATACAACCCGGCCATCGCCCTCATTTCCATTGGGATCGGCCCAGTTAATACCCCTGAAGCCATTTGTATTGGTAGTTGAAAGAGCAAATGACTGTTTGCCAATTTTTTGACCTGATAGGTCAGCGCCTTTTTGAATTGAATTTTTAGAACAGCCCATCGTGAAGGCTAACAGGCAGCATAGTGCCCCGGTAGTTAAATTTTTTCTCATAATTTTATATTAGGTGTTAAATAAGTAGCTCTTTTTGATCAATTGATTTTGACTTTCAGTTATGGCGGTGATCTTCCCTTTTTAAGCAGGAAGCAAGTAATGATATCAGCTAACCGCAATACAACCGAATGCGGATCCAGGAATAATTCAAACATTTTGGTGGCAGACATATGGAAAAATTCAGATCTCCCGATCAATAATTAACCGTAAATCACCACCGGTTGTAACCGTCAGTAATTTGATCAGCCAGTGAAATGGCTGTAAGTAACAATGGAAAGGGAAGAATCTGTGTTTATATGGTTTGACCTAAATCTCTCTTAAAAAACAGAAATTGAAAAGGGGGTAAAGCCTCAATATTGCGGGGATAAAGTGTCATTTCAGCGGGTTTTGAAACAATACCGCAACTTATTTTCGCTTTTGTTTAATTCTTCTCTGTCTGAACAGCGCGCTTCAACGCTGTTTTTCAGTTGGTAAGCTTTTTTAATTGTTGTTATAAATACAATTAATATTATTTAGATTTGAGTGCCTTATAAACTTAATGTTTCAGTATCACACGAGAGTCCGGCTAAAATTTGAGAGGACTGACGGATCATTCAATGAAGGATTAAATGAAGTTTGTTGCTATAAATCTAAAGAGGGGAAATGCATTCAAGCAAGGATTTAATGCTTCAATATTGAGAGATCATCTGTCAGTAATTTAATCCGGTCGGCAAGTTTTGCTCTTCAATCTGTGATATTGGGGCCATCTTTAGTTTTATAAGTGTATTAAGTACAATCTTTTAGTGAATAACTGACAGAGCGAAGGTTGTGACGCCTAACTTATACTGGAACAAATTATTAGTGATATACGGTGTTGTATTTATCTAATTAAAAGTGATAACGGATTTATGTATAAAGCTGTCGTGTTTTTCCTGATTAATCTCTTGTGTGTAACTGGCCTGAGTGGACAAGTATTAACAAACTTTCCAACCAATGACATCAAAAATTTTGCGTTAAAATCATATACCACTCATGATGGTCTGCCTTCTGAAAATGTAACGGTAGCTCTTAAAGACCGGCGCGGATACATGTGGATAGGTACAGATAACGGACTTTGTAAGTTTGACGGCTACTCCTTTGAAAGTTTAGTGAACATCCCGGGAAACACCGCCAGTATAAGTTCAAATTACATTAGTGCGCTCGCCGAAGATAAAAACGGAAAAATATGGGTAGGGACAATGGACGGCCTGAATGTTTTGGATCCCAACACCGAAAAATTTGAACGGTTTTATCATAGCGATAAGGTAAAACAATCACTAAGTAACAACAAGATCTTTTCAATTTTATGTGATAGAGAGGGAATTATTTGGGTAGGAACAGATGACGGCTTTGATCAATATGTGGCAAGCCGGAAATCATTTACCAGCTATAAACCCAATCTGCACGATCAGTATTCAATAAAGGGGAAGTCGGTAAACGCAATTGTTGAAGATGATAAGAAAAACCTGTGGTTAGGGAACTGGAACGGTGGACTGAACAAATTTGATAAGGTTAGTAAACGCTTTACCAACTATCCGCAAACTGAATCACAGCTTACTCAGCTTAAAAAAAGCCCTAATGATATCTGGAGTCTTTTGTACGATCAAAAAAATGGTTGTATCTGGGTTGGAACCTATTGGAGCGGCCTTTTCTGTTTTAATCCTAAAAATCAGCAATATACCCGGTTTTCAAGTCACGACAATCTCAATATAGGCGCTTTCAGCATTGACCATGCCAATGATTCCACCCTGGTTGTTGGAAGTAATGGCGGGTTTTATTTTATAAACAAGGGCACTGGCCAATGGCGCAAAATCGGGGATGTTAATAGCACTGCAGATGGCTATGTTTACAATGATGGCGCAGGTATCATGTGGCTTTGCGGTAAAGACGCTTTAACCAAAATTGATTTTACACAATATAAATTTAACTTCATTCCCTTGTCAATAACGCCGCGCGAAGCAAAGAGTATGTTATTGCAAGGCAATATGTTATGGTTAGCCACAAACGATGGGCTTTACCGGTTTGATTTAATAAAAAAGACGACAAAGCTATTTCAACACACCAATGATCCGGCAAGTATCAGCAGTAACCAGGTTGGTAAAATATATTTAGATAATGACAGCGTATTGTGGGCTGCCACAGAAAATGGGTTTGATAAGTTTGATAGTAAGAATAACAGGTTTATACATCACTTTCATCATTCGGCCCTGAGCAATTTCTTTAATGAAGATGTTTTTAGGGATATTCTTGAAGTAAGCCCTCATGAATACTGGCTTGCCACAGATGCCGGCCTCAAGATCTACAATGAAGAAAAACAGCAATTCAAACATTATTATAACGACGAGAGAAATCCTAATTCAATTGCCAGCAACCACATTTATAATCTTTTAAAAGATAAAAAAGGCAATGTATGGATCGGAACAAACGGAAACGGAGTTGATCGTTTTGACCCTAAAACCGGGATTTTTCATCATTATACCTATAATGATAAGAACACCAGTAGCCTCAGTAATAATATTGTTCACTGCTTATTTGAGGATAGTAAAAAGAACATCTGGATTTGCACGGCCGATGGCCTGAATAAATATGTTCCGGAAAGCGATTCGTTTATCGTTTACTCACGCAAAAATGGATTTGCAAGTAACGTTTTCAATAATCTTGTTGAAGACAGCTTCGGGAACCTTTGGGTTAACTCTGCCACCGGGATATCGAAATTTACGCCCCAAACGTTAACAGTCACCAATTTTGATGAGGGCGACGGCGTGTTTTCCCACTCGCTTATTTATAAATCTGCAGATGGCCGGATGTATTTAGGTGGAAATTCTGGCGTTGTTATTTTCGATCCGTCAAAAATTAAATGGAACAATAAGATCCCTCAAATTTATTTTAAAGATTTTCAGGTATTTAATAAATCGGTAAAGCCAGGTGCGGACTCTCCATTGAAAAATCCCATCGGCATAGCTGATACTGCATTTCTTGATTATGACCAGAATGTATTTTCAATCGAGTTTGTTTCATTGAATTATACCCATTCAGAGAAAAACCTTTATAGCTATAAGTTAGAAGGCTTTGACGAAAAATGGAGTTCTAACAGCAGTCAGCGAAAGGTTACTTATACCAATCTTAATCCCGGAACTTATACATTTAAGGTTATTGCAAGTAACAATGACGGCATCTGGAACAGAACGCCAAAAACCTTGACCATAATTATTTCCCCACCATGGTACCGGACCTGGTGGGCGTATACAATTTACGCTATCATTATTTGTGGATTGGTTTATCTCTATCTTTTATATAGGGACCGCCAGGCCAAATTAAAATACGAGCTTCAGATCGCGCACTATGAAAGTGAAAAGGAAAAGGAGCTCAGTGAACGAAAGCTCGCGTTCTTTACCAATATTTCTCATGAGTTCAGAACACCGTTGACCTTGATCATTAACCCCATCAAGGAGCTTTTGTATAACGAAAAGAAGGTTATGGATACTTCCAATTTAACCATCGTTTACAGGAATGCGCGCCGGCTGTTGGGGTTGGTGGATCAATTGCTTCTTTTCAAAAAGGCCGAATCAGAATCTGATCAGCTGAGGATCAGCAATGTTAATATAATTGATCTGTGCAAGGAAGTTTATCTGTGCTTTATTCACGAAGCGAAGAGGAAACAGATCCATCTTGAGTTCGTGTCATCAGCCGATTATTTAAATATTTATGTAGACAGAGAAAAGACCGAGATCGTGTTATTTAACCTGCTCTCGAATGCTATGAAGTTTACTCCTAAGTACGGAAAAATTTGCGTTTGTGCTGAAGAAACCGAACAAGCAGTATCAATAACAATTGAGGACACTGGCTGTGGGATCCCGTCTGAAGTTGGTGACAAGCTTTTCAGTCGTTTTTACCAGGTATCTGATCTGGCCAGTACATCAACAGGAGGATTTGGCCTTGGGCTTTACCTTGTCAAAAATTTTGTTGAACGCCAGGCCGGGACAGTTGAATATCATAGCCAGATAGGAAAGGGGACCTCCTTTACCATCACCTTGAAAAAAGGAAGATCGCACCTTAAAGACCAGGTGATCTTAGAGCAATCAACAACTGCTTCTGAGTTTTTAAAGGAACTGATAGATTCTGAAACTACGGCCAATGATATCGTGTTGGCAGCAGACCCGGGCGAAGAACAGCCATTGTCTGAACTAAAAACGTTGTTGATTATTGATGACCATGAGGATATGAGAGAATATCTTCGTCAGATATTTAAATTGGACTATAATGTTCTTGTTGCGTCAAATGGTGAGGACGGGATAAAAATAATTAATGAACAATGGCCGGATATCGTTATCTGCGATGTAATGATGCAGGGTATGACAGGGATAGAGGTTTGTACAGCCATTAAGGAAAATATGACAACCTCACATGTTCCCGTAATTCTATTAACGGCCAGCGCATCAAATGAGATCAAGCTAAAAGGTATTGAGGGGGGCGCCGATGATTACATCGGAAAACCTTTTGACAAAGATATCCTGAAAGCGAGGGTAAATGGTTTGCTCAGAAGCAGGAATACCCTTCAACAATATTTTTATAATGAAATTACGCTGAACAATAATCCGCACAGCATCTCGATAGAGTACAAACGATTTTTGGACTCCTGCATTCGGATAGTTGAAGATCATATAACAGATCCGGATTTTAACCTTCAGTCCCTTGCCTCTGAATTAAGCATGTCCTATTCCGGGATCTATAAAAAAATCAAAATGATTTCAGGGCAGTCTGCAAATAGCTTTATCAGGTCGATCAGGTTACGAAAAGCCGCACAGTTATTTGTACACAGTGATTTGAATATCCTGGAAACTGCTTATGCTGTAGGAATAAAAGACATCAAATATTTCCGTGAGCAGTTTAAAAAAGTGTTTGATTTAAAACCTTCCGAATACATCAAAAAATACAGAAAGAGCTTTAAAAACGCTATGGTAAACCAGGTGGCTGAAAGAAAATAAAATCTATAAGCAGTCGCCTGATTGTCTCTGTCTGAAAATGTAAAAAACATTCTTCAACCGGCAATCTATTGGTCATAGTGTGCCGATATCCTTTTTTACCTGGCCGAAAATAACGGTAAGAGAACTTTTTAGCCTGTTTTTAGCGGTTTGCCCCTTCAATTTTGCTGGTTACCCCCCTTTTTATTAATTGATTTTACATCCATTTTAGCGACATCAGCCAATAACCAAAGTATCAGCTAAGCATAACCACAACGTTGATGCTATTTTCGGAGATAAGCCAATTGTTTAATCAATAACACGTCATATATTTTTAATGAGATCATTTATTCTTTTTTTTGTAATCACCATTTTAACGGGGGGCAACCTGGCTAAAGCTCAATCTAAACATCAATTCACCTTGGGAGATAAAGATTTCCTTTTAGATGGAAAGCCTTTCCAGATGATCTCCGGCGAATTGCACTACCCCCGCATCCCAAGAGAGGCATGGCGCGACAGAATGAAAATGGCAAAAGCTATGGGGCTTAACACCATAGGCACCTATGTTTTTTGGAACTTGCATGAACCACAAAAAGGGCAATTTGATTTTTCCGGTAACAATGATATTGTTGAGTTTATTAAAATAGCCCAGGAGGAAGGTTTATGGGTGACCCTGCGCCCAAGCCCTTATGTGTGCGCCGAGTGGGAGTTTGGCGGATATCCTTATTGGTTACAAAATGAGGACGGATTGGTTGTAAGGAGTAAAAACCCGCAATATTTGAACGAATATGAAAGCTACATCAAAGAATTGGGAAAGCGTTTGTCCCAGTACCAGGTAAACCATGGCGGCAACATTTTGATGGTGCAAATTGAAAATGAGTATGGGTCATATGGTGCCGATAAGGATTACCTGGCCATTAACCAGAAAATGTTTAAAGAAGCTGGATTTGACGGGTTGCTATACACCTGCGATCCGGCCGCCGACCTGGTAAAAGGCCATCTGCCTGGTTTACTGCCTGCTGTGAACGGCTTAGACGATCCCGCTAAGGTAAAAGAACTTATCAATCAAAATCACGATGGCAAAGGGCCTTACTACATTGCCGAATGGTACCCGGCATGGTTTGATTGGTGGGGCGCAAAACACCATACTGTACCGGCAGATCAATACACCGGTAAATTAGATTCAGTACTTGCGGCTGGAATTTCCATAAATATGTACATGTTTCATGGCGGTACTACAAGAGGGTTTATGAATGGTGCCAATTATAACGACCAGGCCCCCTTTGAACCGCAGATCAGCAGTTACGATTATGATGCACCATTGAATGAAGCCGGGAACCCGACGCCAAAATTTGGGGCCTTCAGAAACGTAATTCAAAAACATTTACCTGCTGGTACTGATCTGCCCCCTGTTCCCCCGGTTAAACCAACCATCGCCATACCTCAAATTGAGCTTAAAAATGTGGCAGGCCTGGATGATTTGAAGCTTGAATATAAAAGCAGCCAGGCACCATTAACTTTTGAGGACATGAAACTGGATTATGGTTTTATGTTATATCGGACAACAATCCCCGGAGGGAAATCCGGAATATTAAAGGTCATAGATCTTAGAGATTTTGCGGTAGTGATGATCAATGGGAAAACGGTTGGAAACCTTGACCGTCGTACCGGATCAGATAGCATTAGTATCAGTTTACCTGATGGAAAGGTAACATTGGATATTTTGGTCGAAAATCTTGGTCGTATCAATTTTGGTAAATACCTGTTGCAGAATAAAAAAGGGATTGTGGGTAAGGTGTTTTTTCAGGCTAACGAACTAACGGGCTGGCAAAACTTTCCTTTGCCATTAAAAACTGTGGGCAGTTACAAGCCTAAACCCGGTTTGGCTGATTTAAATACACCTGTGATGAAAAAGGGGATTTTTTCATTGTCTTCATTAGGGGATACCTATCTGGATATGACCGATTGGGGGAAAGGCATTGTTTGGATCAACGGACATAACTTAGGCAGGTACTGGCGAACCGGCCCTCAGCAAACGCTATATGTACCACGCGAATGGTTGCATACCGGTGAAAATGAGATATTGGTTTTTGAATTGCTAAAACCCGAAAATCAAAAACTGTCGGCGGTGGACAAACCGATTTTAGACCGCTTACAATAAGTGGATGTTTTATTCGCAATACTCGGCAACTTGCCACACGATTGCGATATCACCGAAAAGCATAATTATATTTTAACCGCAGGCAGTAAAGCATCTGCGAAAGCACGATTTTTTTATCTTGAAAATGAACTATATAAGAATTACGACAAATATTGTTTTAACTGTTTTTTTATTGATCAGTGGTCAATTGGCAGTTTTCGGGCAAAAAAGCAATCACGATTTAAACAGGGGATATAAAGGCTACTTATTTGCCTATTTTACGGGCAATCAGAAAAGTGAGGAGGCTATCCGGTTCGCTATCAGTATGGATGGGTACCACTACCTGGCATTAAACCATAATGAGCCTGTTGTAAACAGCTCGGTGATCAGTGAAACCGGCGGCGTTCGGGACCCCCATATACTGCGCTGCGCTGATGGGAAAACATTTTATATGGTTGCAACAGATATGGTTTCAGGTAAGGGATGGAACTCAAACCGTGGACTGGTATTACTTAAATCAAATGATCTGATCCACTGGTCTTACTCTGCTATTAATTTTCAAAAACGTTTTGCCGGTCAGGATAGTCTTTTGCGTGTGTGGGCACCCCAAAGCATCTATGATGATGTTGCTAAAAAGTATATGGTCTACTTTTCTTTGAAGCATGGCAGTACTCCGGATAAGATATATTACATATATGCTAATAAAGAATTTACCGATCTTGAAGGCGAGCCTAAGCAACTATTTTTTAGCCCGGACAACGCGGCTTGCATAGACGGCGATATAGAGAAAAAAGATAATAAATATTATTTATTCTTTAAAACAGAAGACCGGGTACCGGGAATTAAAATTGCAGTTTCAAAAAGCTTAACCAGTGGGTACCAGCTTCAAAGTGACGAGTATGTGCAGCAAACTACACGCCCGGTTGAAGGAGCAGGGACTTTTAAATTAAATGACGGCAGTGGATTTATTTTGATGTACGATATGTATACCAGCGGCCTTTACCAGTTTACAAAATCCACCGATTTAAAAAACTTCAAGGTTATCGACAAAGAAGTGACCATGAATTTTAAACCACGGCATGGCACTGTTATGCCGGTTACGCTACCAGAAATTAAAAGGCTGATCAGTCAATTCATGACTGCGGATGCCGTTCTGCAAACCGTCAATGGGACGGGAGCAGTCCGAAATGAACTGGTGATAGATACGGTTAAGAAAACGGTTTGTATACCGTTAACACCAGGCTCAAACGTTAAGCTGTTTAAACCCGAATTTGCCCGTTTACCCGGGGTATCCGTAGTGCCGGGTAAAAAGGTTGATTTTTCTAAACATGTCCTACCGTATCGTATTACAATTATCGGGCACAAACCTGTATGGTATACCCTGTCAACAATGGAAAGCTCGCCTCCAAAAACTTTGGAACATTCAGAGAGCGATGTTAAATAAGGTTGTAGGAATAATTGTTAGGTAATTATAAAAGAAGTTGGTTTATAGAGAGTTAATTGTTTGATATGGGTAGTTAATCAATTGTGATATTCGTCTGCGAATAAAACAGAGATGGGGGATTAATCGTCAAAATCCATCTCCTTCCTGATAAGGAAGCTGCCGATCACTAAAACATCCATGCCGGTTTGCCTGAAGCAGGCCAGCGCTTCAGATACGCTATTGACTATTGGTTCGTCCATCCTGTTAAAGGAGGTATTGATGACAAGTGGGCACCCGGTAATCTTATAAAAGGCATTGATCAGGTTATAAAAATCAGGATGGCTATACTGCCCGACAGTTTGAACCCTGGCAGAAAAATCAACATGGGTTACTGCCGGGATCGTTGACCTGGCTTGCTTCAGTAAGTCAAATCCGTATACTGCCTGATTTTCAGGAGGAAATCTGATTGCACTGGCAACATCAGCGACCAGCAGCATATAAGGAGTTTTATCGACGATGTCAAAATAGGAGGAAGCGTGTTCTTCCAAAATTGCCGGGGCGAACGGCCGAAAGGATTCCCGGAATTTTATCTTTTGGTTAAGTATGGACTGCATCCGGTGATCCCGAGGGTCTGCAAGTATGCTTCTGGAACCAAGTGCCCGCGGGCCAAACTCCATTCGGCCTCTGAAATATCCTACAACTTTCCCCTTGGCTATTTCATCTGCTACTGCATTGTAATAGTTGTCTTCAGTCAACTCTTCAAACTTGACTTTTTGGTTTACCAGCTCAGTTTTAATATCGTTATCCTGCAATGATGGCCCGAGCAAGGCATTTTGCATTTTATCCTCCGGGAGTGTTACATGCCTTGAATTTTCCAAATAGTCGTAGTATACTGCGTAAGCAGCTCCTAAGGCACCACCGGCGTCGCCGGCGGCCGGTGGTATCCAGATATTTTTGAAGCCCGATTGCTGAAGGATTTTACTATTGGCAACACAATTTAGCGCCACGCCTCCTGCCAGGCAAAGATTACTCACCTGAAATTCCCTGAAAAGACTGTAGGTGATCATTAACATGATCCGTTCGGTGACAGTCTGAATAGACCTGGCTACGTCCATATGGAACCTGGTGAGGGAAGCCGACGGCTCACGGCGCGGATTGCCAAACAACTGTTCAAACGCAGACCCCGTCATAGTCAAGCCTGTACAATAACTGAAATACTTTAAATTTAACCGGAAGGATCCGTCCAGCTTGAGGTTTACCAGGTGTTTGAATATAAGGTCCACAAATATCGGTTCGCCATAAGGGGCCAGTCCCATAACCTTGTATTCGTCACAGTTTACCTTAAACCCTAAATAGTATGTAAACGCGGAATATAACAAACCTATGGAGTGCGGAAACTCGATTTCTTTATGGAATTTGATGCTATTACCCTCCCCAAAGGATACAGAGGTGGTCGTCCACTCGCCAACCCCATCTGCTGTAAGTATCACCGCGCTATCAAAAGGCGAAGGATAAAAGGCAGAAGCTGCGTGCGACAGGTGATGGGTACTGAATAATAGATTAATATTCTGAATATCAAGTGATTCATCTGCTTTTTTTAGCTCCTGTAATAGCTTCTTTTTTAAAAACAGCTTTTCTTTTAACCAAAGCGGCATCGACTTCATAAATGCCAGGAAGCCCTTTGGAGCGAAGGATAGGTAAGTTTCTATCAGCCGTTCGAATTTTAAAAAAGGCTTTTCATAGAAAACGAGGTAATCAACTTCATTCAACCCTATTCCGCCCTCCTGCAGGCAATAACGCACAGCAGAGGCTGGAAAGCGCTCATCGTTTTTCTTCCGGGTGAACCGCTCTTCTTGAGCAGCTGCTACAATCACGTCATCTTTTAGAAGACAAGCTGCGCTATCGTGAAAAAAAGCGGAGATTCCCAGGATGTACATGGACTTAAAATAAAGTGTAGATGAACGGTGCCAGCACAGAGCCTTGTGCCAAAACCAGTAAAAGCCCCAATAAAAACAGAACAGCGAATAAGGGCAATAACCAATAGCGTTTACGTGAGCGCAGGAAGTAAAAGAACTCAAAAATTATTTCCATGATCTTGAATTTTTAAATGAATTAAAACTGTCGCTTATAAGAACCTTTTTCGGGTTGCTCCGAAGGCTGCCAGTAGCTTATCAGATGATTTTGGACTTTCATTTCAATTGTTGTTTTTTTAAACAGCCGGAGTAAAAAGGCGATAGGTGTGATGATCAGGAAAAACATAAGGGAAAGAATGATCGCCGTGTTGATTATGCCCAAGGTTTCGCCCATTTTATCCCAAATCCTCCTGACGGGATTCAATAGATCCGGTATCGTAAGCGCCGTTACTATCAGAATTAGGCCCGCAATGCCAGGTATGAAAGTGAATTTGTGTTTAAAAAACACAAGGCATATAT
>NZ_DASVOB010000225.1:0-8958 GCF_036383575.1 Mucilaginibacter sp.
ACCCTGTAAATGAAGTATGTAATTAAAATAATAAAGGCCAGCAAAAAGTCGACTATGGAAAACATCAGCACATTGGTTGTTTTTGAAAGGTCCATTGTAACAACCAACAACAGTTGGAATAATATATTGATAGTTAAGTTAATTACCGGCTTAATGATCCAGCCCCGCGACACCAAAACTGAATAGGTAACGCCTGCAAGCATTGCTAAGCAGCTTGAGATGGTAATTAACAGCATCTCTTTATTGAGATTTGCGTAACCCTTACCCAATACCCAAAGTACCTGTGAAGGGAACAACAGAACTATAACCACTATAATAAAGCTGATCACCAAAAGCGCAATTTCAATTTGTATAAATCGCTGCACCAGTAATTTCTTTTGCTCAGGCAAACGTGCAAAACGTGGCACAATCAGCGTACTGAACAGAGTGGTAAAAACTGTTAGCACAGTGGTTAAACGACTTAATGCGCCAACATGGGCTATGGATTGTGTATTTCCAAATATTGAGATGAGCCAGATGGTTATCTGCCCTGATACGCAAAAATAAATAGCACCAGGCAGCGACCGTTTTACTATGGCAAGTATTTCCTTTTCAATTGCCGGATCTGATTTTTGTTCGGGATCTGCATATTCGGCCGAAATTTTCCTTAGCTGAACATTTGCCCACATACGCGGGATGCCGTTCCCTAAAATAGCTACAGCCGTAAACGGGAATACAAGTAATGAGCCTACCATTAATACAAAACGCCCCAGGCCGGCAGACAGCTGATTTTTTTGCAGCTTATTTATCCCCTGGTGCAGTTTAGAGGCAGTTTCGAGCAATGTATCACTTAGTGCAGCAAAAAAAGAGGGAATGATAGCTAACACAACAAAGCATGAAGTTAATAGCGTTGCGCCGTTATGCACAAGCAGGTAAAATAGTACAGGTAAAGAGATCAGCAGGCTAAATACACCGAATATTTTACGCAGTTTGAGCCCACTGGCAATTACTACGCCTAATTTTTCACGATCGCGCCAAACTTTCCCTCCCTGTGCCATTACACCTGATGAGATGCCGCCATCAGCCAATACAGTCATTGTACCCAGCATGGTATTGGACAGCGTGTAAAAAGCGTACTCCGTTGTAGGCAATAACCTTACGATCAGTATCCCGGTTAATAAGCCCAACAGTTGAATAACTGCCTGGGCCGAAAATGTAACAGCAACAAGCTTTGTCCATTGCTGCCATTTCTCGAACCTGCCATTCACAGCAATGTTACTTGTTAAACTTTTCATATAGCAGGCTGCAAATTGGGGAAGTCATGCATGTGATGCACATATTGAGATATTGGCTGTGTTTATTAAAGAATAGCGTTAAAACCGGCTTGCAAATTTTTTCAATTTACTTTTCATGCTCCTGGTTGGTTCCTTGATATAACTGTTTTTTTGGTAGATATAGCTATTGGCATGCAACTCGCTTTTAACAGCGTTAAAAATGAGTTTCATTCTTGGCAGTTTATTTTCCTCCCGCAATTCATTTATAAAGCCAAGTTCCTGGCTTGGGGTATAATCCTGCCTTATCACGTACAGGCATAAATCGCACATCGGAGAAATGATCATCGCATCCGTTAAAATATGAACCGGCGGAGTATCAATAAGGATATGGTCATATTTTAATTTTAACTCGGCGATCAGGTTAGCCAGCTGCTTGCTTTCAAGCAACTCTGAAGGGTTAGGCGGAACCGCCCCGCCGCAAATGATATGCAGATCATCCGAGATCTCTGACTTTTGAATTATTTGTGCCTGACTTGCATTGCCAATAATATAATCCGTTAACCCAACAGTTGAGTTTTTCAATTTAAACCGCTTAGCCAGGGTTGGATTGCGCAAATCCAGTTCAACAAGTACTGTTTTTCTTCCGGCAATGGCTAAAACCGCGCCCAGGTTACTTAACACAAAACTTTTGCCTTCACCTGATATACTTGAAGTAAAAAGTGTCGTTTTACCGGGATTATTATTGTTATTATGCAAATAACTCAGCTTGGTTCGCAAATCCCTAAACTGCTCGCCGATAAAGGTTTTTTGATTGAGCACTACAATAGGGTCTGTAGTATCCGAGTCCGTGATCTCGATCAATACTGGCAAGCCTGTACCTTCAATGATGGCGTTTTTGCTTGAAATCTTATTTTTAAAAGCATCTCTTCCGTATATCATACCAGTAGGTACAATGAGGCCGAATAAAAGCGCCATAGCATAAACCGAGCCCGGAATTGGTGCACTTTGCGACCCATTATGTGCCTGATCAATTGTAACAGCGTCAGAAATAGTTGAAGCGTAATCCAGGCTCAACTCCTCCTTTTTCTGGAGCAGGTAAACAAATAAGTTTTCCTTGATCCCCTTCATGCGGTCAATATCCTTCAGGTCTCTTTCCTGGCCGGGTAAGCTGCGTATGGTTGATTGGTATGAGGAGCCAACACTTTGCAGGCTTCTCTGGGTTTCCAATAATGAAGCCCTGGTTGTTTTTAAATTTTCCCTTAAGGCAGCCCGCGTTAACGCTATCTGCTGATTTATGGGATTGAACAAAGGATTACTTTCAGGTAAAGTAGACAGCATTTTAGTGCGCTCCAACTGCAAATCAGTTAAGCGGTCAATATATCCCTGCAGGGCGGGGCTGTTTATGCCCAATATTGACGGGGTGTTTCCTTTGTTATCATCAGAGTTAAGGTAACGATCAACTCCATCCACAACACTTATCTGAATTTTAATATCATTAAGCTGTTTTTCATTTGATTGAGCGCCGCCCACATACTGAGACGACTGATCAGCAATTTCAGTGATGCCGCGTACACTTTTGTAACCGGTATACCTGTTTTCAACGTTGTTCAGTTCCTGGGTAATAGAACCTAACCGTTCCTCAACAAATTTGATGGTGTTTTGGGTTGAACGGCGTTTTTCTTCAACCGAAGCAGCCATGTAAACCCTTATAAGATCGTCAACAATTTCACGCCCCCTTTCAGGTACTTCATCTTCCAGCCTGAAAATAACTGTTGAGCTTTTAGCCACCGGCGATTCATGAACAGCACCTTGATAATATCCTACTACATCATCTATTTCACGCAGCTTTATCCTGATTGTTTTGCCTATATACTGATTGAAACTGGCTGATTTATCAAGCTTCCAGGTACCAAAACTATTCACCATGTTATTTTGAAACGCAAACCTGATGGGCTTTTCCTTAGGCTGTTTTATTAAAAAAGTGCTGTCGCTTTCAATTACGATATCAAATATTGAATTTAACGAACCCTTTCCGCGGCTGATCAGTTTAAACTGCACCGGGGTAGTGCTGTAAATATCTTTGTATGAATAATATGGCGTTGGTTCCAGGTAAGTGGTCCATAGTTGTAGATCTTCCACTACCTGCCTTGTTACCGGGATTGAACTCATTAAGCCCATTTGTTCATCAATTCCTGTTTGAGCTTCGGTTAAGTTAATTGCTTCAAGGGCGGCCTTGTTAGCGTCCTTTTGCTGATCTTTAACCATCACCTTGGCATATATCTGGTAAACAGGCCTTTTATATTTAAGATAAAAAACGGCAAGCCCAAAGCACAAAACCAGGAAAATTAGATATAAGGGCCAATGAAACAAGATCTTATTAAAAAAGATCCTGACTTTGGCCGACCCTGAATCATTAGAATTAACAACCTCCATATTATTTTTATTTATTGAGATAACTTTTAAGGTATTTATTTAGTTACCTGGTAGGTAACCAATATCAGCGAGGCTATTGAAATTATAATTGGCAGTATTTTGAATGTAGTGCTTTGGCTTGCAAACTTATCTTTGCCAGGTTCAACGTATAACAGGTCGTTACTTTTAAGATAATAGTATGGCGATTCGAATAACCTTGGGGAGGTGATATCAATATTTATATATTTCCGTTTGCCATCAACTTCCCTAACCAATAAAATATTTTTACGATTGGCGGTTGGGGTAAGATCACCCGCGCGGCTAAGTGCATCTGTAATTGAAAACCGTTCATCAGTAACAGAAAGTACATCCGGGTGCGCTACATCACCTAAAACTGAAACTTTAAAATTCAAGAGAGAAACTGATACTTCCGGTTCTTTCAAAAAGGGTGTTATTTTGCTTTTAATGGTTGCAGCAGCCTCTTCAAGCGAAAGCTGGCTTACTTTAACGCCATGTACTAAAGGCAGCTGGATTTCACCGTCTTTATTTACCAGGTAACCATCGCTTGGGGAAGATGCGGAGGCAGCTCCATCTTTACCTTTAGCTGAAGTAGTCGGCGCACCGGTATTAAAAATAGCCGAACCATCGGCATTTAAGCTTTTAACAGTTAATGCCAAAACATCGCCAGGCTGTATTGTTGGGGGCGAAAAGTTTGTGATCTTATAACTCATCTCCGGGTTTCTTTCCAGCCCATGGAAATAAATATTCTCCTTGTAGCTGGCACAAGACGTAAGCAGCACCATTAAAACTAAAAAAGTTGTTAATAATTGATTTTTCATCATAATTGATTTTAATTATTTCTTAAAAAAGAAGGGCCTTGAATATTTACTCCGGCACCTTAAAAAAAGGTATTAGCTGTTAGCAGGGTGTGGATAGTTGAACAGCGACGTTAAATGATAGAATATTTGTTGCAACATTATTGGGCAAAAACCGTATAGCAACGCAAATACATTTCACTCTTTATTCAAAAGCATATTTGCAATGACGTTAGCCTCTCAAAAGAAAATTTACTTAACCGATCTTGAACAAAATCTGACCTTTGCAGGCTTCCTTAAATCTTATGAAGAAGTGAATGATAATGTTATTGCCACTCTCCTAAATATTGAAGTTTACGATTATACCTCTTCAACTCCATTATTTAGTTTGGGAGAAACCACCTTAAAAAAAAGCAAGGATAAAATCTTTATCGATGGCAGTATGGCGTGCTGTTAAACAGCCGGGGCTTTTGTTAATTACGCAGGCTCTAATATTTTTCGGAGTGTAACTTTGGTTAAGGGCTTTATGATATAATCTAAAACAAAATCGTATTTTTTTGACAATGCCAGATCAGATGGATCAATTGACGATGACATAATATAAACATCTATTTTTTTAGATAAACGGCCTCTCAGCTTGCTATATTTATGGAGGAATGTTGCGCCGGTCATGATATCCATACTAATATCAACAAATATCATATCGGGTAATTCATCACTATCGGCTTTGTTTTCGGTCAAAAATTCAAGAACTTTTGTAGCGTCAAAATAATATTTAGTTGATGGCAGATATGATAAATAAGTTTCAATCATTCGTTGAATGATAAAATGTTGAATTGGCTCATCGTCAATAAATATTATTTTCACACAGGTTAGGTTTTGCAGGTGTTATTATTGAACAGGCATTTCGTAGCCTTTATATATATTTCGTTAAAAAACAATCACATAAGATTCTATTAAAAAACAATCATTTTCTTTTTATCCGAAAAAAGATTGACATAAAATTTTATTTTCTTTGCGCCAATAATTAAACTATGAGTGAGCCCGTTACAAAAAAGATATATATAACAGATCTGAACGTCAATCTTACATTTTTGGGTGAGGTTAAATCTTTTGAAACCAAGGATGAAAGCATCTCAGTTTTATTGAACAATGTTACTGTGTATGAATATTCATCTTCTAATTATTTATACTCACAACCCGAAATCTCGCTATCAGGCCCTGCATCCCGTTTCCATATTGAAGATGCAGTGTAAATATTATCGTTAACCAATTTTTTGATCCGAATCCCTGTCCAATCTTAAATATTTAATTCCTTTGGGTTCTGGATATACAGTTTTCTGCATATTTGACATCATCCTTTTGATCACCTTGCTGATATTAAGGTGATTTTCGGCATAGTTGCGGGCATTCAATTTAATTTCAGCATTGTCAGACGTGCAGCAGTTAAGGATAGCATTTTTCAAATGATCAATATCTTCAGGCGGAATAACGACGCCCATATTATTATCATTTATCACCTCATATAATGTGGTTCCCTGGTCTGCCGTTACCAGCGCTAAGCCGCCAACAGCCAAAATGGTGGTAAGTTTTGATGGCATAACCAGGTCGGCAGCACTCTTTTTTTGCAAAACCAGGTGAACATCGGCCATATTCAAGAAGCTGTTAAATAAATGGCGTTCCTGGAGCTGGAAGAAACTCACGTTATCAAGCTGTTGCGCTTTAGCCCGCTGAATGAGCTTATCTTTATGAGGGCCGGTTCCGCAGATCACAAACTTTATAAACTTAACCGTCCGTAGTTTTTCTGCCACATCTAAAATAGCTTCAATTCCTTGCTTTTCACCAATGCTGCCCGAATATAATACCACTTTATCATTCGCATTAAAATTCCACATCAATTTTAATTCGGTGCAGTTACTTAAAGGATAACAGGCATCTGTATCAACCCAATTAGGAAAAAATGATATTTCACGATTAATTTTATAGCTGATCTTTTTAAGCATCCCCTTTGAGATAGAGCTTACAAAATCAACCTTCCGCATGATAAACCTTTCCATCCCGAACAAGATTTTAAATGCCTTTTTTGATTTTAGCATATTCAAATCTCTGGCTGCTTCAATTTGGAGGTCCTGGATGTGGTAAATAATTTCTCCTCTTTTAAAAAACCTATAGAACAGCCCTAAGAAACCTAAATGAAAAGGTGGCGCTACACAAAAAATGTAATCGTTTTTAGGTTTGAACAATAAGTAGATAAGTGTAAAAAAGGCCGATAGAAAGAAAGTAGCCTCATGGATCAATCGTTTTAAACCACCGGGCTTTTCAGGTATATATAAGGGGCACCTATATATGGTAAGCTTACCGTTTTTTAATACCTCCCGTTTATAAAACCTATTTAAATATGGTGCTTGTACTTTCCAGAACGGATAATACGGAAAGGCTGTTACTACTGTACATTCGTAATTATTATCAACAAACCAATCAACCATATCTCCGGTATATTTTCCGATGCCCGTCAATTCAGGAGAAAAGTTGATGCCTATAACTAATATCTTTTTGCTCGATGCGTTTGGCCTATTCATTTGATTAAGTTATCAGCGAGGGAATTAAGAACCTTATTATTTCAGGATCCTGTTATACTTCGATCTTAATTCACTTAAAGTTAATTTATTATCACACCAGTATTAAACCCGAGCACGGCAGCTTATACTCTTTAAAAAGCAAATCATTGTAAAAACTGTGGTTGCAATAACTATCTAATTGGTGAGAGATATTAATTGATAATTGAGTATAGCTTCGCCATTTCACTTACAATGACTATTTTCAATTAAAAATTACTGTGCATCTTTAACAATTCATTATCAATGTTTAATTAAACATGAATTTTATTTAACACATTGATACAAAATTACCCATATAATTTATTTATCATCAACGAAATGGCCGATTGTTTCAAATCGTACAAAAGTGAGATATTATTCACATTCTTGTAACAAACGAACAACCATTTACGTATGGCAAAACCAGCACGAAAACAGGTATCTGAACAATATCCACAACATGCTATACAGGTAGCTTTATTTAATTTAAAAGAAAACAAAGGCCATAAAAACAAACTATTGATTAAACCCACCTTTCGAATAACTATTCATTAATTTTTTTACTCCTGCAACTTCCCTTTAGTTAATAATCAACAGCCCGGGAGACTCGTAAGCGGCTAAATATAACCTCTACCCAGCCTGACTTTTACACCACACTTTTTTCTCAATTTGGGAACAAGTTGTGCGGGACTATGCGAATTATTAAACTAATTGGCGATTTTTATGAAAATAACGCATTATAAATTGAAAAACATTAGTTTGATTATCTACCTCATTTTCAAACGAATAAAAACAGCACTCAAATAACTATGATGAAGAACGCCGTTTTACTCAAGCCCACATCACCAAATTGGATGGTTGTATATACAAGGTCCAGATTTGAGAAAAAAATAGACAGAACCTTAAACGATAACAGCATTATTTCTTTTTGTCCGGTGATTAAATCACTAAAAAAATGGGCCGATAGAAATAAAATGATAGAGACACCACTGTTTCCGTCATATGTTTTTGTCAAGGTAAATGCAAGCGAACAGCTTAAAGTAAAGCAGGTTCCTGGTGTAATAAATTTTGTATCCCATTGCGGAGCGCCTGTGATATTAAATGACCTGGAAATTGAACGGATAAGATCAATAGTTGATACCTATTCGGAAGTTGAACTTATCAGCATACAGAATTTAAACATTGGCAATAAGGTTAAAATAAAAGATGGCTTACTATATAACTACCAGGGGGTGGTTACTCAGATTATGGGCAAAGCCATATTAATGACCATTGAACAGCTTAACTGCGTTTTAACCGTAAAGGTAAACGTAGATCAAATTTGTTTAAATGTTGCGAGTTAATTTTTTAAGATGTATTATTAACTTGTTACTTATATTTTTTAATAATTATCAACTTAATTGCGATTAAGATTGTTATTAAGCAGTTCAAAACTTATCTTACAAAAACTTATGGATTTGCACCATGGCGAAATAGTGGAAAAAGTGGTTAGACGCAAAGGCTGCAGCATAAGCGAAATAGCACGATTCACTAACGTTAACCGACGCTCCGTTTATTACTGGTTTAATCAAAAATACTTAAAGCCGAAAATCATATACAAAATAGGACTTTGCCTGAAACATGATTTTTCAGTTGAATTTCCTCATTTGTTTACGGAAGGTGAATTTGACAATATTAAAAATCAGGGTTATCAAACACCAGATTATCACACAGATGAGATGGAAGATTCTTACTGGCGGGACAAATACATAGAATTATTGGAGAAATACAACAAAAGCCTCCTGGAAAACTCAAAAAAGAAATTTGACCAACGTTAGTGGCAATAGCTCTCAGTTAAAAACTACATAAGCGGAGAGAAGAAGAGAAAAGAAAAGCAAACAA
>NZ_DASVOB010000226.1:0-8080 GCF_036383575.1 Mucilaginibacter sp.
AGATATCTTCCGTATCAGCCAACACTACGCGTACAAAATGCTTGCCTGCGTCTTCGGGGCCGTTATTAGCGGTTTGCTCCTGCCGGGCTGGCTGATTGGTCGCCACCTGATTAAGCACAGCCGATGGATCAACCCCGGTAAAAAAATAAATAGCAGCCGCTATAAGACCAAGCACACCGCCGCCTATGGCTAACCTGCCTCCTCCGCCACCCCGTTCATCATCAACATTATCGCTTTCGCGTCGTCCAAACCATTGCATATGCCCCCCGGCCCCCTAAAGGGGGAGCCTTAAGCAAAATAATAAAAAGGCCTCGTTTGTTTGAACGAGGCCTTAAAGTTTTTTCTCCCCCTTTAGGGGCCGGGGGGCGAGGCGATTACTTTACTATCTCAAATACAGCCTGTATCTGGAAGTTCAGCTTAATGGTTTTGAAGCTGATATCCGAATCACCAACATTGCTATCGGCCGATGCTTTAAACATCATTGTGTTTGCATAAACACGTGGTTGTGGAAAGCTGCTGTTATCACTTTCGGTAATATTAATAGGGCTGCCAACCTTTTCGCCAAGGGCTGCTAACAAGTAAGTTGCTTTATCGCGGGCGGCAAGCAGGGCTTTGACCTTCAAGTCACGTTTCAGATCGGCCATTTTTGAATAGTCATAGCTTTCAATATTGGTCGACTGGATGCCTTTAGGATCAATTTTCGACATGATCTGGTTAAACTTGTTCAAATCGCGCACGCGCAGGCCGTATTGTTTGCTGGCCAAAAAGTCGGGTGCTTTTTTCTTTTGATAAGTATTGTTCCAGGCCGATACATTGTTCACTGTAAAGTCTGACGATGGGATGCCGGCATCTTTAACGGCTTTTTCTAGCTGATCTTCCAGATCATTAATGGCAATGTGTTTTTTGCCGTCCATGTATTCCTGTAGTGATATGGTTACGTTTATAATATCAGGAGTAACTTCCTGTTCGGCAATACCGGTAACTTCAATTTTACGCCTAAGATCAACGTTTTGGGCAAATGCTCCAACAGTAGTTGCTAATAGTGCGGCAAGGATAAATAGCTTTTTCATGTGTATTTTATTTGATGGTATGACTAAGGTAACGTGCGTTTAGTTTAATATGTAACAGCAAGGCTACAATTAATTGCTAAGCCACTGGTATGCTTGTAAATAAAAAAGGCGTGGTTTTGTTTGGGTGAGAATGGTATTGGGTCGGAGCCGTAAGTTTGAAATTGACAACTGCATTCCATAAAATGAGTCACGCTGTGTGCTTTTTAGAACTTATAGTTGTAGGCAATCAACATCCCGGCTTTCTGCTGAGATAGAAATTCGAATTAAAACGCAAGTAAATTATCCTAATAATTAATTTTAATTATCAAAAGAACAATTTTGGCTTTGTGTTTGCAGTATCTATTATATAAAACATTAAAACATCTACCAATGGCAACCACAAAAGTAAAATCACCCGAACAAACTGCCAATGTGCAGGAATCGGCTCTGAACGAATTATTTATTGATGAATTAAAAGACATTTATTGGGCCGAAAAACATCTTTCAAAAGCATTGCCCAAAATGGCTAAAGCGGCAACATCCGATGAGTTACGCTCAGCCATCGAAAACCACCTGGCCGAAACCGAGCGTCAGATCATCCGTTTGGAGGATGCTTTCGCTTCGATAGGTCAAAAAGCGGTAGCCGTAAAATGCGAAGCCATGGCCGGCCTGATCAAAGAAGGCGAAGAAATTGTATCCGAAACCGAAAAAGGCAGTATCACCCGCGACGCCGGTATTATTTCGGCAGCGCAAAAAATTGAGCATTATGAAATTGCATCGTATGGCACCCTTCGCACTTTGGCCAGTGTACTGGGATATGATCATGCAGCCGAACTGCTTGATTCAACCTTGCAGGAAGAAAAAACCTGCGACAGCCTGCTCACCCAAATTGCCGAAGCCGGGATCAACCAGGCATCCAAAGCAGAAAAAGCTTAACCATTTATTAGTTTTTTAAGAGCGGTCGCGGGAGAATTTTCTTTGCGGCCGTTTTTTATGAATCAGCCTTGTCTTTAGCTGTCGATAGTTTATTCGGCTTCAGGTACAGGTAATCATTCTTGAAATCAAGGATCATGTTGAACCTTTTCAAAAGACCATTTCCAAAGTAGTTCATTTCAAAGCCTACCGGGTTTTTGCTGCCTAAAATAATTGTTGGCACGTTGGCAACAGGAAACCCGTTGAGCCTGATCATGGGGGCCTCTACTATTTTCATCTGGTATTTTTTGCCGGTAGGGTCGCTTATCGTTGAGGATTTGATCAGCTTTAAATCAGTCGGAAAATTGTTTCTGGCCACCCAGCTGCTATCCAAAATAATGGACTGATCAGATCCTGTGTCCATCGAAAATTTTCCGGTATATTTTTTACCGCCTATTTCAAATGTCTCAGTAGCATAACCGTAAGAATGAATAAACCCGATCTTCGACCGCTCGTACCCTTTTAAACCTTTGGGCATTTTGGAGTAAATGATAATACGATTATTATCATAATCAACCTCTACCTGCTTCCCTTCAAACAGGTTCCAGCCCAAACGGCCGTCCATTCCGTAGGAGGTTAAGCCTGTAGGCAACATCTCCTGGTTACGCCAAACCGCTGTACCTATTTGTAGCTTCATGGCCTTGTTCATTTCATTAAAATTAGGTTTTGCGGTACCGGCCAAAACATCGGCATGGTTGGGCAGCAGCTTTGTCTTTTTTATGATAGCATCCCTTGTTAAATGAAAATCAAATGAGCTTACATCAAAATGCAGGTTTAGCGTGTCTGTATCGTTCATAACAGCCTTCACCGCGATAGCGCTGTATGCTGTAAGTTTAAATGGGATAGTATCGTTTTTAGCAGCATCCTGTTTACCTACCGGGGGTATAGCACTTGCTATCTGCGTATAGCACGAATCCTTGCCGTTAAGCAGAATAATGAAATTGTATCGGGTACCGGGTTTAACTTTTACCCTTATCGAATCGATATCGGTATAAAAAGTAACCCATTTTGTTGCCCTCGTCCTATCGGCAGTATAAATATCCGGTCGCGTTTTGGGTGAAAGCGACCAGGCATTTTTATCTAAAAATCCACCATCGTTTATGGCTACTTTTTTCGATGTCGCCCTGATCACAGGCAATTTTGACTGGCCTGTAACAAGCGTGGCCGGCAACAGGCAGATAAGCAGTAAAAGATATTTCATCGTTTTCATGAGGTAAGGTGCTTAAAGATACACCGGGAATAGATCATTACAAAATATAGCTGTAAATGAGGGCCATCGCCCCTAAAAAGGAACAAATTTTAAAACTTTTTGGGCCCTGCCCCTATTATACTAATATCTATGAAAATCATTAATTAAAACAAATTATCATGAACTCACTCCTGTATATGATTGCAGTCATCCTTATAATAGGATGGGCAATAGGCGTATTTTTCACATCAGTAGGCAGCCTGATCCACATTTTGCTGGTCATAGCCATTATCGCGCTCCTGTTAGGCTTAATAAGGCGGTCTACGGCTATATAACACTGCTGAAAATATAAATTTATGAGAAGCTGTCTCGCAAAGGGGCAGCTTCTTTTTGAACCTTGAAACACTTGATTTTAGGATTACATGACAGATAATGAAATCAGATAATCTTTTAATCAGGCAAATCAAGGTTTTTTGTATACTTGTTTAAATCATCAGGATAAATCCTTAAATCAAGCGTATCAAGGTTTGAAAAATATACACATTTTATTACTCGCCGCTTCGGCAATCCTGCTGGACGCATGCTCGCCAAAAATACAACCGCCATACGCTGCAACCAATAAAGTATATCATACCCAAACCGACTCGTTAGTTGATGTAATTACGCGCGAACAGCCTGCTATGCTGGTTGATAGCGCCGGCGGGACTATCCCGTCAGAATGGGTGGGTACGGTTAACTTTAACCTGCGCAAGCCCAACTATGTGATCATTCACTATACCGCGCAGGATTCCGTTAAGCAAACCCTAACTACATTTACGCTGGTAAAACCGCAGGTGAGCGCGCATTATGTTGTAAGCAAAGATGGTAAGGTGTACCATATGCTTAATGATTACCTTCGGGCCTGGCATGCCGGCATCAGCAAATGGGGCAGCATCACTGATATGAACAGCTGCTCTATAGGTATTGAGATTGACAATAACGGCCACGAGCCATTTAACGATGTACAGGTTAAAAGCTTGCTGGCTTTATTGGCACAATTAAAGAAAGCCTATAACATTCCGCAGGCTAATTTTATTGGTCACCAGGATATAGCACCATTGCGTAAACCAGATCCGGGGCCGCTTTTTCCATGGAAACTATTAGCCCCAAAAGGCTTCGGTTTTTGGCGCGAAGAATTGCTTGAGCTTCCACCTGATAATTTTGATTATGCTACTGCGCTTAAGCTCATCGGCTATGATATCAGCAACCTGCCTGTGGCCATTGTTGCATTTAAACGCCACTTTGTACAAACTGACGAAACTCCGGTGATGACGCAGCTGGATCTGAATATCCTGTATAATGTGTATAGGAAGTATTGAGCGTCGGCTCCCTAAAAGCAGGAGCAGCAAATGGGTCAGGAACGGAGTTACGCTCATAACGGGGCAATAATGATTATCTTTATCATGCTTGTAATATTATAATGCAAATAGCACCCCATCCTTTGCTCTCGGCTATTGTTAAGCACTATTTAATTATAGAGCATAAAAACGATATCGCTTTAAATTACCGTCTGTTTTCCGATGGCAATCCGGGGATAGTTTTTCATTTAAAAGCCCCATTACTGCAATATGACCAACGCCATACCAGAGCCTACTTCCAGCCAAAAAGCTTTGTTTATGGTCAGATCACTCATTATAATGATATCCGCTCTGTCGATGACCTGGCTATGTTGATTGTTGTTTTGCAGCCCAATGTGCTTTTGCCATTGCTTGGAATAGCCGCGTATGAACTGATTGACAGCATCGTACAACTGAAAGAGCTTTTTGGGCAGGAAGCCTGTGATTTGGAAGACCAGCTTGCAAACGCAGCCAGCCTTCCCGAAGCGGCAGCCCTCGCCGAACAGTTTTTATTGAAAAAAATATCCGCGACTTGTAGCAGGCACGACATAGTTGACGAGGCGATAGGTATTGTCCATAAACACAAAGGCATCATTAATGTTAAAAACCTTTTGGATGTGCTGCCTGTAACTGAACGGCAACTGGAGCGCAAGTTCAGTGAGCAGGTAGGCATCTCCCCTAAAAAGTTTATAGATACTGTTAAATTTCAAAACTATCTCAAACAGCTTCAAAAGCTGCCTTCGGTAAAAGAGGTAGGCATACTTAGCTATGCCTGCGGGTATTATGACCAGGCCCATCTTAATAATTTTTTCCGGAGGCATACCGGTATTACCCCCTTGCAATACAGGGCCAATCACAAGCTGCTGGCTATAAACTTTATGCCCCTCGCTTAAATGGCAATTGTCGGTTTTTTACAATGCTATCCGCCATACTTCGGATAATTTTGAAATGAAAAACGATGATCAGCATATGGAAAATCTAACAATCGCCACCGCACAGTTTGAAAATAAAAGCGGTGATAAAGCCTATAATTTATCGGTTATTGAACAAATGACAGCGGATGCCGCCGCAAAAGGAGCAAAAGCAATAGCATTTCATGAATGTTCCATAACAGGCTATACCTTTGCACGCACGCTAAACAAAGCACAGATGCTTGAGCTGGCCGAAGAGATCCCTGCCGGGCCGAGCATCGCCGCATTAATCGAATACGCCCGGCGATATGATATCGCTATACTGGCCGGTCTGTTTGAAAAGGACAAAGACGATAACTTATTTAAAGCTTATGTATGCGTTGATAAAACCGGACTGATAGCCAAACACCGCAAATTGCATCCTTTTATTAATCCGCATCTTTTACCGGGCACTGCGTATACCGTATTTGATTTGTATGGATGGAAATGCGGGATCCTTATTTGCTATGATAATAATGTAATTGAAAATGTACGCGCAACTACCTTACTTGGTGCACAGGTAATTTTTATGCCGCACGTTACCATGTGTACGCCGTCAACCCGACCTGGAGCCGGTTTTGTTGACCCTGAACTATGGAAAAATAAAGAGGCAAATGCACAACTACTCCGGCAGGAGTTCGACAGCCTTAAAGGCAGGCAATGGCTGATGAAATGGTTGCCAGCGCGGGCATATGATAACGCGGTTTATGCCATATTCTCCAACCCTATAGGTATGGACGATGATCAGCTAAAAAACGGATGTTCCATGATCATTGATCCTTACGGCGATATTATGAGCGAATGCAGATCGCTTGAAAACGAATTTACAATAGCTGAGTTAACACCCGATAAATTGACAAAAGCCGGCGGCCATCGCTACATCCAGGCCAGGAAGCCTGATCTATACCGTGATATCATCGGCCGCGAACATGAAAGTTTTCAAAAAGTGGTTTGGCTTTAATATTAGGATACCGATGGACATATCACCCCCGGTGTACAACTTGCGCTCATTTGTAATGAGCGCTTAATCCAGTTTGGCGATTGCATCGCCAGTCGCGTTACAAACGCAAACCCATATTAAGCACTCGTTGAAAACCACAGATATTGAAAAGATGAGGATCACTTGGAATGTTGTTTAAAAAACCATGTCATTGCGAGAAGGAACGACGAAGCAATCTCGTAGCTATGCAGATCGGACATGCATTGGCTACGAGATTGCCACGCTGCGCTCGCAATGACATGGTTTTTGTTTGTCCAGGTAACTTTCATCTTCCCAACATTTGTCGTTGAAAACGAGTGCAAGAAAAAAGCATAAGGCCCGGCAGGATGAACCTGCCGGGCCTTATGCTTTTCAAAACTCCCCCTTTAGGGGGCCTGGGGGCTAATCAATCCACTCAAACTTAGTATAAGGCACCAATACCTCCGGTACTTTAATACCTTTTTCAGTTTGGTTATTCTCCAACAAGGTGGCTACAATACGCGGTAAGGCCAATGCACTGCCGTTAAGTGTATGCGCCAGTTGTGTTTTACCATCAGCATTGCGGAAACGCAATTTAAGCCTGTTGCTCTGGAAGGTTTCAAAGTTTGACACTGATGAAACTTCCAGCCAGCGTTGTTGTGCTGCGCTCCAGGTTTCCATATCATAAGTTAAGGCAGATCCAAAACCCATATCGCCACCGCAAAGACGCAATACACGATATGGTAAGCCTAATTTTTGCAATAAACCCTGTACGTGGCCGCTCATCAGCTCCAATATTTCGTATGATTTGTCCGGATGGGCTATGGTTACTATCTCCACTTTATCAAACTGGTGTAAACGGTTCAAACCACGAACGTGCGAACCATATGACCCAGCTTCACGGCGGAAACAAGGTGTATGACCGCAATTACGCACCGGCAATTGATCTTCTTTCAATATCACCTCACGGTACAAATTTGTAATAGGTACCTCGGCGGTAGGGATCAGGTACAGGTTATCAATACCCACGTGGTACATCTGTCCTTCCTTATCAGGTAATTGTGCTGTGCCGAAACCTGAAGCTTCATTCACCATCAGCGGTACACTTACTTCGCTGTAACCTGCTTTTTCAGCTTCATCAATAAAATAATTGATCAATGCGCGTTGCAGTTTGGCGCCTTTGTTTTTATATACCGGAAAACCTGCTCCCGTTATTTTAACACCCAGTTCAAAATCAATCAGGTTATATTTAGCAGCCAGCTCCCAATGCGGCAAAGCATCGGCAGGCAGTTCTGGTTTTATGCCGTTCTCTAATACTACTTCATTATCCTCAGGGGTCAATCCTTTCGGTACTGAACTGTGCGGCAGGTTTGGCAGCAATACTAATTTTTGATATAGTTCTTCCTCGGTTATGGTAAGTAAGTCACCAAGTCTTTTAATTTCTTCTTTCCAGGCTCCTGTTTTACCTTTAAGGCCTTCGGCTTCTTCTTTTTTACCGGCGCGCATCAGCTCGCCAATCTGTTTTGCAGCTGCATTGGCCTCGGCCGAAACATTATCCATACTGGTTTGAGTGGAGCGGCGTTTGT
>NZ_DASVOB010000227.1:0-9052 GCF_036383575.1 Mucilaginibacter sp.
TAAAAGCATTCTGAAACGACGGTATCCCCGCTATTACCGACGATACAGCGTGAATAGATTGCCGGCCGGTTGCATAGGCATTAGTAAATATAAGACTGCTGTTGGAGAGCGAATCCAAAAACGGCGTGTATGATTTAAAGCCGGGGATATTAACATCGCGGTTCATGCTGCCCCAGTATTCACGGGACATGCTTTCCAGTATAATGATCACCACATTGGGCTTATTGGCGGGTTTGGTGCTATAGTGTTTTATGGGCTTGATATTGCTGCTGATGTATGTTTCGTCCACCCAATGTTGAAGTTTGTAATTATTAGTACCCAATGTCCTGAAAATGGCAAAAGGAGTATTCAAAACAATATCGCCTTGATTAGGTACGGTGATGTGCTTGTAGGCATCAACCATGTTAATAGGCCGGGTACTGTGCGCAAAATCGCCCCGGATGCCTCCAATAACCAGCGTGAGGATCAGCAGGAATGACACTATAGATGATAAAAAATAGACTTTCTTATCCTTTACAACGACTGGCTTCAGCTTCACCTGGTTATATAGCCAGATCCAGCAAACAGAACACAAAATAAATATGATGATCACATACCAGTAGGCTTCAGAAAAGTGGGTAAACAACAGTTTCTTGTTATTTTCATCGGCAAGTACATCAAGCGTAGCCTTGGTTGAACGCACCTGGCTAAAGCGATAGTAAATGATATCAACAAAGTTGGTAGCGTAGGTAAGCAAATTGGTAATAAAGTACAGAACAGCCATCCCCTTTTGAAACTTAGGATGGGTATTTACAGTTAGCGGTAAAACGCTAAGCAGAATGAACAGGCTATTGATATAAAGCAGGGCTGTGGTATCAAAGGCCATACCGTAGTAGCATAGCTTGAGCAGTGCCCAAAAGCTATCCACAGCAAACAGGTGCGTATTAAAAGCAAAGAATAATACCCTTGCAATAAAACAAAACAAATACCCTAAAAACAGCCTGTATAAAAGCACTTTATATTCGGCCAACCTTAATTTACTTTCCATGAAAACGC
Source organism: Mucilaginibacter sp. (assembly GCF_036383575.1). Taxonomy (GTDB): domain Bacteria; phylum Bacteroidota; class Bacteroidia; order Sphingobacteriales; family Sphingobacteriaceae; genus Mucilaginibacter. The sequence continues at coordinate 1,036 of NZ_DASVOB010000227.1, forward strand.
GTTGCTTTTAGTTTCCCCAAAGGTTTGACCGGCAGGAAAAGATCAAACCTAATTGCCCCGGGGAGCTAATAAGAAGCGAAAGTAAAAAAAATAGGATTACAATTATTTAATACTAAAGCAACAGTGATTTAATGACATTGGGTTAGCAAATGGGGTATTAAATATTGAGCAGGGAGAAAGAGAATAGGCCGAGGTAGAGAAACCGCTTTTAAAATCAATAGTAAACACGCAGCACCTAACGGAGCCTTAAAGTTTCCATTTTGTTTCCTATAAACACGATACTCCTACGGAGTTTAAAGCAATTGATAGACATTCCGTAGGAGTATCGTGTTTATAGACATTTTGTCCCCAGTATATTGGCTCCGTTAGGTGCCACGTGTTTTAAAAGCGATTTCCCTGAAGGCTAAGAGAATCCCCCCTCTCCTGTAAATTATATTGCTTTCAACTGCCTGTACTGCCTCAAAGTGGCCTGGTTGTTTCTTTTGATCCGGTAAGGAAGCTTTTTCAATTTCTCCTGCAGTAGCATATAAGACTGGAAATCGGCATTACCCTGCAATTTTTTAACCAGCTTATCCAACTGATCTTCAAACTTTACAATTTGTTTATAAGCCTCATTGTTATCTCTTAAATTAGGTAAAAACTCACGGATAGTGCTGTAAACCCAAACCTCAAATTTGGGGTTTAACCAACCGGCAAACTTTAGCGCCAGAATCTCGCACATCCAAAGTCCGTCTATCTTATTCACAAATATCATTGATTCTAAATCGGCCTGAGTATTGACATGGTTACCCTCAAAATTCGATTCGTTAAAGGGCAATGGCAAATTTTTCAGCTCTTCAATAAAATCTTTGGTTTGTTTCAGCTTTAAAAACTCGGTCGGGTTTTTTCCAAAGATCTTGCCCATCTCTGTGGCGTTTATCATTAAATCTTTATCGCTTATATCAAACTCAATAACCTGATTATTGAACTCAAATTCAAAAACTGCATTTACCATACGTCTGCTCTAAAATATGTACTTAATTAGCATGCAAGTATACCAATAGCCATTTTAAAACTACAAAAATTAGTATAAAAGTTTTAAACATTAAAAAAAAGCCACAAAAATTAGTAATTAAATATTAGTCAGCCCAATAAGGAAAACACATCACCCTCCAAATAAAACTTCCCCACCCCTATTGCAAATTTAAAACATTTCAATAACTTTGAAATACAAAGTACTTTTAATAAAAATGAAGTTAAATAGATCATATCTCATTTTAACGCTGATCCTCTTCATAACCGAAGTATTTATCGGCATATATCTGCATGATCGGCTTATCCGCCCTTTCGGAGGCGATCTTTTAGTAGTTATCCTTATCTATTGCCTTATAAAAAGCTTCTTAAACACACCATGGCTAAAAACAGCCGTCGGCACACTGATCTTTTCATATATAGTTGAGATATCGCAATACTTTAATCTACTTAGCCACCTGGGCTTACAAAACTCAAAAGTGGCAGGCATACTGCTTGGGCATTCATTTTCATGGGGTGATATGCTGTGTTACACAATAGGTATATCCATAGTGATGATCATCGAGCTGATTTATAGTCAGCCCAATAATTTACCAAAAACTAAAATTATATAGTATGGATTTTTTTGTAGATGAACAATCGATAGTGCGCAAAATTTGGGGCAAGGCAGATACCATCCTGTTCATTTTTGCCGGGGCCGCAGCCGAATTTGCTTTAAATAAGGCTGTCGACTGGCTCTATTTCACGGGCAAGCTCCCGGCCGATCCCCTGGCCCGCCTGTTCAGCACCGTTGCTTATTCGCGGCAGATCCTTTTTTCGGAGCGTGAAGCGGCGTTAAAGGCAATTGATAAAATAAATGCGATACATAAAGGAGTTGAAAGCGCCCGCGGCTCTCAAATACCCGACTGGGCTTATCGGGATGTACTGTTCCTCCTTATCGATCTGTCCATCCGTTCACATGAGCTACTGGAAAGCCCCTTGAGCACAGCCGAAAAAACCGAAGTGTTTAACGTGTTTTACAAAGTTGGCAAACGGATGCAGCTAACCAACCTGCCAACAGATTATCCTCATTACCTGCAAATGCGCAAAGAACATATTGAACGCAATCTCGTTAACAGCGCTTTTACTATCGACCTGTATCATCAATACAAAAAACACCTTGGCATTGTTCGCTACCAGATTTTGAAGCAGGCACAATTACTAACCGTGCCGGCACAGATCAGTCAACAACTGCCGCTGGGTAAAATAGCCTGGCTTTGGCCTGTATTAAAAGTATACAAGGCAGTAAAAAACCTTAAACCCGGAAAGTTTTTGAGAGATGCCCTTTTGCCAGAGCAATACAAAGTTCAGATCCAGGGAATGGACCAGGCATACGTTTTAAACTGATCCATGAAAACAATTATCAAACACTTCGGCATCTTTGTGCAACAGCAGGCACTCTCCTGCCTGTTCCCGGTTTTGGTATTTGCCATGCTGGCGCTTTCGCACCTGTTTACGGGCATTCTGCCCCGGTATGATTTTATGCTGATAGCCTGTCTGCTTATCCAGGCCGCTTTATATTATACCGGGATCGAAACTAAAGATGAAGTACTGGTGATCTGTATATTTCACCTGCTGGGCCTGGCGATGGAACTTTTTAAAGTGCATTACGGCTCATGGTCTTATCCCGAGTTTGCTTATCTGAAAGTAGGCGGCGTTCCGCTATACAGCGGCTTTATGTATGCCAGCGTTGCCAGCTACATGTGCCAGGCCTGGCGAAGGCTTAACCTGCAAATACAAAACTGGCCCAACCGGTACATTGCCCGTACTATAGGCGTTTTAATATATCTTAACTTTTTCAGCAATCATTTTATGCCTGATGTCCGTTACGGCATAGGCGTATTGATCCTTTATTTTTTCAGGCGTTCGGTTGTAGTTTTTCATTTACAGGGTCGCGCTTACCGCATGCCGGCTATATCGTCATTTATGCTCATCGGCTTTTTTATCTGGCTTGCCGAAAACATAGCTACACGGCTTGGGGCCTGGCGTTACGCTTATCAGCACCATGCATGGACAGTGGTCAATTACCAGAAAATAAGCTCATGGGCTTTCCTGGTAATTGTAAGCTTTATCATTGTTGCCGAATTAAAATTATTAAAAGAGAGCCCAAAGCCATCGCCGGTATTATCGGTTTAAACAATGCCTGCTTCATTAATTTCACGCAAAGGCGCTAAGCCGCAAAGGGAGTGCCTTGCGGCTTAGCATAAATATCTTAAGGCCCGACACTTGATTGACCTCAGCTTCCTAAATCCGAAATCGAAATTCCCAAATCCGAAATCACAACTCTCTAACCACCCGGCAGGGGTTTCCAACAGCTACAACATTGGCGGGAATATCTTTGGTTACTACACTTCCGGCACCAATGGTAGTATTATCACCTATAGTAACTCCGGGGCAAACAATTACACCGCCGCCCAGCCACACGTTATTGCCAATAGTTATGGGTGCCGCGTATTCGGGGCCTTTGATCCTTTCGGCAGCGATAACCGGGTGATAAGCTGTATACAACTGCACGTTGGGCGCAAGGAACACATTATCACCAAATGTAACCCGGGCGCAATCCAGTATAATACAGTTAAAATTCAGAAACAGGTTATCCCCGGCTGTTATATTAAAACCATAATCACAGTAAAAAGGCGATTGAATATCAATATTCCCCTTAAAGTTTCGTAACAGCTGTTTTAACAGCGCGGTTTTGGTTTCCTTATCATCGTAGCCGGCAGCATTATATTGAGTAAACAATTGGCGGGCTTTTGAACGGGCGGCAATAAGCTCGGCATCCCCGGCATTGTACAGCTCGCCGGATATCATTTTTTCAAGTTCGGTCATAGGTAGTATTTACAGGTATTGGTTACAAATATAGCGCTTAATATCAATATGGAGCAGAATCCCGGCATAGGGCGAAGTGCAATTCCGTTATATAGATCTCTGTTTATAAAAGCTAACAATTACAGGCCAACAGCACTGCTTTTGCAAATTTTAAAAACTATTACCGCCAATGAAAGTTACACTATTAGTTAACTTTTATAAATAAAACGATAAAATATGAAAAACTTAAGAATTGCAGCCGCTGCTATTGCCCTGTCATTAGCCGGCTCATTTGCATTAGCCAATGGTCACCCTCAAAACAATGGCACCACCATAGCAAAATATACAATGACGACTGATACCGTACCGGGTAAAAACAAAAAGAAACCAAAAACTCCGGTACCTACACCAAAACCAACAGATCCGGCGCCAAACCCGAATCCAACCCCTGCTCCTGCACCAACACCGACGGATCCAAACCGGGTACCAATGCCTGTGCCAACGCCGACACCAGCACCTACCCCAACGCCAACACCAAATCCTTCACCAACACCTAATACCCCTAACCCGGTGCCGCAGCCAAATACGCCCAATCCTAACCCCGCGCCAAATACGCCAAGCCCGACAACACCAAGCCCAACGCCTAATCCGTCGAGCCCAACCAGGCCTGCAAACTTTGGCCCTATGCAGTAATTTCAGGTTTATTTTAAACAAGAACGCCCCGGGTTGTAACAACCCGGGGCGTTCTTGTTATTATTTTTGTTAATTTAATTACTCAATTGAGTAAAGGTATAAGGCAAGTTGGTGAACGTACCACCTAATATCTGTGATGTTTCAATAGATGCTATAGAACCATCATCATTATAATTTACCTTTTTTGTAGTCATGCTATAGGTACCGGTTATTACATTTTTTGTTGGATCTATAGATGTAATGATAATAGTCCCTGAACCCGACTCAACAGTGCCTACCTGATTATAGGATGTTCCACTTGTTGATGTAAAATAGGCCATTTTCACCCTATCTGTAGCATCAACTTTATAAGTTGCAATCGGAAAAGTGTTGACATTGGTGGCAGAAGCAGCATCACTCAAAGTGATAGTCCATTTAACTCTTTTCAGGTCGGTAGTGCCTACTACATTAAATGTTTTTGTTTTAGCGTTGGCATCATAATTTATGGTGGCAGTAACATCATCGGGTATCCATGATGTACCATTGATAGTAGCAGCAAGTATTTGATCGGAAGTGGTAGAAGCAGAAGTAACAACGTCCTTTTTACAGCCCTGGAATATTATAGCTGACAAAACGAACAGCATTAATAGTTGGATTTTCCTCATATATAAATTTTATGCAAATAACGATGTTTAAGAAGTAATAATCACAACGGAAATTACTTTTTTCACATATTTTAACATTCGCCGATGCGGAGGCTTTCAATAGTTAAGCCCCAATTATAACACAAATCATTTTATTTAACCATATTAGGCCGAAATTTTTAAACATGATCAACGTAAACGAATATTTTGAAGGTGCCGTTAAATCACTGGCATACACTACCCCACAGGGCCGCTCAACCATTGGCGTTATTGAACCCGGCGAATACGAATTTGGCACATCAAGCCACGAAACCATGACCGTAATTGAAGGCAGCCTTGAGGCCCTGCTTCCCTCAACCGACAAATGGCAAACATTTACAGGCGGACAAACATTTGAAATTGAAGCCAACACGTCGTTTAAAGTTAAAACTAAAGTGCAGAGTTCTTATTTGTGTACTTATAGGTAGAAACCTCTTATTTCACCCATCATTGCGAGGTACGAAGCAATCTCCGACTTGCGGAGTCACCCTGTATAGTTTGAGATTGCTTCGTTACTCGCAATGACGTGATTATTAAGTATACTTTTCGATCTATTTATAAATATGGGCGTTGCCTGTGGCCCGCGCTATCCGATCATACTGCACAAGGCATTAGCCACAAGGCCGGTATACGCTCCTATCACTAACGCGCCCCTCGCGCGCCATCTCTGAAATATACGTCATTGCTGTTTTTTCCAGGATTCCCTTGATGGTTACTCGCAATGACGTGATGGATAGAATTTTTAATTTTAACAAGCTACCTAATCACTAATTTCTATCACGGCGTTGTCTGCGGCCCGACTCATACGCCTGCAGGCATTACGCTCACTGCAGGTATCCGCTTCTATTCCTATACGCTTTTTCTGAACCTTGATCTATAGATTAACGGATTCACCGGATTGGATGCTTGCCTCTTCTTCTTTTCGCGGCCATACTACAAAGCCAATCTCATAAACCACGTATACTCCAATACTAAACATGATCTGTGAACCACCAACCATGATCGCTTCCCCAAATTTCTACCATCTACATAGGCAAAAGCAGCAAAATTTTATTTGGTTATAGCATAGTTTGCAGCTTTAATAAATGAATTAAGCATAATTACTGCAACTTTATATTGATTCTAAATAATTTTTTTCGTACTTTCATTTTGTACATCATAATAATTATCTCTTTTTGTTGAGATAATGTTAAATAAACATGATTTAAATAATTGATTTTTTAGAAATCTTTAAAAATTACCGTAAATTTTATAATTTATTTGAGTTTTGGTAACTTCGTGGTTACACCCCTTATAAAATTATAAACGGTTTAATTTAAACAATGGATCAAACTGATAGCCACCAGGGTCTTTACAGACCGGAATTTGAACACGATTCGTGCGGAACGGGATTTATAGCCAATATAAACGGTCATAAAGCCAACCAGATCATTGATAACGCGTTAACCATGCTTGAAAACATGGAACACCGTGGTGCGTGCGGATGCGACCCCGAAAGCGGGGACGGTGCGGGTATTTTAATACAATTGCCCCATGAATTTTTAATGGAAGAATGCTCAAACCTTGAGATCAGCCTGCCGGAACCCGGTGAGTATGGTGTAGGTATGATTTTCTTACCAAAGGATTCGGCCCAAAAGAAGGCCTGCCGTAATATTATTAACAACGCTATTGAAAAATTAGGCTTACATAAACTTGGCGAGCGTAAACTCACTGTTGATTCATCAGTTATTGGTGAAACAGCCCGCCAGGCCGAACCTGATGTTGAGCAAATTTATATCGCAAGGCCGCATCATATTACCAATGCCGATGATTTTGAGCGTAAACTGTTCGTGCTCAGAAGGTATATCAACAAAACCATTACCGAAACTGTAGCCGGTGCTTCTGATAATTTTTATTTTACATCATTAAGCTGTAAAACAATCATTTACAAAGGCCAGCTTACTACGTACCAGCTGCGTAAATATTATGCCGACCTTTCTGATCCGCGTATTGCATCGGGCTTTGCCATGATCCACTCGCGTTTCTCAACCAATACTTTCCCCTCATGGAAACTGGCCCAGCCGTTCCGCTTAATTGCGCATAACGGCGAGATCAATACCTTAACAGGTAATCTGAACTGGTTTTATGCAGGCCTGAAATCATACGCTTCGTCATACTTTACTGCCGAAGAAATGGAGATGTTGCTGCCTGTTATTGATAACAACCAGTCGGACTCGGCCTGTTTGGATAATATCATCGAGATCCTGCTGCATTCCGGTCGTTCATTGCCACACGTAATGATGATGCTGGTGCCAGAGGCATGGGATGGCAACGAAGCTATGGATCCGCTTAAAAAAGCATTCTATGAGTTTCACGCTACCCTGATGGAGCCTTGGGATGGCCCTGCAGCTATCACCTTTACCGATGGTAAACTGGTAGGCGCCCTGCTTGACCGGAACGGCTTGCGTCCATTGCGTTATGTAATAACCAACGATGGCCGCGCTATTGCAGCATCAGAAGCCGGTACTTTAGCTATCGACGAAAGCACTGTTTTACGCAAAGGCCGTTTACAGCCTGGTAAAATGTTGTTGATCGATACCGAAAAAGGCCGTATCATCACCGATGAGGAGATCAAGAAACAAGTTGCATCACAACAGCCTTACGGCCGTTGGTTGGAAAACTATAAAATTAACCTGAGCGAGCTTACTGAGCCGCGTTTGGCTTTCGCCAACCTGTCTGAAGCTTCAGTATACCGTTACCAGCAGGTATTCGGTTACAGCCGTGAGGATATCGACACTATTGTTAAGCCAATGGCGCTTGATGGT
>NZ_DASVOB010000228.1:0-10950 GCF_036383575.1 Mucilaginibacter sp.
AACCACGGGCTACAAGCCCGCGGCAGTTATTATAAAACTTCCCCCCTTAGGAGGTTGGGGAGATTACCTCCAGGCTTTATATTGATTGATCAAGCCATTAGTTGATGAGTCATGGCTGCTGATCTCCGCATTATCTTTTAACTCTGGAAGAATTTTGCCGGCAAGTTGTTTACCAAGCTCAACACCCCATTGGTCAAAGCTGTATATATTCCAGATGATGCCCTGGGTAAAGATCTTGTGCTCATACGCGGCAATCAGTGCACCTAACGTGTATGGAGTGATCCTTTTAATCAGGAATGAGTTTGTTGGACGGTGACCTTCAAATACCTTGAATGGAGCAATTTTAGCAATCTCTTCGTCTGATTTTCCGGCTGCTTTCAATTCTTCAATAACCACCTCTTCGGTTTTACCGTTCATTAAGGCTTCGGTTTGTGCAAAGAAGTTTGACAGTAACATGTTGTGGTGCTCGCCAAGCGGGTTGTGCGATTGTGCAGGAGCGATGAAATCGGCAGGGATCAGTTTAGTACCCTGGTGAATCAATTGGTAAAATGCATGCTGGCCGTTTGTACCTGGCTCACCCCAAATGATCGGGCCGGTTGAGTAGTCAACATCTTTGCCGTTACGATCAACATGTTTGCCGTTACTTTCCATATCGCCTTGCTGGAAATAGGCCGAGAAACGGTGCAGGTACTGATCATAAGGCAAAATCACATTAGTTTCAGCCTCAAAGAAGTTGTTATACCAGATCCCGATCAAGCCCATAATAACAGGAATGTTTTGGTCAAACTCGGCAGATTTGAAATGATTGTCGGTAGCGTGAGCACCGGCAAGCAGATCGGCAAAGTTTTCAAAACCTATGCTCAGGGCAATTGATAAACCGATAGCGCTCCATAAAGAGTAACGGCCGCCAACCCAATCCCAAAACTCAAACATGTTTTTGGTGTCGATACCAAATTTTTCAACAGCTGCTGCATTGGTTGAAAGGGCCGCGAAATGTTTAGCCACATCAGCTTCAGTAGCACCGCTGGCCAGGAACCAGTCGCGCGCGCTGTGGGCATTGCCCATAGTTTCCTGGGTGGTAAAAGTTTTTGAAGCTACCAGGAACAGGGTAGTTTCCGGATCAACCGCTTTCAGGGTTTCAACTATATGTGTACCATCCACGTTACTTACAAAGTGGAGGTTCAAATGATTTTTGTATGCTTTTAATGCTTCGGTAACCATTACCGGGCCAAGGTCAGATCCGCCGATGCCAATATTAACCACATCGGTAATAGCTTTGCCTGTGTAACCTTTCCATTCGCCTGAAATAATGGCTTCGCTGAAAGATTTCATCTGGTCAAGCACTTTATTTACATCGGGCATAACATCTTTACCATCAACATAAATAGGAGTGTTGCTGCGGTTACGTAATGCGATGTGCAGTACCGGCCGGCCTTCGGTAACGTTGATCTTTTCGCCCGAATACATGGCGTCTATCGCCTCTTTTAGTGAGCATTCTTTGGCCAGTTGTATCAATAAAGCGATGGTTTCATCGTCGATACGGTTCTTTGAATAGTCAAGCAGGATATCCTCAAACTGGATCGAGAACTTATTAAAGCGCTGGTCATCAGCATCAAACAATTCCTTAAGGCTTTTTGATACAATATCAATGTAATGATCTGTAAGATATTTGTACGCCTGGGTTGTCGTAAAATCGGTAGTTGGCAGCATAATTGTGTTGTTTTTTAACAAAAGTAAAAAGTTAATTGGAAGGTGGTTGTTAAATAAAATAATTGTCTGTCTTAGTGTTTATTAAACACGGCGGGCATAGTGTTTGTTTTACACCTAAAAATTATGAATATTACAAAGAAATTATAAATATATTTTGAAGTTTAAAATTTTTATTTGATATATTTGTGTCGATGGTAATCAAATGAGGTATTTATCATCAATTTGTAAATTTACTCTAAAAACACGTAATACTATGTTTGAAAAACTGTTTTTGCTTGTAAAAGATAACGCCGGGACGGCTGTTATCAATAACCCGGTAATTCCTGCTAAACATCATGATGCAGTGATCAATGAAGCTTCAAGTTCGATCATTGAAGTATTAAAAGGTCAGCTTGAAAGTGGCAAGGTAAAAGAGCTAATAAAGTATTTTCAGTTTTCGGGTAAGTACAACAATTCATTAGTATCAAGCATAACTTACAGTTTTGCCAACAAGCTCAACAATTTTTACGGTATCGATCCGGCACATGCTTTAGCAGTTGCCAAAGCTTTGATCCCGGCTGTAATGAATGAGCTGGTTAAAGAAACCAAAAGCGGTGAGGCCAAAGAATTTGCTTTGGGCACCATGCTAACTAAACTGAACGGTAACCGTACCGATCTGAACCCGCTTGTGAACAACCTGATGGTTGCCTAACATACTATTACATCTGCCTAATGAATGGCCTGCTGATTGTTAAACAATTTGCAGGCCTTTTTATTTATAGCAATTTTTCAAATTATATATATTTGCCGCATGACTAAAGAACAAGTTCAGGATTTAAGGGATAGAGTAACTTCCCTGAGGAGGCATCTTTGACATTGATAAGAAGCTGGAGTTATTGCAGGCAGAACAGGAAATAACCATAGGTCCGCATTTTTGGGATCATCCTAAAGAGGCAGAAAAGGTACTGGCATCCATCAAAATAAAAAAAGTTTGGACAGATGCTTTTCAGAAAGTAGTGGCTGCAGTTGATGACGCCGGTGTACTTTTTGAATTTTACCAGGGCGGCGATGCCACCGAGGCCGAAATGCAGGAACAATATAATGCGGCTTTAAAAGCTGTTGAAGAGCTTGAATTTAAAAACATGCTCTCGGCCGAAGAAGATCAGCTGAATGCTGTACTTCAGATCACGGCCGGTGCCGGTGGTACCGAAAGCTGCGATTGGGCCGGTATGCTCATGCGTATGTACATTATGTGGGGCGAAAAGAATGGCTACAAAGTAACCGAGCAGGATTACCAGGAAGGCGACGTGGCCGGTGTAAAAACCGTTACGCTGCAGTTGGAAGGCGAATTTGCTTATGGATATTTAAAAGGAGAAAATGGTGTACACCGTTTGGTGCGCGTATCGCCTTTTGATGCCAACGCTAAGCGCCATACTTCGTTTGCGTCTGTTTATGTATACCCATTGGTTGATGATACCATTGAAATTGAGGTAAACCCGGCCGATATCGAGTTTGAAACCTTCCGCTCGGGTGGTGCTGGCGGACAGAACGTGAACAAGGTGGAAACTGCCGTTCGTTTGTATCACAAACCATCGGGTATTATCATCAAAAACCAGGAATCACGCTCACAATTGCAAAATAAGGATAATGCTATCCGCTTGCTTAAATCCCAGTTATATGAAATTGAGATGCGCAAGCGTATGGAGTTGACCAACGCTATTGAGGGTAACAAAAAGAAGATAGAGTGGGGCTCACAGATCCGCAACTATGTTTTACATCCGTACAAACTGGTGAAAGACCTGCGTACCGATCATGAAACCTCCAATGCCGCAGCGGTACTTGACGGCGATCTGGATGATTTCCTGAAAGCCTACCTGATGGAATTTGGTGGGCCGAAGACGTAAAAAGAATAAGACAAAAAAAGGCGTAATTGCGAGGTGCGAAACAATCCCTGATGAGCAGAGGGGTTTTGCACATCCGCCCTGTAAAGTAGGGGATTGCTTCGTGCCTCGCAATGACGCTGGTTGTTTTAATATAAGAAACCGGAGTTATCAGAAATGACACTCCGTTTTTTGTTTTCAGCATATTAATTGTATTTTGGACAGATCCAATTTGCCTTTTAAAAATATGAAAACCATCTTATCTGCCTTAGTCTTGACCGCTATAACCTTTACCTGCTATGCGCAGGAAAAACCAATGCCTCTTTATCCTAAAGGTGTGCCTAACTCAAAAAAGGCTCCCGCAGCCTATGTTGAAAAAACAGACAACAGGAGTTGGATTACTCTGGTTACTGAACCAACATTAACGCCCTATCTGCCCGAAAAAGGTAAAGCCAACGGTGCTGCAATTGTTGTTTGCCCCGGTGGCGGATATTCCGGACTGGCTTCGGATCATGAAGGAAAGGCAATTGCACAGGAGTTTGCCAAAATTGGTGTGACGGCTTTTGTGTTGAAATATCGCTTGCCAAGTGATGATATCATGGCCGATAAATCTATCGGCCCATTGCAGGATGCGCAGATGGCTATATATACCGTACGTAAAAATGCAGCTGAATGGAATATTAATCCATCTAAAATAGGTATTATCGGTTTTTCGGCAGGCGGGCACCTCGCCTCAACCGAGGGAACACATTTTGATAAGCCGGTTATTGAAGATAAAGAAAACGTCAGCGTACGCCCGGATTTTATGATGCTGATCTATCCCGTAATATCTTTTGGCGAATATGCCCACGTAGGCTCAAGGGAAAACCTGATAGGTAAAAGTCCTTCGGCAGAGCAGTTAGAACTATACTCAAACGAAAAGCAAGTGACTGCCAATACGCCGCCTACCTTTTTAGTGCATGCCGAGGATGATAATGTAGTGCCTGTGCAAAACAGCCTTTTATTTTACGATGCGCTTTTGAAAAATAAGGTAAAAGCCGAGATGCACCTTTTCCAGGAGGGTGGTCATGGTTTTGGGATGAACAATTCTAAAAATAAAGGTAAATGGTTTGAATGGGCTGCTTCGTGGCTGGAAGAGAATGGCTTTTTGAGCGGGAAATGATCAAGAACGACTAATTTATTCTTCTTACGAAAACAGTAATCAAATTTTATTGTTGAGGTAAACAGTCTTTTTTTTGAAAAGTACAAAGTTCGACCTTAATGATCATTTTATGTTGAAAAGAATGCTGTTAGCAGTGTTGCTCATCACCGGTGCCTGCTTTAACGTTATCGGCCAAGCCATCAAATACAAAAGCGTATCCAACCAGGACCTTACCTACGTTTTAAATAACCTGCAAAAGCGTTACGTGTATACCGATCATAAAACGCTTAATATAGCAGTATATCTGGTTGCCGAACAACAGGGCAATACTGATGCCCCGGCGGATTGTAAAACACCGGGTTCGATTTATATCGCTGTTTCTGAAGTCAAGCCTCAGCCCGAGCAGTACGTTTATAAACTGAACGCGGTTTGCGATCCGAAGTTTATCAACTGGATCAAATCAAAAAAGATGTATAAAATAGCCTTTAGCTATGGCCCGGCCGCGAAACGGAAAACAGCTACTATTGGGATCACGCTGAAGAAATTGGTGGTGGAGTAGATAAAAAAAGCGTCATTATAAGGTACGAAGCAATCCCCGACTTTACAGGGCGAATATGTATAGCTACTCTGCTTATTAGGGATTGCTTCGTGCCTCGCAATGACGTGTTGGATAAGTATTCGTTCCTTCTGAAACCAAATGTTTTGATTAACTCTGTATGCTCCTATTATCTTAACTAAGATCCATTATACCAACAATCCTATCTCCGTTAAAAGTAAAAATGGAATGTCCTTTCAGGCTTAGTTCGTCACCTTTCTTTAATCCATTAGGCAGATCGGTAGCCAAAACGGCGTTATAATCAATTGCTATTTCGGTTTTGTTGCCGGTATGTTTAAATGAGCGGATAATTTGTTCACGGCTTTCAAAGAGCTGAGCCGCTTGTTTAGCCTGTTTTTGAAAGGCTTCGATACCGTCAAGTTCCATGTTTACATCGCCATTGGATATGTTTTGAAACTTTATGGTTGGTGAAAGGTCTTTAAGCATGCCCTCAACATCAAAGCTGTTGTAGGCTTTTACATAATTGCTGATGATAAGTTCACGTTGCTGCATAGTACAAATATAACTGCCCGTGAGGACACGGGCAACGGGGACAATCTTTCTATTCTCCACAGTCCATGTCCTCTCCGGTCGTGTCTCCACGATCGGCTAATATCATTTGATCATTCCCACATTCTGAATATAAGCACCGCCTACAGGCAGCATAAAGCCATTAATAGTTACCTGGTGGCGTTCTATCTTATCAATTTTACTTACTGCAGCAATAAACGAACGATGAATGCGTATGAATTTTTCGGCCGGTAGCAGTGCTTCAACTTCGGTAATGGTCATGCGGGTGAGTACCTTGCTATCCTTTAAAATAAAATTTACGTAGTTGCCGGTAGCTTCCAGGTGGTAGATGTCGTCGAAATTAACGCGTACCTGCTCATAACCTGTTTTTAGGAAAATGTAATCCTTAACGTCGGCGGTGTTCCTGAAGTTGTATAACTCATACGCTTTATTGCAGGCCTTCATGAAGCGGGTAAGCGCGAAGGGTTTCAACAGGTAATCTACCGCATCGAGCTCAAAGCTGGTAACAGCGTGCTCGGTATAGGCGGTGGTAAATATTACCAGTGGTTTTTTGTTTAGGCAGGTTAACAGGTCGATGCCCGAAATATCGGGCATCTTAATATCCAGGAACAGCAGGTCTACCGGCTCACGCTGCAGGTAATCCATTGCTTTAAAGGCATCGGTAAATTCGGCCTTGAGATCAAGGAAGGGCACCTTCGCAGCATGCGAGCGGATCACATCAAGTGCTATGGGTTCGTCATCAATGGCTATGGCAGTGATCAAAGCTTATTACAGTTGTATGGTTAAATGTATGAAAAAATCTTTGGCGCTTTCGCGGATCACCAGCTCGTGTTTGTTGGGGTACAAAAGAACAAGCCGCTGTTTAACATTTTCCAGCCCTACACCATTGTTATATTTTTCGGTATCATTAGCAATTTTAGGGTGGATGCTGTTATGCACATCGAAGTAAAGTGTATTCTCTTTGGTTTGCAGGCTGATGTTGATATGTGACGGTTCACGCAGACTGATGCCATGTTTAAATGCGTTTTCAATAAAAGGGATCAATAGCATTGGTGCAATTTGCAGGGCATTCACATGGTCTTCAATTTGTAGCACGATGCTGATATCAGGCGATGTCTGGGTGCGAAGCTTTTGCAGGGCAATGTAATTGTTCAGGTAATCGATCTCGCGCACCAGCAGGATCTTTTCCTGCATATTTTCCTGCAGCATAAAGCGCATCATATCACCCAGACGCTGAATCCCTTCGGCGGTACGCTCGGAGTTTTCCTGCAGGGCGGTCCCGTACAGCGTATTTAACGCGTTGAATAAAAAGTGTGGATTAATTTGTGAACGAAGAAAATCCAGATCGGCTGTGGAGCGGCCAAGGGCGGTTTTAAGATAGGTGATTTCCTGGTTACCCGCCAGTTTGCGTTTATAAATAATCCATGCGAATGGACCTGTAATAAGCAGTTGTATGCCACAATTAAAACCGCCAATAATAAATATCGAGTCCGAATGTTCAAATATTAAGTTTGTCAAAATGCCTATTGGTACGCTGATCATCAACATAATACCTGCAATTTTGAGCAGGTAATTGAAAATGCCGCGATTTTTGGCCAGCGTTTGTGGTATTAAACTATAAAATGATAAGGCATAAATGCCTATTGCTACCGGTGCTATTACTACGAAAGTTGTGATCAACTCAACAGGGAGATCGGCAAGTGCCATCATAAAGGCAATGATCATAAAAACTACAATCGCGATGATACAATCGTGGGTGAGCACCCTGTATTTTGCCTGGATCTTATCCACATTACCTAACAGGAAATTTGCTGAGTATTTGATCATGCTGTAAAAAGTGAACATCATCATCACCCATAATGCGTATAGCACATTGGTTTTAAAGACGAGGTTATACACATAATCGGCAGATTTATGGTAAAACAGGTAGCCTTTTAACCAAGTATCAGTGATGCCAAACAAACCCCAAAGGGCAGTAAGGAGTGCTAATCCTAAAATGATGTTCCAGACAACCCGCCTTTTCTCGGCTAAGGCAGGAACGATGACGAAGTTCCAAAGTAAAAAGGCGCCGTAGTAGCCGGTGTACCTGAAAATTTGAGGGAAGAAGTAATATTTAGAATAGGAGTAATGCAGGTGATAGTTATTGAACATATACCTGTAAGGTGTCCAGATTTCTCTTTCGCCGCTATTAGCTACTTTGGCCAGCAATAATATTGCGGCAAAAACATAAATAACAGTTGCGGCCCAAAATTCAATTTTGCGAAGGTTAAGGTTTTTTTTCAGGAGATCGTTCATAGTGTTTTGAATTATGCCCGCAAGGTATAATGCACAATACTACTGAATAAATAAATGGGATGAAACCGGGGTTTGGTGGGATGGGTCTGGTTTTTTAGTGGCAGTAGCAGTTTTTAGTAGCAGTTGTTTTTAAAATGAAGCATTAATTGGAAGGGTTAAAGTTACCGCAACTGCCACCTAAAACTGCCGGTAACTTTCCCCGCAACTACTAATGAAAACTATTAATTGTTTGTCCTCCCAGGGGCGCTTCCATAATGCTCAGCAACTCATTTACCTCCCTTACCTTATCTACTGAGCCAAGATTTTCATAGGCACTGATCAGGTTGCGGATCACCCGTTTGATGATATCGGTATTGGAGCAGGGTTCGTAAAATTGTTTATCAAATTTAAGGTTAAGCTGCTTCAGGAACATATCCACATCGCGGCGGCCAAACAAAAGCCCCTTGTTAAAGGCGTTGATATAAAACAGGATGCCGCTTTCAAACTCGCTCTGCATGCTTTCGTCAAGATAGGCGAGGATAAAGTGCTGGGGCAGGTTTACACCATAAACCGGGATATCCAGTTTTTGTGCTATGATGGAATAGATGATGGCTAACGAGATCTGGTTACCTTTTTTGGTTTCCAATACCTGGCTCAGGAAACTGTTTTGCGGATCGAGGTGATTCGCAGTATTGCCGCTGAAACCGTAGATATTGTAAAACACATGGTTGATAAGCTTTACCTGTTCCTTCGGACTGGCCTCATTCATCATCTGGATCCATATGTCGCGTTTAATGGCTTCTATCTGGTTGATCACCTTTTGCTCGTCAAGGTCAGGGTATTGATAACGGTTAATGATCAGGATGCCTTGTAGCAGGTCGAACGCGCCGCTTTGGTTCCAAAGTTTCAGATCGTTTTTAAGGCTGCTGAACTGGATCTCATGCACAAGGTTGGCAATGCGTTCTTGTTGAATAGGGTCAAAAGCTTCCTCAAAAGCCGATTCGAGATAGGTAATGGCCTCGGCACCATATGAAAACAATTTGTTATACACATGGTCAAAGATCTCGCTGTCCGGATCATCCAGCAGCCGGATCAATGAATTTACTTCGGTTGGATTTATCATACGCTGTAATGCTAAAATACTAAACCTTTTCTATTTTTACAGCGATGTATAATATAAGGTATGGGCTTAATTACCTGCGGCACCGTTTTAGGGCCAACAACAGGCACGGCATACACTCTCCATTGTTTACAAGCTGATCGATACGGTTATCTACGATCATCATGACCAAAAAGTGTACCGTGAGATCGAAAATACCCTCCAAAAACAGCATCCTGACAAGCGCATGATAAAAACCATGCCGCTTAAAGTTTACAAACTGCTTTACCGTTTTGTGGTTTATTTTAAGCCCGAACAAGTAGTAATAGCTGATGACAAAGATTATATCATGGAATTTGTTATCAAACAGGCGGCCCTCAGGTCACAAAGCATAGCATTAACCGGATTACCGGAGGTTGGCAGTGCCGACATGATTTTGGCAGATGCATTAAAGCAGGATGCTGTCAGTTCTCTTGAAAAACTAATACCTGCCATTCATGACGATACAGTTGTAATATTTACAAACATTCATCGCACACAAAATACAAAATACGCCTGGGCACAGGTTAAAGCTGATAACAGGGTTAGGGTAACTATTGACCTGTTCTATATGGGCCTGGTGTTTTTTAAGCCAGGGATGAGTAAGGAAGATTTTAGGGTGAGATATTAACCGTTGGTCTGAACTCGAATTAAACGAATTAATTGAATCGGACAGAATTTGTAAAAAGAAATTCAAAAGAATTAACATTCGATAAATTCACCAAATTCGTTTAATTCGAGTTCAGACAACCTTAAAACGATTGCCCCAGCCCTATATAAAAACCGGTTAGCCTTTTCTCATTAGGGATCTTCTGACCTACACCATAATCAATACGTACGGCAAGTCCTTTTTGTACATCAAAAAAGTAACGGATACCGCCGCCATAGTTTGGTTTTAGTTCGGAAGTGCTGAAGCTGCTTTTAAAAACCTCGCCGGTACCAACAAAACCAGCGAAGCCTATGCGGTTGCTGAGGCGGTAACGGAGTTCGGCTTGGCCAGCTAACATGTTGCGGTCGCGGAAACGGCCGTTGTAATAACCCCGCATCAGTTCATCACTTCCCAAATCTGGCAATAAATAAAATGGCGAAGTGCTGCCTGTAAGGCTTTGTTCCTGTACATCGAGGCCCAATACCCATTTAGGTGCCAGTAAAAAAAACTGGGAGTATTCGATATTAAAGAACCCGCCTTTATAATCATTGTTGCCAAAGATGCCATGTATGGCCTGGAAATAGGAGTTTACAATAAGGCCTTTGGTGGTATAAGTATTATTGTTCCGGTTGTCAAATATAATAGTAGGGCCTATATAAACACTTGGTCCGCCGTCGCGGTTTTCAACGCGTGGATCGGTATAAAATATGCCTGTTTTATCGTCGTCATTGAACTTGTAATCCCAGGCGCCGCCTATTATGCCGGCGTACAGGTTATTGGAAATCTTTTTTTCGGCAGTAAAATTTACTTTGAACCGTTTTTGCCCAACCCTGTCGGAGTTGGCCTTTAATGTATGATTACCTATTCCATAAAAATCGAAAGGGAAATTGATGTAACTGATGCCTGCTGTGAGGTGATAGTTGTTTCCGGGTGTCCAATAGCTGGTAGTAAGGCTTAAACGGCTTTGGCCTTTTGTGGTAATAGAAGCATAGCCAAAAACATTGGATACCCGTGTATTGAGTTTTGACGTATCGGTATAAAAAGAAAGGAGAC
>NZ_DASVOB010000229.1:0-8919 GCF_036383575.1 Mucilaginibacter sp.
ATCGTAGCCAATACCGGCGATAGCGCGCAGGATTTCAACATTAAATACCAGGGGAAAATATTGGCTGTTAAGCTTGATAAAGGTTCGGTTGGAACATATATCTGGTAGTATAAACGGGTTCAGAAAAATTAAAACGTACAACAACATGTTAACATCGTTAATAAAAAATATAAAGGTAAGTTCAGGGTTTAAGGCCCTGTTAACCGTGGTTCCTGCCCTGTGTATCTCGCTGCAAAGCAATGCGCAAACCGGTTTTTTAAAGGCCGACGGTAAAAAAATAGTTGATGAAAAAGGGCAGAATGTATTGCTGCGCGGCATGGGTTTAGGCGGATGGATGCTGCAGGAAGGCTATATGCTGCACATTAATAAAGATAGTCGTCAGTACCGCATCCGCGAACGGCTGGAAGAGTTGATGGGCCCGGCCGAAACCAAAGAGTTTTACGATACCTGGCTGGCCAATAACACCCGCAAAATTGATGTAGACTCGATGAAACGCTGGGGATTTAACTCTATCCGCCTGCCCATGCATTATAACCTTTATACCTTGCCGGTTGATAAGGAGCCGGTAGCCGGTCAAAATACCTGGCTGGATAAAGGGTTTAAGATGACGGATGATTTGCTGGCCTGGTGTAAAGCTAACCACATGTACCTGATCCTCGACCTGCATGCCACACCCGGCGGGCAAGGCAACGACCTTAATATCTCCGACCGCGACCCGGACAAACCATCTCTCTGGGACAGCGAAGCCAACAAGCAAAAAACGATAGCTCTTTGGCGCAAACTGGCCGAGCGTTATAAAGACGAGCCTAACATCGGTGCTTACGATATCATCAATGAGCCAAACTGGGGTTTCGACGATCGGCTGAATGATAAGAACGGTCTGAAGGAAAAAACAAATGGTCCGCTAAGAAAACTGATGGTTGATATTACCTCAGCTATCCGCGAGGTGGATAAAAAACACATCATTATTATTGAAGGCAATGGTTGGGGCAATAACTACAATGGTATTTTACCCCAATGGGATAAAAACATGGTGCTAAGTTTTCATAAATACTGGAATTTTAATGATCAAAAATCCGTTGATCATATCGTAAAAACACGCGATCAGTATAATATCCCTGTATGGCTGGGTGAAACAGGCGAGAACTCCAATACCTGGATAACCGAGGCTATTGGCTTGTTGGAGAAAAATAACATCGGCTGGTCGTTATGGCCATTGAAAAAGCTGGGGATCAATAACCCGATGGAGATCGTATCCAATCTGAATTATGACGATGTAGCCAAATACCTCAACACCGGAAGGCATAAACCTAAAGAAAGTAACGTGTACAGCGGTACTTTGGAGCTGGCTACCTATGCCAAACTGGAAAACACCATTATCCATCATGATGTGATCGACGCTATTTTCAGGCAGCCGCATACAACCATTACCAAACCGTTTAAAGCCAATAAAATAGGCAACGGAACAATCATCAACGCTGTTGATTATGACCTGGGCCGTAATGGTTACGCTTATTTTGATACCGATACCGCCGATTATCATACTTCGGGCAAACCGGGCGTTGGCAACAAGGGACATGTTTACCGTAATGATGGGGTTGATATCAGCAAAGATTCAACGCAGTATAACAGCTATTATGTTGACCATATTGAAACCAATGAATGGACACAGTATACTATACAGGTTAAAACACCGGGCGTATATTCTATAAGCCTCAAAGTGGCTTCTACTACCGATGATGCCAAACTTTCTGTTTTGGTTAATAATACAACCCAGGCAAAAGAAGTAGCAGTACCCAACACCGGCGGACTAAAAAAATGGCAGGTTATTGCCGTTAAAAATATTGTGCTAAAAGCCGGGAGCAACAAAATAAAAGTGCTGGCAAACACTGGCGGGTACAACTTGCATTACCTGCAATTTTGGAAGGGTAAATAAAATAATAAGTGCGATAAACAGATTAAGCAGCCGGAGTATAAGCCAGGGAAATAGTCTTTGAAATAATTCGATTAATTTGAAAAAATCAGTGTAAAAATTTCTTAGCCATTCGCCTTATATTAACATACATTTTTTTAATTAATTCTTTTTGGGGATAAAATGCTCCGGCTGCTAAATTCATCAATATCATAGCTAATTGCTACTGTTTGTTTACTGGATGAGATAGATCGAGAAAGGTAAAGTTTAGTGAAACGGCAAACCAATTATGGTTCTGATATAAGTATGTTTTACCTAAATCACCGTAACCATGGTCCCACCCTAAAACTGCACCTAACTGAAACTTTCTATCAAGATCAAATATCATTCCCATCCCATAATTAAGGGCCGCCATATTTTCACTGGCTCCTTTTGCAATTGCTGAATTGACGGAAGCGCTTTGTTCTAAGCTGGAGAAACCGCCAAAGCCTCCGAAGGTAGCGCCAACAATATCATTCAGAAAGCCCAATCGAACACCCAAAAAGGTGCCCGCGTTAAAATTTGAATTGTATAGCGAACCTGAATGGCCATCTATTGATGGATGTATTTTTAGCGGTATTGTTAAGCCGGTCCAGACAAGCCCATAGGTGTACTTGGGATAATGATCTTTAACGTTTTTTTCATAATCGGTTTTTTTGACGAATAGATATTTATTGTAATCACAGTCGGAAACTTCCTTTAAATCATTTTCCCAGTCTTTTTCGTTTGATTCTGTTATTCCGCTATTTGCGAGATTATTTGGAATAACAATTCTTACATAATTAGTGTCTTCTGGTTGATCTATACACCTGTAAAACCATAATTTATGGTTCCACATTTTGGGATGATTTTTAACTGGTTTGCCACCTTCGGAGCGGAAGACTTCGATGTAATCATTTACCCATTTCAGCTCATGCCCATCGGAAGGGGTGCTGTATTGGCAAAATCCTTTTGTTTGAATAAACAAAAATAAAGATAGAAATAATAAGACTTTTTTCATGATACTTGAGGTTTGGTTGTTTGTAATAACTTAAATATAAGTATTGTATACATAAAGAAGCTGTGCATTTTATTTATTTTATATTGAAATGAATAGTCTTTAAAAAAATATAAATAAGTAAAAAAGGCTATCATTAAAATAAATTAAGGGAGCGACTTGCTCAATTTTGATTTGTGATAAGGTGTAGGTTGAAAGCCGGAGGAAGCGAGTTCTTTGGCCTTTTATTTATATCTAAGTTGGTGAACTCTTCTCAATGTTGGCGCACGTGTGAAATAAGGCTTTGATCAACAGTTATTTGTGTTTTTTGTCTTCCTGTTTGCGCCAGGGAAAGCGTCATAAAACAACTAAACTGTTAATATTATTTTTCTGATAATAGCTATTGTAAATAACTGTTTTTATAGTTAAATTTATTATACCAATTATCAGTATAATCTAAACAGGGGGATTCGTTATGAAAAAACAAGCTACGATAGTTTGTCAGCCTGATAAGACTGAAACTACCCAACCAATTTTGGTAAACTGCCCGCCACAACACCAAAAAATGTATAGGGACCATACGCATTGTGATCACCAGTATGGCAGGGTTAACAAGTTTCCAATAGGCAGCAGCCGGGGGCCTTGCTTCTTTTAAGCTAACAGCGCTATTTAATATAATAATACAGTTGGCTGTATGGCTTAAAGTTTTGCAGGTAAACTGCCAGGCTGCATAATCCAATTTGCCCCCGCCGGGTATCAACTCCGGCTTCATCGGCAATGGAATAAGCTTCATATTGACCGTTATTAAGCCTTAAATGAGTGCCATAGATCTGTGTATTGTTTTCATACAGGGCAATATTATCGGCCATGATCGCAAAACCTTCGGCAGGTAGCGATCCGTTAAGCGCGGCAATTCTTATTATCGAAAAGTATTTTTTCTGGTTAGCGATGCTCGCATGAAGTAGCGTGGTGATCAGGGCTTCCGAGCCGTCGGGCCCAAAGTATTCTTTGCTCTTCCATCCATAGGTGTTAACTATTGATGACACCTTTATAAAGTTGACAGAATCAGTTTCACGGATGTGCTCTTTAAGCGATCTGGCTTCAGCAGAATTTTTACCATGCTGATTAACCAGCAACTGATATTCGTCAAAATCCTTTTGGTAGTTTTCAAGCATTTGGGAAAGTTCCGCAGCTACAGCAGGAATAAGCTTAACCCGGTTTTGATGAACAGCCGATACGATGGTTTCCCACTGGCTGTCACGATGCAGCCTTATAAAAAGAGGATCGGCCGACAGCATTCGTTCATTTTCAAAGCCGCGGCCGGCTATAAACTCCAGGTATAAAAAAGCGCTGTCTCGTTTACCGGTAACAGCCCAGCAGGCAGCTGCCTTATACAGATGTGCGGTATCCAACACACCATAATTGAGCGTACGTATAGTGGCGTAGACCGTGGCTGCTTTTTGATATTTTTTTGCTGCAAATAAGGAGTCGGCAATATGAAGCGGGAGAGCATAGTTTTGCTTGTCCTGCGCTTTGCTTTCAAAGACAAAAGCAAGGGTTATAAGTAATAATAAACAGTATTTAAGGCGCATGGTATAGGTTTAAACGATAACCATAGAAACGCATTTGCCATATTAAAAGATATATCAGGACGCCGAATTTAACATTTGAGGGCAGAGATTTAACAAATCCCTGCCCTCAAATAGTGTATCGATATCCCGGGGAGAGCCTTACTCTGCCCTTTTCAACTCAAGTTTTCCCCCGTCACCGTAAAATATCAAATGGATCTTACCGTCGGCATCTTTGTTAAACTCCAGTTCATAAGGCAGATCCTTCAGAAAAAAGCGGTTGTGTGATTGCGGAAAAAGTTCGCGTTTTGCTTCACCACTGGCCTCCGCATAAAGTTTGCCATTTGCTTCTGTTATTGTTAATGTTCTTGGCGGACCGATAAAAAATTTACCTGCATAACTTTTCAGCACATCGACAGGTACCGGTACTATTTTTTTTACGTTGGCGTGAAACAATCCTTTAAAGCCATAAACCTTTGCCACGCTGTTGATCAACTCCTGGATAACACCGCCATTGTCGCTGTTAACCATCACAACCACGCCATTTCCTCCCTCCAGGCTGCCATAATATTGACAGCGGAAACCTTCATTCCCTCCACTGTGGCTAAAATATAAGGTGCTGTCCATTTTATCTATAAAAGCTCCCAGTCCTACGTTATTGCCGGCATGGACAGTAAGCCTGACCCTGGTAGTTTCCTGGTTTAAGATTTTTGCCGATTTACCCTCGTAAGCCAATTGAGTTTCGATGATGTAATTTGAAAGATCGGTCGGGTTTGTCCATAAACCAGCCGCGGCCTGTTCAGGATAAATATGATAACTGCCTTTTATCGGTTTGCCTTCCATATTATAGGCAACCGTAAGCAGGTTTTGATCCACATCATAAGGTGGCTGAGCATAGGTGCTTCCGCTCATGCCAAGCGGTTTTAATACTTCCTTTTTCATATAATCGGCATAGGGCATATGGGTAATGTCCATCACTATCAGCTGCGTAATGGTGGTGCCCCCTCCCGAGTACTCGTACCGTTTCCCCGGTTCAAACATTGATTTAATGGCCGGCGAATTGGCCGGCTTTTCGCCATTAAGTACTTGTACTATGGTTGGCAGCGGCGTACCGCGTTCATACCCGCCGAATCCATGCACATTTAAGCCTGCACTATGGCTTAACAAGTTTGCGATGGTGATCTTTTTGCCTTTTGATAAGCTATCATAAGGGAACTTCCAGCTTTTAAGGTAAACATTGATATCTGTATTCAGATCGAGCTTTTTGTCCTGTACAAGCTTAAGCACCCCCATCGAGTTTAGCGACTTACTAATAGATGCCGCCTGGAAAAGTGTTTTCTCTGTCACAGGGATTTTTGCGCTGTCATTAGCAAACCCATAACCTTTGGCCCAAACAATTTTATAGTTTTGAATAACCGCTATGCTTAAACCGGGAATTTTATAATAAGCCATGCGGTTTAACAGGTTCCAGGGATTTTCGCCCTCAATTTGTACGCTACCAACCAGGCCGTTCTCAACCTGCGTAATTTTATCCTGTGTGCTGTTTTGGGCATGAACTGCTACCTGAATAAAAAGCAGCACGGTAAGGATTAATGATTTGCTTAAGATTTTCATAGGTTTGGTTTTTATGAGAGGGAACTTGTACCCTTTTATAGAAGCTAAAGTAAGAATTTAAGGGCTGTAAAAGCAATAGGGCCGAAATTTAATTTTATATTATAACGAATATTGAAATTAAATTCTGTGTTTGGGCCGTTTATTTTTTGCTGGCGCAAGGCTGTGCTTTGTGGCCTGCATGCAAAGTTTACCTGCTACCGGAAGCTGTCCTGATCGTGAAATTTATATTTGGTATTCATGTGAATGTTGTTATTGAAAAAGACCAAAGAAAACACAAGTAGCCTTCACCCTCGTTGCCTGCCCTTCATACTTGCACCAGTTGGGGAGATTAATCGGTAGGCCTAAAAACCACACTTTAAAAATATCACAGCGTGTTTTATTTCATTTAAAAGTACTATTTTCACAATACTAATATAACCTTTAATCATGAAATCACTTTTTGTACTTTTGCTGGCATCGATTTTAACAGCCTCTGTTAAAGCGCAGGAGTTATCATTTGAACAAGTTACCAATTATATCAAGCAAAATGTTACCGGTAGGGTTATGTACCCCGGCGACCTTGATGCATATAGCCGTGTTAAGGGTTATATTCTGAAAACAATTAATATACAAAAGAATGGAACTGTCGAGTTGCAAACCGACCAGGCAAATGACGCGAATCATTTTAAGATAAGCTTCAATATTTTTGACTTGGTTGACAAGGTCGATTATCCTAATGGCATACGAGCTTATCGCTATCTGGTTCATTTTAATGGATTGAATGTTTCTAACGGCTATGGAATAACATTTGCAACAGACGCTGACGCTGAAAAAGTAGCCCGCGCTTTTCGTTACCTTAAAAAGGTATGCGTAAAGGAGGATGACCTGTTTAGCAAGCCAACTGCGGAGGAAGCAAAACCAACGCTAAGCAGAGATGAAACGATAATCTATATCAATAATTTACTTCATAGCGCATCAATTCACTGGCTCGAAAATATCGACTATAGAAACAGGCCAGATATAGAAAAAAGGGGTGTTGACAACTATGTTAGCTTTAAGGATCGCGGACTATCATATTATGAAGGAAATCAAACTTACACTCTTAGTTATCATTTCTGGACTGGACAGGTTGACGGATTATATACATTTAATGAATTTTACGATAAGTCGATAAAATTTGGAGCAGATTTTTCTCTTAATCTGTTAGAAAATACAGAGATAACCAGATCTGGCAATTCAAGA
The DNA here is from genome assembly GCF_036383575.1 of Mucilaginibacter sp. Taxonomy (GTDB): domain Bacteria; phylum Bacteroidota; class Bacteroidia; order Sphingobacteriales; family Sphingobacteriaceae; genus Mucilaginibacter. The sequence goes on from NZ_DASVOB010000229.1 coordinate 7,331, forward strand.
AGGCTAAGTGTACATAGCGGCAAGGAAACCCTCTATGTTTATGTTGGCGATATGACACCAAAAGAGATAGAGAAATTAAAAAAGGCTTTCACGCGCCTGTATGAGCTGGACAAGCCAGGCAAAGATCCATTTGAATAAATGTGAGTGTACTTAACGGGATGGCCTTTAAATGACAAAAATTTGCCTTATGTGGATTAATTGAAAGGCAGGGTAGGTGTCACAAGTAGCCTTTCCGCACATTGCCTGCCCTTTTGCTGGCGCAAGTATGAAGGGCTGGCGAATAGAGGGCTGGCTACTTGTGCCTCAGCATCAAGTCCTTCTGCAAATTAAACCACTAACGGGTCTACTAATAAAATATCCAATAAACCAGGTAAATCGTAATAATCCCGGGCACTGCTGTATAAGTAGTCTTCCGGTTTTTCTACAAATCCGGTTTCCACGGGGTTGTTGTGAATATAATCTAACTTTTGATGTAATATTTTATGGTTGAATAGTATAACAGGATGATTGTCCTGCTGCCATAGTTGAAACTTTTCATTATTGCTGTTTTTTGCTCCGGCACGCTCCATCATCCATAACATCCACTCTTTTCGGCTTTCGATAGGATTGTTTTGAATTATGCTTCGTAACATGGTAGAAGTGTGCCTCTTCATATCACGCATAATATCTTCCAGTTTACTGCCGCTGCTTCCAATAATCATATGAACATGGCTGGTCATAATACACCATCCATATTATATTTCAAGGCCTTTATGTTTCTGGCAATGTTTCCAGCTGTCAAGCAACACCTGTTTGTATTCATTTCTTATAAAAAGGTCAATCCAATAAACTACAGAAAAGCTTATAAAGTAGAGTTTGTCCTGATCATAAAATTTATATTTGGTACTCATGTGAATGTTGTTATTGAAAAAGACCAAAGAAGGCACAAGTAGCCTTTACCCTCGTTGCCTGCCCTTCATACGCCAGAGTAGTGAATATCTTTGCTGCTACCCCGCCCATCCCTCTCTATCCAAGCTCCTGAAATGTATAGCCTCTGCCAGATGTTCCAGCTTAATTTCCTCGCTTCCGGCGAGGTCGGCGATGGTACGCGATACTTTGAGGATGCGGTCGTACGCCCTTGCCGAGAGGCCAAGCTTTTCCATTGCTTTTTTAAGCAGGGTTTGGCCTGCAACATTGATCTTACACAGGTCGCGTACCATTTGGGGGCTCATTTGGGCATTGGCGTGCAAGTCGGGCCGATTGCCGAAACGCTCTACCTGGATTTCCCTGGCCTTGATCACTCTATCCCGGATAAATTCACTTTTTTCGGCCGCACGATCAGACGACAGCTCGCTGAAGTTAACCGGCGTTACTTCTACATGCAGGTCTATCCTGTCCAGCAGCGGACCGGAAATTTTGCTCAAATATTTTTGCACCATGCCCGGCGGACAGATACATTCCTTTTCCGGGTGATTGTAATAGCCACAAGGACAAGGGTTCATGCTTGCCACCAACATGAAGCTACTGGGGTAATCAACCGTAAACTTTGCCCGCGATATGGTTACACGGCGCTCTTCGAGCGGCTGGCGCATTACCTCCAATGCGCTGCG
>NZ_DASVOB010000230.1:0-4123 GCF_036383575.1 Mucilaginibacter sp.
CTTTTTTAACGGAGATGATTTAAAATTCAGATACATGTACTCGTTAATAATTTGAATAATTATTGATTACGCAGCAAAAGTAACAGATTTGATTAAAATCTACTATATATATAGAATTAATAGTTATAATTACTAATTCAAACAAAAAACATCTTATTTACCCGTAGGTATATTAAGTGTTAACCGACCAAAAAAGAACGCACCCAGGGTACCCATTTGCACCGGGGCATATTTAAATACACCGAAGTAACTGTTAGCATAGATCTGCTTATCCGGGTAGATATTGAACAGGTTATTGGCGCCAATGGTCAGGGTAAGCGGATTAACAATATAGCTAAAAGAAAGATCCGTCACTACTTTGCCTTTAAACTGCTGCTCTTCGCCAAATGGAAAATCATTACGGTCAACTGCTCCGAAATATACATTACGTAACAGTACACTAAACTTTTTATAGCTGTAGGTTAGTGATAGATTGGTTTTGGTATGCGGCGTTCCTTTTACGATCAATGTGCTGTCGTTAGGTGAAAAGAAGATCCGCTCCTGCCCTTTTAACTGGGTAGGCACATGAATCCCTGTTATTTTATTGGTATTGATGTTAAAACCCAACGAAGCATTGAACTTGCTATTGCCACTACGCAGGGTATAATCGGCCACTACATCAATCCCTTTGGTACGGGTATCAACCGCGTTGCTGAAAAAGCGTGCCGAGCTTGCGCCCAATGGATTAATAATATCCTGTATTGATTGCACAGGGTTACCATCCGGGTCGAACCCGAAGCTGCCGGTCAGTACTATCCTGTCTTTGATATTGATCAGGTATCCATCGGCAGAAATGGTCAGGTCTTTTATCGGCTGAGTTGTAAAGCCAAAACTATAATTAACTGATTTTTCCTGTTTTAATTTAGGGATGCCTAACGCTTTCGCCACCGCACTGTTATTGGTAAAAAAGCCGGATGCTCCCAAAGTATTATCGGGCAAAATATCTGTACTTACATAACTGAAGTATTGCTGCTGCAATGATGGAGCCCTGAAACCGTTGCTTATGGCACCCCGTAAATTGAACCCGTTAGCTATTTTATAACGCGTTGCAAATTTGCCGCTTAGGGCCGATCCGAAATCGCTGTAATGTTCAAAACGTGTTGCTCCGCTGATGAGCCATTTTGAGGTTACATCCAGTTCAGCATCGGCATAAACGCCTGTATTGTTACGGCTTTTGTCTACAGCATTTTGCGGTGAAAAACCGGGGAACGATTGCGAACCACCGGCAAGTCCCGAAGGGTTTGAAACGGTTCCATCAGATGCGGTTACCAGCGCATAGTTTTTCCACGAAGCTTCTTCGCCTGCGCGGATCTGGTATTTATCAACCCTGAACTCGGCACCAAAAGCCAGGTTCAGTCCCTGCAATACATCAAACTTACGGCTGATATCAAAGTTGGTGGTGTTCTGTAAAAACTCGTGCCCACCTGCCTTAAAGCTGGTTGGTGATTTATCCTCCAGCGATGCGTTTACAGTGTTATTTACGAAGTAGTCAAACCGGTTATCGCCAAGGGTGTTGCTCAGATCGGCCTTCCAGCTGCCCAATGTGTGTTTAAAGCCAAAGGCAATTGACCTGTCGCTGATGTGCGATGTAGTGTTAGGCTGATAACCATCAGGAAAAATACTGTAAACATTCACCGTGTAGTCGCTCGGCAGGCGACGGAAACCATAGCCTTCACCCTGACGATAGCTATATCCGCCGAAGGCATAAAACTCGCCTTTACCATCACTGAACGGCAGGCTCAGGTTAAAAAATGAACCTATATTTTTGATCTTCGCATCCCCTATCTGAAAATTAAACTTATCGCGGCTCAATCCCTTCTGTTTCAGCATATCATCATCGTATTTGCGCGAAGCCGCGGGATCATTGGTAAAATCATAAGCGAAATAGTTATTCAATGCCGACTGGTCGAAAATGATAAGGTTATTGTTCTGCGCACGGGTTGTGCGGTCGCGGATGTAACCCTCGCCTGTAATATTGATATAGCCTCCGTTTTTACCTAAGGCGGTACCATAATTAAGATTAAGCTGCCCTAATCCACCATCTCCTTTTGAGCTTACACCGCCCGTGGCTGATGCAAACAGGTCGCCGGTATTTTTTTTGAGTACGATGTTTACCACGCCTGCAATTGCATCCGAACCATATTGAGCCGAAGCGCCATCACGCAACACTTCTATGCGCTCAATTGCCGAGGCCGGGATAGCATTCAGATCGGTACCAACTGAGCCGTTACCAATAGTTCCCTGGTTATTTACAAGTGATGTAGTATGCCTGCGTTTGCCGTTGATAAGCACCAGCAACTGATCTGGGCCTAAACCACGGATACTTGCCGGATCAATATGTTCGGTACCATCTGATGAAGACTGCCTGTTGGAATTAAACGATGGTGACGCGTATTGCAGCAGTTGGTTAAGATCGTTTTGAGGGGTTTGCTGCTGAAGTTTGGCAATGTCAAATATATCAACAGGCGCTGTGGTGTTTAACCGGGTACGGCCCACACTCCGGGTGCCCACCAGCACCACTTCGTTCAGTACGTTACCGGATGCAGGCTGCAAAGCAATATCAAACTTGTGCGAACCTGTAATGGGCTGGATATAGGCTTCATAGCCTACAAGCGTAACCTTAATGGTTTTATCAGTATTGGCTGCTGAAAGGCGGAATGATCCGTCGGCAGTACTGGCTGTACCCCTGCCCGATGGCTGGCCAATTATCGTTGCGCCATTAACAGGCTTGCCGGTATTATCGGTTATACGGCCTGTAATTACTTTATCCTGAGCATTTGCAAGCGTATTGATGAACAGGAAAAGCAAAATAATGAGAGTAAGTTTTTTTGTCATAAGGATAGAATTAAATAGCCGAAAACAAATTATTTAAACCGTTACCAGCGCATAGTAGCCGGTAACGGTTTGTATTTTATTTTTTTGACGCCAGCGATACTTCTACACTCCAGTCGTTACCGCTGGCTATTTTGTGCACATCGGCAAAACTGGCCTGGTTGAGCGCGAACGATAGTTGCAGCAAGCTGTTCAGGTAGCTTAATGGTTGCCCCTTTGCTACCGCGCCAAAGGTTTGGCTGTATGGCGCATCACCTTCATAAACCTTTTTGCCGCTGTGGTAAATAACAACATGTAAAGCATCGCCATAAGCGGGGTTGAGCTGTTTAACCAGGTCATCGCCAATGTTTGTCCATATGTTGCCGTATTGGATATCAAGAATGGCAATGGTGCCTTTCAGCTTGCCGTTTTCAAGCACGGCTTTTTGATAAGGCATATTTACCACCTGTTTAGGCAATGCTGGCCCAACCTGCTCAAAACTGATCACCCCTGCGGCTAAACGGGCAGCAGTGTAGGCGTAAACATCACGACCGTGAAAAGTATATGATTTGCCCGAATCTTTGCGACGGTTAACCGCCTCATCAATCTCCCTGATCTCAGCTATGCCGAAAGCTTCGGCTACTAACGTAAGCGTACCATTATCGGGAGTAACAATAAACTGACCTGTATTGGTTTTCAGCACTACTGATTTACGTGTTGTACCAACGCCGGGGTCAACAACCGAAACAAATACGGTGCCCGCCGGCCAGTAGTTTACAGTTTGGAACAGGCGATATGATGCCTCCCAAATGTTATAAGCCGGGATTTCGTGGGTAAGGTCGTACAGTTTCAGATCGGGCGATACGCCGTTAGCAACGCCTTTCATGGCAGAAACCGCGCCGTCCTTTAATCCGAAATCAGACTGGAAAACAACAATTTTATTTTGAGCCGCAGCTACGTAGGTAAGTGCTGATAAAAAAACAACACCGAGGAATTTGAATAGATGTTTCATAATAAGGGGTATTATATGGCGGTAAATTGATTTTGTATAGTGTGTATTAAATAGAGAACGAATAATAGATCGTCATTGCGAGGCACGAAGCAATCCCAAACTTTACAGGGCGGATCTGCCAATCGGGGATTGCTTCGTACCTTATAATGACGTGCATGTAAATCATTCATAATCAAGCTGCATTTTGGAGAGTAAGACCGAGTTTTTGAGCTTCTTTTTGCAGACGAGCAAGCTTTCTTGCCTTTTGTACTTCTGCATCCT
>NZ_DASVOB010000231.1:0-11324 GCF_036383575.1 Mucilaginibacter sp.
AGGCATAGCCGGTAACAAGGACGGATTGGAAACGTTGCCCGACGGAGAGTTTCTGCCACCATGGGAAATGAATGTGGTTGAAAAAAATATTCAAAAAAGGATCATGGACGCATATAAAGACAGGCATGTTGTTATTGGAAGGTGCGCACATTTAACCAAACCGCAGCCAATTCATTTACAACAGGGCCGGGGGCAATGCCAGGCCCGGAATTTATGCGAGCGTGGTTGTCCGTTTGGTGGCTATTTTAGTTCTAATTCCTCAACCTTACCGTGGGCTGCAAAAACAGGTAATCTTACACTCAGGCCCGATTCTGTAGTACATTCAATTATTTACGACGAAAAAAAAGGAAAGGCAACGGGCGTTAGGGTGATAGATGCCCATACCAAAGTAGCTACAGAATATTATGCGCGGATCATTTTTGTAAATGCTGCTACTTTAAATTCCAATCTTATTTTACTCAATTCAAGATCATCAAGGTTTCCAAACGGATTAGGGAACGATAATGGTTTGCTGGGCAGATACATCGCATTTCATAACTACCGCGGATCGCTAACGGGAACTATTGATGGATACCTGGATACGTATTATTATGGCAGACGGCCGGCTGCCGTTATGATGCCTAATTTCAGGAATGTTTATAAGCAGGAAACCGACTTTTTAAGAGGATACATGACATTTTATACTGCCACAAGAAGCAGTTGGGGACACGCTGTTGACGGTGACCAGATTGGAGCGAACTATAAAGAAAATATCTCCGAACCGGGAAACTGGAATGTATACATGATGATGCAGGGAGAAACTATTCCGAAAGCTGAGAATAGAGTGAGCCTGAGTAAAGACCAGGCAGATGAATGGGGAATACCACTATTATCAGTTTCGGTAGATTATGACGATAATGATGTGAGATCCATGAACGACTTTTTGCAGCAGGGGGCTGACATGCTTGATAAGGCCGGTTGTAAAAATATCGTCCCTAATGATAGCAAGCAGGCACCTGGTTTAGATATTCACGAGGTGGGAGGGATAAGGATGGGAACCGATCCTAAAAACTCATTGCTAAATAAATGGAATCAGTTGTATGCATGTCCAAATGTGTTTGTAACAGATGGGGCTTGCATGACATCTACCAGTACCCAAAACCCTTCGCTAACTTTCATGGCCCTAACCGCAAGAGCCGCAAACTACGCGGCAGATGAATTGCGGAAAAATAATATATAGTTTTTGTTTTTCGTTTTGTATTGGAAATTTGATTGGGTTTGAAGCAAATCCTATGGGTTGCCTTTTCTGTTTAAAAGCTTTAACTTTATATAAAAACTGAGTGATGCCCGAAGTAACTATAAAATATAAAAAGCCGGAAACCCTGAAAATCTTAAAAGGGCTGGCTAAGTATTTTGATTTTAAGATATCTCCATCAACTGAAAAAAATAAAGATTCTCTTGATGATATTGTAATACGAGGTAATAAGAAGCTCGACATTTCTGAACTTGAAAAAGTATTTACAGGGAAAGATTTAGATGCTAAGAAATTAAGAGAAGATTTGTGGCAGCGGAAAAGATAATCTGTGATACGGATGTGATGATCGAATACCTCGATAGCAGGAGAGCTCGTCATCAAGATACTAAGTCAATCGTCGAAGATGTAATAGGTTTGGATAATGTTGTTTTATCGGCCATTACTAAAATTGAATTAATGGCTGGCGCCACAAATAAGATTGAACTTAAGCAGGTAAACAAAAATATTTATTGGTTTGATATCCTATTATTTAATCCGGAGATTACATCAATAGCTATAAGACTAACGGAAACCTATAAGTTAAGTCATAGTTTGGCCATGCCAGATGCCTTTATCGCGTCAAGTTCATTATATACAGGTTATAGACTATTCACTTATAATCTGAAAGACTATAAATTTATTGAGGGGATTAAGCTATTGGATACTTTTAAAAATCATCCTGAAAATAAATAGCATAGAATTTTCTTTATATTGAAATCAACCAACTTGCTTATCCGGCCATTTAACGAAGCTGATCGCGAAAAGCTCCGGGAACTTTACCTGCTATGCCGGATCCAGACCTTTTACTGGATAGATAGCGCATTGTTTATATTAGATGATTTTGACGAGCATACACGCGATGAAGAGATCTGGGTGGCAATCCTGGATAATGAGATAGCGGGGTTTATGGCTGTATGGCCTCCCGATGCTTTTATTCATCATTTATATATTGATACCGCATACAGAGGAAAAGGTATCGGAAAAGCAATGTTGGCTTTGGCGGCCCAAACTTACCCAACCCCTCTTAGTTTAAAATGTCTTGTTAAAAATGAGGCAGCTGTTCAATTTTATCGTGTTTTGAATTGGGAAGTGATAGGCGAGGGGAGCGATTCCCTGGGAGATTATTTCTTAATGCAGCGTAGCATATAAGTAAAAGGAGCCTTTCCAGGATTCGGAAAGGCCCCTTTTATTTTATTAAAATTAAATCTGCTATCCGAAGTCTCTGACTTCGGATGACTATGCCTGTAGTCTTCAGACTACAGTGCTAATAAGAATAAGCCTGTAGTTACAAACTACAAGCTTATTCTTTCGAAGTCAGAGACTTCGAATAGCGCCATTCGGAGTCTTTTTATTGAATTTTAACCGAAGTCACCACATCATTAGCATTTGGCGATAGTGTAGTGAAATTAGGCGTGTTTGATGTGCGTACCCACGATGTGCCCGTTGAGTTATCGTTAATATACATAGTTACTGTCCAGCCGGTCGGGATTTTAACCGATGAAGCCCAGTTATCTACAAAACCATATGCCTGCAATTGGGCAAGGGTATAAGTACCTTTAGGGATGGCGCTTGTAACTGTGCCCCCGTAATTGATATCCTGGTAAAAAGTAACCCCGGTGGTACTTGTTCCCGAGTTGAACACCGTCGCCTGACCGTACAGCTTATTGGATACACTTGTCAGGTAAGAGTGCGAATCGGCATTTGGCAGGTTGTAATACAGGTAAATCCCATAGTTGTTATTTACGGTTTGAGTAGCCAGTGACGCTGCAGTTGAAGAGCTGGTGCTTTGAATATCAATAGCAGCAGGGCCAAGGTTAGAAGCAGCAAGCCCCGGGACGTTAGGGACAGAGTAAGTACCATAAATAGCATTCCAGCTGTAGTCAACTTTTGAACCTACGGTTACACCGTTATAGCTCAGGCGTGATGCTGCCGGGCCATAAAAGTAAAACGAAATTATTTTAGTAGGCATCAGGGTTCGCAGGGCGGTAACCAGGTAAACAAACGAGCTGGCATTGGGTTGGCCTGTGCCGTTGGTGCCATAGTCTGCATATTCATCATCAAAATCAATACCATCCAGTCCATAGGTAGTAACAGCATTGCTTAGCAACTGGGCATAATCATTGGCTGCAGCCTGGGTGGGAAAGTTGCTGATGCCCGCGCCCTGGTGGTTGCCTAAAATGGATAACAATACCTTAATGCCTTTAGCCTGTAAAGTTTGGATATAGGTTGCCTTATTATTGAGCACATTGGTAACCTGCGGATTAAAAAAGAGTTCGGCCTTTTGGGTTGTGGTGTTGTAATTGATGTTTGCTGCAAATATGATAGCAATATCAAAAAGCTGCTGCCCTGTTGATAGTGTGTAATTGCCCACATTGCGGATATCGTTGTTGTTTACTTCCACATAGCAAACTCCTTTTGGCCCTGCTACGCCTATAGCGTTGGTGCCTAATTTTGATGAGCTGTTACTGCCGGCGTCGGTGGGCAGGGGCGCTTTCTCCTTTTTACAGGCAGAGGTGATGAGCAGTACAGCACCAAATAACACGGTCAATGTTTTTGCAAGGGGCAAATTGAAGTTTGTTCTCATAATTGTTGTTTTTTGTTAAATTGTTTATAAAAAGTAAATTGTTTTAGCGCAATAGGTTTGTGTAAAGCCGGCCCATGGCATAGCCAGGGGATAATTACTATCTCTTAAAAAAAACTGTTTAAATATTTAGGTTACCGGGTGCTTTAGGTCCTCGCTCCGGCATTATATAGGTCAAGGTAATAGACCATTAAACGAGGATAATTGCCTACAGGTTTTAATTATTATTTTATATAAAAAAATCTATAGTTAATAGATGTGTTTTTTACACTTAATTTTAACTATAACAAAAAGCTTTTTTCTTTAGAAAAAAGGCCTTTGTTACATAGATGTGTAGGAAATCACTTTTGAATCATACGTAGATTGGAGAACGATAAATGAAGAATTTTTCCACGAATTTTATGTATTAATCGAATTACATGAATTTTGCAGTGTATGAGATTTGGCGAAACAGATCGGGGTATTTAAATGCTATTTTCCTGAATAGATGTACCGTTAGTTTGCCCATTTTATTTTATTCGGTTACATTTGATTTGACTGACAAAAATTTTATGAAAAAAAATTTACTTTTCGTTTTCTGCCTTTTGCTTTCGGCAGTAAGCCTGTATGCGCAGCCCAAAGCGCCCGATGCAGATTATATCAAAGCCAATTACCAGAAATATGAGTACCAGATCCCGATGCGGGATGGTAAAAAGCTTTTCACATCGGTATATGTGCCAAAGGATCAATCCAAAAAATATCCTTTCATGATGGACAGGACCCCATACAGTGTTGCGCCGTATGGTACCGAGCTTTATAAAGGCAGTCTTGGCCCGTCATCATTATTTGCGCATGATGGTTATATTTTTGTTTACCAGGATGTGCGCGGACGCTGGATGAGCGAAGGTATTTACGAGGAAATGACCCCCGAAAAAGAAGATCATAAAACCAATAAGGATGTTGATGAGGGCACCGATACTTATGATACTATCGATTGGCTGCTGAAAAACATTCCCAATAACAATGGTAAGGTAGGGATATGGGGAATTTCATATCCCGGCTTTTATACTACTACTGCTTTGCTAAGCCGCCACCCTGCGTTGGTAGCTGCATCGCCGCAAGCACCGATTGCCGATCTGTACCGCGATGACGCTTTTCATAACGGCGCGTTTATGCTGGTGGCCAACTTTGGCTTTTACCCCGGCTTTACTAACAGACAGGATGATAAACCAACGCAGCGCCGTGGTAAAGGCTTTGACGCGGGTACTGAAGACGGCTACGACTTCTTCCTGAAAATGGGCTCGGTAAAAAACACAAACGATAAATATTATAAAGACACCATCCGCCTGTGGAACGAGATGCTTGATCACCCGAATTATGATCAGCATTGGAAAGACCGTAACGTGCTTTACCATCTGCATGATATTAAAACAGCGGTACTGGTAACTGGTGGTTGGTACGATGCCGAAGATCTTTACGGCGCTATCAATACCTATAAAACCCTGGTAAAAGAAAACCCTAAAACCCCAGTTTATTTTGCTATGGGCCCCTGGGTACACGGCGGCTGGGCACGCGGCGATGGCGATCACCTGGGCGATGTTGGCTTTGGCGGTCCTACAGGCCGTTTCTATCGTGAAAAAATTGAGTTTGCTTTCTTTAGCCATTATTTAAAAGGAACAGCTGATTTCGACCTGAAACCAATATCAACTTTCGAAACTGGCGTTAACCAATGGAAAACCTATAACACCTGGCCGCCAAAAGAATCGGCGGAAAAAAACTTGTACCTGTTGCCGGGCGGTAAATTGTCTTTCACTGCTCCTGCAGCTGTTGCCAATACGTTTGATGAGTTTGTATCTGACCCTGATAAGCCGGTGCCTTTCATCAACAGCATTGATATGGATATGAAGCGTGAATATATGACCGGCGATCAGCGTTTTGCTTCACAGCGTCCGGATGTGCTTACTTATCAAACCGATATTTTAGATAATGACGTGACCATTGCCGGTAATATCTGGGCAAACCTTAAGGTATCAACTACGGGTACCGATGCCGACTGGGTAGTTAAAGTGATAGATGTTTATCCCGATTCTACCAAAAATACAAAATGGGCAGGCAAGGATGTGTACCTGAGTGGCTATCAGCAAATGATACGCAGTGAAGCTATGCGCGGCAAGTTCCGTAATGGCTTTGATAAACCTGAGCCTTTCATGCCTGGTAAGGTAACCCCTGTAAACTTTGAATTACAGGATGTGCTGCACACCTTCAAAAAGGGGCATCGTATGATGGTACAGGTGCAAAGTACCTGGTTTCCGCTTATTGACAGGAATACACAACAGTTTCAGGATATCATGAAAGCTAAAGACACCGATTTTAAAAAGGCTACGCATAAAGTTTATACTTCAAAAATAAGTCCGAGTTATTTGAAAATGAGGGTGATTGAATAGAAACTTCATCATATAAAACGCAACAGCCTCATGTATTTACATGAGGCTGTTGCGTTTTATGCAATAACGTCGTATTTGTTATTAGTTAAACCTATAGCCATGTACAAATGCATTTTTCTTTTTCTGTTAGCTGCAATCTTTGGGGGATGTAAAAAGCATAATCAGCAAACAGGCTGCCCCAGCCAAACCTGCACCGCCGAATTTGTTTCGCTTAACGTAAATTTTGTTAATAAAGACGGCCTGATTGCGTTTGGAAAAAATGTAACGGTTATAAATTTACGAACCCATGAGACTATAATTGCCAAAGGTAACGGAAGCCCTGTCGTACCAACCATCGGCCCTAATTTATACACTATTGCAACTGATAATAACAAAAACGAGTTCTCCGCAGAGGGCGATGATGTAGAGCTCAGGGCAACCGATGCTGTAACAAATATTACCAAAACCACACTATTTAAAATTTCGGGAGGATGTAATTGCCATATTGCCAAAATATCCGGTCCGGATAAGATGGTGCTCAATTAGCTCGTTTTTATTTCAATAAAAGGCTGCACAACATCAAAAAGTGCGGCCTTTTGTGTTTAGGTTCTTATTTAAACTAATTATAAATAAAACTTGCAGATAGGAAGTCTTTTTATACTTTTGCGCTTAATTAGACTTAATCTAAATAGAATGTTAAATAACCTTTACTACTCCCTGCGCATTATCCCTTTTTTAATTTTATTCCTGTTTTCAAATACATTGATCCTTAAAGCCGATGACGAAGGCAATAACGGCAAAATAACCGGTGTTGTTAAAACCAGCGACGATAAACCAGCTTCGTTTGTAAATGTTGCCATTAAAGGATTGAACAAAAGTACTACCACAACTGATAACGGATCATTTGCCTTCCACAACGTTAAACCTGGTACTTATACCCTGGTTACTTCATACGTTGGTACAAAAACCGAAGAGCAAACCGTAACGGTTTCAGCAAATAAAACAACTGTTGTATCCTTTAAACTTACTGAAAGCTCGGCCCAGTTAGATGAGGTTGTAGTTTCTTCAACAAAAACCATCAACCGCAAAAAGTTAAACATCGGTAAAATGAACGTTTCGCCAATGGACCTGCCCCAAAGCGTTACTGTAATAGGCCGCGATGTGCTTGATCAGCAACAATCACTACGTTTAAGTGATGTTATCAAGAATGTGAATGGCGTATATTTATACAGCAGCCGTGGCAATACCCAGGAAACCTTTGGTGCCCGTGGCTATAATTTTGGAAGTAACAACATGTTTAAAAACGGTTTCAGGGTTAACTCGGGCGTTGTGCCCGAGATCAGCTCACTGGAGCGTGTAGAAGTATTAAAAGGCAGTGCTGCTTTATTATACGGAAATGTGGCTCCCGGTGGTATCCTGAATATGGTAACCAAAAAACCTTTATTTGAGCAGGGCGGCTCGGTGTCAATGACCTATGGCAGCTATGATCTTTATCGCCCGTCGTTTGATGTTTATGGCCCTATATCTTCCAAATTGGCTTACCGTGTAAATGGTACTTATGAAAATGCTAAAAGCTACCGCGATAACGTAAAATCAGAAAGGGAATACATCAATCCTTCATTCCTGTACAAAATAAGCGATAAAACAACCTTAATTGTTGAAGGCGATTACCTGAACTATGACTTTACCCCCGATTTCGGAACTGGCCAAATCAATAACGTTATTGCCAAAGTTCCGCGTAACAGGTATTTAGGCGCGTCATGGTCAACCGGTAACACCAAGCAAACCACCGCTACAGCAACTATCAACCATCAGCTCAATAGCCTTTGGCAGTTAAGCGGCGGTTTTTCATACCAGCATTTTAACCGCTCATACCAAACAACTGAGCGTGTATTGCCAGATGCAAACGGCGATTGGCCCCGTACCCTGAACAGGGCTAAAACGCTTGAAGATTATTATACCGGCCAGTTTAACATTACCGGCCAGTTTAATACCGGTGCTATAAAGCATAATATTTTGGCCGGTGTTGATGCCGATTGGTACCGCAATAACGCTTATACCTACGTTGCTAATTCAAACTATCTTGATCAAACCAATATTCAGCAAAACGCGGTTTATGACAAGATCAATATTTTTGACCTTGATAAATACACGCTTCGCACTGATAAACCACAGATGAATCCGTTTTATAGCATCTTGACGCCGACTAATCGTTTTGGTGCTTATGCTAATGACCTCATTAGTTTATCAGAAAAAGTTAAGGTACTTGCGGGTATCCGCTGGTCATACCAGTATGTGTCGCCTACGACAGTTACTAATTATAATGATAAAGTCAAGGGAACACCGGCTGTAGGGAAAGAGGACAAAGCGTTTTCACCGCGTGTTGGGGTCGTTTATAAACCAATAGCTAATACCGCCCTGTTCGCAAGCTACTCTAATTCGTTTGTTACAAATACAGGTAGTGATATTAATGGTAGTCCGCTTGATCCGTCGATAGTTGACCAGTATGAAGTTGGCGTTAAGAACGACTTCCTGAATGGCAACCTATCGGTAAACGTAACGGCTTACCGTATTAAAAATAATAACCTGGCCCAAACTGCACCTTTCACTCTCGACGGGAAAGATAATACCAACGTCAATATCAAAGTGCTGAGCGGCGAAACTAAAAGTGACGGTGTAGAGCTTGATATCGCCGGTCATCCGGTTAAAGGTCTGGATGTGCTGGCGGGCTACAGTTACACTAATGCCAGATATACTAAAACAGGAACCGCACAAGGCAGCAATATAGCTGGCCAGCCTTTACTAAATACACCAAAACATACCGCCAATACAAGCATATTTTATACTTTTTACAACGGCGATTTGAAAGGGTTTAAAGTAGGTGCATCTGTTTATTACCTGGGTAACCGTGTTGCGGGTAATGCTAATACGGTAGGTCAGGCTCAGACGTTGTCAAAGTTAGTGTATGTACCGGGCTTTACTACTGTTGATGCCTCGGTAGGTTATACCTATAAAAAGATCTCTATTATTGGTAAGATCTCTAACATAGGCAACGTACTTAATTACAATGTACACGAAAACTATAGTATTAACCCTATACCGCCAAGACAGTTTTTAACTACGTTGAGTTATAAATTTTAATTAATTAAACTAACCGGGCATGGAAACATGCCCGGTTTTTATGCTTATACCAACCAATGAAAGTATTTTTCCGCACCATTCACCTTTATTTGAGCCTCGCAGCCGGGGTGATCATTTTTTGTTCGTGTTTAACGGGCACGATGCTGGTTTTTGAAAAGGAAATTCAACAGTCGTTGCATCCGCAGCGGTATTTTGTAAAACCGCGGGATAAAAGGTTGCCGCTGACCGATTTAACGGCCGGGGTGTTGAAACAGATCCCTAAATCAAAGCTGGCAACAGTGATGGTTTATGATGATCCGGAACGTACGGTAGAAGTGGGCCTCATTGTGCCTGAAAAGAAAGATAAAAAGTCGGACGGTAAGCCAAAAACAGAAAAACACGCCGGAGCACACGGTAAAAAGGATGCTAAGCCAAAGGATGCCGAGCGTTCAAACCTTACTGCTTTTGTAAACCCTTATACTGGTCAAATAGTTGAACAATTTAACCGCAGACAAACGTTTCTGTATTCGGTAGAGATGTTTCACCGCTATTTATTAGGTGGGAAAAATAGCCTGGGTGATTGGGTGATCAGCCTCTCAACATTGTTTTTCCTGGTGATATTGATAACCGGCGTGATACTCTGGTGGCCTAAAACCAAAGCCATCATGAAGCAGCGGATTAAAATAAAATGGGATGGCAGCGGCAAGCGTCTCACGCACGACCTGCATATTGTTACCGGTTTTTATACCTCTATATTTTTGATTCTCATTTCGGCATCCGGCTTGGTCATGACCTTTAAATGGGCAAACAGCACTCTGTTTTTCCTTACCAATTCAAAAGTTGTTGCCAAAGAAGATATCAAAGCCCCGCTTTCGGTTTATCAGCAAGGTGTTGCCTCCATCGCGCCAGATGCTGCTGTTAGCGCTTTGGGCGAAAAAATAGCCGATGCTGAAAATTACACTATCCGTTACCCGCGCGATACGGCAGCGGTTTATACTTTTAATGTGCTAAAAAAAGGTTCTGTTGAACTGGCTACCGATACTTATTATATAGATCAATACAGCGGCAAGCTTGCCGGGTCTGCCTTGTATGCTGACAAAAGCCTTGGCCAGCGTATCCGTGGGGTTATTAAACCAATCCATACAGGCTCTATTTATGGCTGGCCTACCCAGGTTTTAGCTTTTCTGATCACCTTGGTTTCGCTCATATTTCCGATAACAGGGGTAATGATGTGGCTTAACCGCGCCGGTAAAAAGAAAAATAAAGCTGTGCGCAGCAGAGTGAACGCGGTGTCTGCTGAGGTTGTCTAAAATGAAAAAGATTATCTTTTCTCATCAGGACTGCTCTTAGAGGGGCCCTGATGAGACTTTTTATGTCGCTCGTTTCTTTTTTACCTTAAAGGTTCCCTTATCATGATCCAGTAAGGGCAGCCTGTAACTGGCTCGCTTACTTCCTTTGCTATTTTATACCCCACCCGTTCATAAAACCGGATATTTCGTGGAGTGAATGTTTCGAGATAGGTTGATATCCCGTTTTTATCTGTTTCGTTAAGCATTTCCATCAATAGATTAGCCCCCAATCCCCGTCCCTGGTGACTTGGTTTGATCCCAGCTATCGACAAATACCAGGCATCGTACAGTATCGGGTCAAGTTGTTCGCTCATGAAAGAAACTATGGTTAAATAAGCTCTTAGTGCCGGTTCGCCCATATAGGTTGTTATAAAATCTTTCTTTAACAGGCTCTTTTCCTTGTCTGCAGCAGGGTTTAAAGGTTGACTCCAGATAGCGGCACCATAAGGAGGATCACCAGTAATAGTTAACCGGCCGTACTCTTCGCATTCTTTCATAGAGTAATCCATATACCTCATTAGTATTTCCTGCTTTTTCTGCTCGCCGCCCGGAATATCCCGTAACAATTCTATGTAAAATGGGTCAGGGATGAGGGCTTC
>NZ_DASVOB010000232.1:0-1785 GCF_036383575.1 Mucilaginibacter sp.
TTTTTTTAAATAAAAAATTGTTTTTGGTTGATGTTGACGTAACAGATGTCGGTAAAATAAAACAACCTTTTAAAACAAAAAAATGTCATTGCGAGCGTAGCGTGGCAATCTCGTAGCTATTCCATCGGATATGCAAAGCCGCTATGCATTGGCTACGAGATTGCCACGTCGCCCTTTACTTTACCCCATGCTGCTCCTCGCAATGACATGGATTTTAGCCTTTAAGCTTATAAATTATGATTATTTTGTCTTCCCACACCTGCGGTTACAAATCCAACGGGAAACGGATTAAAACAAAAAAGCGATAAATCATCATTTATCGCTTAGAAATATCTGCTTAAAATAAACAACCCTCTATTGAATTAAACCTATCCAGTAACAAACCAACATAACGCCGGCGGTTTTCCATTCGGCATGGTGTTCCTTTATATGGTTTTTAACAGCTACAACCGCATGCCCAAGATACTCTTTAACAGTATGTTTCGACAGGTTCAGTTTTTCGGCTGCCTCCTCATAGGTTTTTCCTTCTAACTTACAAAGGGTAAATACTTTTTTACGTTGTGGCGATAGCTGATTGATGGCCTGTTGCAATAAATAATATTGCTCATCCATTAATTGTACCTCACCATTTTCAGTTTCCATTTCGGCGAACGGCATGGTGTTAACGATTGCTGTTTCGCGTACTTTTTTACGGAGATAAGAGATGGATTTATTGAAGCTGAGCACAAACAGCCAGCCGCTTACAGATTGATCAGGGTTAACATCGGCCCGCTTTTCCCACAGGGCGATAAAAGTATCCTGCAAAATATCCCGGGCGATATCATCGTCTTTAGTGAGTTTGTAAATATTACGATGAATGGCCTGGTGATACTTTTGATAAAGCATATCAAATGCACCGATGTCATCATCGTGTAAGCGAAACACTAAATCTTTATCTCCATTTGTATTCATAAAAACCTGGTAATTATTTATTTATTCATTAATCAATAGACAGGAATTATTGTGAAAAATACAACTATTTTTTTACCAACAAATATGTCTTACGACTACATCGTTAATAATTTATTCAGTAATTGGTTAAGGGAGGCTTCTTGCCTTTTTTAAAGTTCAGCTCAAGCTGTAAAATTACATTCCTTACAGCCTGAGCCAAACGGGTAAACTTGAATGATCAAATGAAATACCGGCCGAAATTACAATTTAACTGTAGCAGGCAAATATTTGGCGATCAAATCTTCATAATATGGTTTTAACTCCGAAACCACCGGTGGTTTCGGGCTTTTAGAGTAAAGATCGTACGGATTAAATTTATCAACCCATTTAAACATCTCCTGGTCATGCGCGTTCAGTAAATGATCGTACGCCTTTTCGCGGTGCTGCGAGTAAAAAGAATGGTAACGGATCATATACAAAGCCTCTTCAGGTAAATAATCTTTGGTGATGTGGTATAGGTACTCATCATGGCCCCATGACATGTGCACATTGTCGAGCCCGCACTGGTGGGTATAAACGCCGTATTTGGTATTGTAGCGTTCATCATCGTTATCAGGGTTCGCAGCAAAAAACTCAGGGTAAACTATCTTATCCGAAAATTTGCAGCCCACCGGGAACGAATCACCTACTACATTCCATTGCGGTTCGCCAAAAAGGCAAAGTACCTTGCCCAGGTCATGTATAAAGCCGGTTAACACAAACCAATCCGGATGACCATCGGCGCGGATAGCCTCAGATGTTTGCAGTAAATGCTGCAGCTGATCAAGCGAGATATCCGGATCCGATTCATCAACC
>NZ_DASVOB010000233.1:0-1740 GCF_036383575.1 Mucilaginibacter sp.
AACCGGATGAAAAAAATCTACTTTCTAAGTTTTTGTTTTTTGATTTTAATTAAACTGTGCCATGCCCAGCAGGGGCAGGGGAAATCAATCAGCGTAAACTTCCAGCAAGCTACTATTGAGCAGTTTGTAACAGAACTGGAAGCAAAATCAGGCTTTCATTTTTTTTACGACGCCATGCAGTTTGACAGTTTGAAAGTAACTCTGCAAGCAACCAATAAACCTATTGAAACCATATTGAGCCAGGCTTTTAAAAACACCGGTTTTAGTTTCGCCATAACCAAACACCAGCAGGTGTTTTTAACTAAAGGGCGCGAAATACAAACCGGGCTGGCGGTAGGTTATTTTGGCATTACAACTGCCAATGCAACTGCAGCAAATATAAGTGTATCCCCCGCTAATGCTGATCTTGATAAAGATAAAAAGATCCCCGAAGCAACAACCGAAAATAAGCTATACGAAATAGGGGTCAAAACCAACACTATTGAGGTGGGTACGGCAACGCTTTCGGGATATGTAAAGGAAGCAAAATCGGGCGAATCTGTAACAGGTGCCAGCATATATGTAACCAATACCAAAACGGGTGTGGCTACCGACCAGTTTGGCTATTTCACTATCAAATTACCCAAAGGCAGGCAGGTTTTAAGCGTTAGGGGCGTTGGCATGCGCGATACCCGCAGGCAGATCATCCTTTACTCGGACGGTAAGATCATTATTGAAATGCAGGAGCAGGTAACCAGCCTTAAAGAGGTAAAGATCTCTGCCGAGAAAGTGGCTAATGTGCGTAATGTTCAACTGGGGGTGAACAGGCTTGATATTAAAAGCATAAAACAGGTACCTACCGTATTTGGCGAAGCCGATATATTAAGGGTGGTGCTTACCCTGCCCGGCGTTCAGTCGGTAGGCGAGGCCACCACGGGTTTTAATGTACGCGGGGGCTCGGCCGATCAGAACCTGATCCTGATGAATGACGCCACCATTTATAACCCCGCGCATTTTTTCGGCTTCTTTTCATCATTTAACCCCGACATAGTTAAAGATATCGAACTATATAAAAGCAGTATCCCCGAAAGGTTCGGCGGGCGTTTATCATCGGTGTTGGATGTTACCAATCGTGAGGGTAATAAAAAGAAATTTACCGGTTCGGCAGGCATTGGTTTAATCACCAGCAGGCTTAATGTTGAAGGGCCTATCATCAAGGATAAAACCTCGTTTTCATTCGGAGGCCGAACCACTTACTCCGACTGGCTCCTTAAACTCCTGCCCGATGCCTACAAGCACAGTTCGGCTTCATTTTATGATCTTAACCTGGATATAAGCCACCAGATTGATGATAAAAACAACCTGTATCTAACCAGCTACATAAGCAAAGATAAATTCAGGCTTAATAGCGATACTGCTTACAGTTACAGCAACAGGAATATCAACCTAAAATGGAAGCATAATTTTAATAATAAACTATTTAGTGTTATTACGGCCGGGATAGACAAGTACCAATATGATGTTTCAAGCGCCGATAACCCGGTAAATGCTTATAAGCTGAATTTTGATATTAACCAAAGTAATTTTAAAACGGATTTTACCTATTACCTTAACCGCAAAAACACTGTGGATTTTGGGTTAAGTTCCATTTATTATAAGCTCCATCCGGGCAGCTTTCAGCCTCTTGGCGCCCAATCATTGGTAGCTCCTGATGTTATTTCCACACAACAGGCGCTGGAAAGCGCCTTATACCTGGGCGAT
>NZ_DASVOB010000234.1:0-2821 GCF_036383575.1 Mucilaginibacter sp.
TCTTGCTTATAGCTGTAAGCTCCCCATTGTTTTACAACTTTATTAAGAATGATGGTCCACTCATTTTTAGTAGGGATACTGAACAGGGAGTAAGTACCGGCAGGTACCGGATAGCCTTCAATAACAACTTTTTCGGTAAAAGTGATGGTGGTTGCGGCGTTAGCACCGGTGCGCCAAACTTCGCCGTAAGGGATGATACCGCCGAATATTTTGCGGTCTTTAACATTTGGGCGGGAATAAGTGATGGTTACTTTTCCTAATCCGAAATCCTGGATAATGGTTTGAGTTGAGCTGGCCTCAGGTATGCGGGGTATCTGGGCGTATGATTTTAAGCTGAAACAACAACACGCTATCAGCATGCTGAACAGGAATACGTAAGTTTTTTTCATGATTATAGTTTTCGAATCTAAGATACCAAATGTTTTAATGCAGATATTATTGTGTATGACGTAAAAATATTTTCAAGGTTTAGAGCCCTTAACACAAATACGTAATAAAAAGGAGCGGCGTTACTGCAAAGCTAAAATTACCAGCGCTTTATTACCTTTGCACCCATGATTGACGTTATATTAAAGAAGGGTAAAGAAAAAGCCGTACTGCAAAGGCATCCCTGGGTATTTTCAGGAGCGATTGAAAAAGTAAAAGGTAAGCCCGCTAATGGCGATGTGGTGCAATTGCTAAACGCCCAGGGCGAATTTATGGCCTATGGTTTTTATAACGATCAATCGAGGGTTACTTTACGATTGCTGGAGTGGAACAAGGATGTGCAGGTTGATGAAGCCTGGTTTCGTGAAAAGGTAGCTACAGCAGTTAAAAGCAGGGACAGTATCTTAGCTACGGGCACCAATACTTGCCGGTTGATCTTTAGCGAATCTGACTATTTACCGGGCCTAATTGTTGATAAATATGCCGGGCATTTAGCCGTTCAGGTACTTACCTCGGGCATTCAAAATGTAATGCCTGTTATTATTGATGAGCTCAAAAAGTTACTTAACCCCGAAAGTATTTCCGATAAAAGCGATAACGCCTCCCGCGCTCACGAGGGCTTGGCCGAAGCAGAAAATAAAGTGCTTGCCGGCAGTCCGCCGCCCGAACTGGTTGAA
This sequence comes from Mucilaginibacter sp., assembly GCF_036383575.1. Classification (GTDB taxonomy): domain Bacteria; phylum Bacteroidota; class Bacteroidia; order Sphingobacteriales; family Sphingobacteriaceae; genus Mucilaginibacter. The sequence goes on from NZ_DASVOB010000234.1 coordinate 1,104, forward strand.
GTTTTGGAGAACAATGTAGTTTACGGTATCAACATCACCGAAGGCCAGAAATCCGGTTTTTATTGCGATCAGCGTGATAACCGACACGTACTGGCTATGCATGCGAAAAATAAAAAAGTGTTGGATTGCTTTTGCTATACCGGCGGCTTTACACTAAACAGCCTTAAAGAAGGTGCAGCTTCGGTAACCAGTGTAGATAGTTCGGCACTGGCCATTGAAACACTGGTCGAAAATATCCGGTTGAATAAACTGGATGCAACTAAACATACAGCCATTAAATCGGATGTCAACACGCAGCTCCGCAAGTTTAGGGACGAAGGCGAAAAGTTTGATGTTATTGTACTGGACCCTCCTAAATATGCGCCATCGCGCTCGGCATTAACCCGCGCGTCACGTGCCTATAAAGATCTGAACCGTTTAGGTATGCTGCTTCTTAACGAAGGTGGGTTGCTGGCTACCTACTCCTGCTCGGGTGCTATGGATATGGAAACTTTTAAACAAGTGATTGCCTGGGCCGCGCTTGATGCCGGTAAACAGGTACAGTTCATCTACCAGTTCCATCAACCCGAAGACCACCCGGTACGTGCTTCCTTCCCCGAAGGTGAGTATTTGAAAGGTTTGCTTTGCAGGGTGTTTTAGCCCGCCCCTAACTCCCTAAAGGGAAACTATAGCCGAGGGGCTGTTTTGCATCGCAAAACAGCCCCTCGGCATTTAATGCTGCCGCGGGTTTTCAACCCGTGGTAACCATGATTTCAGCTTTCAGCTGAACCGCATTTAATAATGTAAGCTGAAAGCTTACCGTGTATCCAACCACGGGTTACGCTATCGCTAAACCCGCGGCAGCAGAGAAGAAAAAAAATCATGTCATTGCGAGGAGCGAAATTGGAATGTGCGCGGGCGCGACGTGGCAATCGCATGCTATACAGGGCGGCTGTACTTCCGTGCGATTGCCACGCTACGCTCGCAATGACATGGTTTTTATTCATAGCTCCTATTGGTTCCTTTATCGCTAAACCTGCGGTAGTATTTCTTCAGTTTACCCTCCTCCGCTTAAAAAAGCGGTTAATTTTTGCGCGGTTAATGAAATTTTAGCCGAGTTAACCCCTTTTTTAACCCTTGTTTTAATACCACCCGCTATATCATTGCTGTGCCAAATGGAAAACAGGATAAGTATTGAGCGGGTCTAACCATCCCCGCTTAGTTCAGTTTGATCTCCCTGAGGCAAGAGTTATAAACCCATTAACCAATTATTTATGTACGAAAATTTTACCAATTATGATGGGTGCCATCGCATCCGTTATCGTGCTAAAATTAAGGGAGTATTGCAATACTGCATTACCGCTCTTTTGTTTTTAGCCATGTGTACTTCGGCTTTTGCTCAGGGTAGCAAAATAACCGGTGTAGTAAATGATGAGCACGGACAACCCCTGCCCGGTGTAAGCGTTAAGCTAAAAGGTACGCCTAATGGTACAACCACCAATGTGAACGGCCAGTTTAATATTAACGCCGAGGCAAGTCAAACGCTGGTGTTTAGTTTCCTTGGCTACGTTGCGCAGGAAGTAAGCGTAGGCAGCCAAAAAACTATCAGCATTAAACTTCAGCCAAACGCCACTAACATGAACGAGGTGGTTGTGGTTGGTTACGGTACCCAGCGTAAAGCAACCGTAACAGGATCGGTGGCATCAGTTACCAACAGCGAGATCGTGACCACTAAGAAC
>NZ_DASVOB010000235.1:0-6621 GCF_036383575.1 Mucilaginibacter sp.
AAACTTATATACTTTAGCTGTAATTTCTAATTACAGATGATATGACAATCCGACTGGCTACCTTCAATGATATACCGCAAATATTAACTCTTATAGCCGATGTAATACCTGTTATGAAAACAGCAGGTAACTTTCAATGGGATAATGACTACCCCAATAAACAGGTATTTACCCAGGATATTGACTTTAACCAACTTTGGGTAGCCGAGATTGCGGGAGCAATAGCAGGTGTAGCTGCAATAACAACCGATCAGGACGCTGAATATGCTCAGGCCGGGCTTGACATTACTGAAACTGCTATAGTTACACATCGACTTGCTGTAAATGTTAATTACCAGGGGCGTGGTGTGGCGGCGGCATTTTTAAAACAAGCCGAACATGAAGCTATACGGCGTGCAATTAACATATTGAGGATTGACACCAATATTGCCAACCAAGCAACACAAAAGCTTTTCCCAAAGCTGGGCTATGTTTTGGCTGGCGAAATTAGTTTAACTATAAGACCCGGCTTAAGGTTTCTATGTTATGAGAAACGGCTCAAATAACCATCCATAACAAGTTAAATTTACTCCCAACATAGCTAAATCCACTTTAACCTAATTAAATTTTCACATATTCACATAAAAGCCACAATCTTTTCTCAATAGTTATTCACAAATGGGTAATTTATCAACAATTGCCTTTTAGTTTATTTTTTATTCAGCTATATTTATGCTAATTATAAACCGCAGGCCCTCTGCCTGAGATCATAAAGCCGTAACAAAAAGAGAAGAAGATGGACCCTATAATGACGTTGGTAATTGTTGCTATTATTGCTGCTATAATTTTAGTAGAGTTTAACAAACAACAAAAAGCAAAAGTGAGCGATAACACGCATATCACTTTTGATGTTCAACAAGCATATTTACTTAAAGCGGCTGAATATAAGATAGAAGTTATTGAAGACCATCAAAAACACAGTACAGACACAAACAGCACTGTAGTTCAACACCTTGAAGAAGAACTCACACAATTAACCAAAGCTTTCGAAAAAGGCGATATTCAATTAAAGGAGTTCAATCTTAAGCTGGACACGCTGCTCAACAATCTTGATCCGGCTAAAATTTCGCTGGCGCAGGCTTCGTAATTTTTTCCCATAACAACTTGTATTCAAACTAAAAGCGGAGCGCCAAAGCATAAAGCTAAGTTGATTATCCCTATTGTTTAATACGTTATACAATAGGGCTCTATGTAATTTCCCAGCAGCTTACCTATTTTCATTTTCGACTGAGCGTTTATTAAATCATTATTTTAAAAGAACAATGTATCCTGACAATGGCTTACTGCCATCTTTAAGGTCAACTACATAATAATAAGTACCGGAGGGCAGCACATACCCGTTAAAAGCTCCATTCCAATTCTTAGCATAACCCACCGAGCGAAATATCCCGGCACCATACCTGTTAAACACGTTAACCGTGCAATTTGGATACGCGGCAAGCCCGGCAATACTCCAGGTATCGTTAACACCATCACCATTGGGGGTAAAAGTATTAGGGATAACCATTTGTTCCAGCACATTAACTTTAATAACGGCCGATGCCGGGCATCCCCCTGCTGTTACCGTTAATATATAAGTAGTGGTTACTGCTGGCGATGCTGTTGGGGCCGAGACAGCAGAATTACTTAACCCTATCGAAGGCGACCAGCTATAATCTGTAACATTATTTGATAGAACAGGTGACAAGATGATACTTTCACCTTTTTTGATAGTAACATCTCCGTTAAATGCCACAGTAGGCAGCACTTTAGTCTGAATGACAAACTCGTTGCTGGTACCAGGTACAGTACACTGTGCAGAACTGCTTATTGTACATGTTAACCGGTCACCGTTTTTCAGGGTATTACTTGTAAACTTATCCTTGTTTTCGCCAACGTTAACATGATTCAATTGCCACTGATAACTTGGATTACTACCCGAGTTAGGTGACACTGCTGTAAAAGTTTGATAGTCCCCCTCACAAACAGGATAAATCGACGGGGCAGAAATAGCCACTGTTGGAGCTACCGGGGCGTTATATGCAGGTGATACCGCAACGGAAGTTGCACTCAGAGGGCCGCAGTTACTTGGGTTAGTCATGGTAACCGTTACTTTATCGGCAGCGGTGATGATGCCCGGTGCCGGAAATGTTTTATCGTGATTACTCTGATCCACATTATTGATCTGCCAGTTATAAACAGAATTAACGTCCTCTGTGCCATGCGTATTTGCCACAAATGTTACGGTCTGTCCCGGACAAGCCAGATCCGGTTGTTCTACTGTTATTATTGGAGGGACTTGTGAGTTATACACAGGCGATACCGGGACGGAAGTTACGCTCAGAGGGCCGCAGTTACTTGGATTGGTCATGGTAACCGTTACTTTATCGGCAGCGGTGATGGTGGCTGGTGCCGGAAATGTTTTATTGTGATTACCCTGATCTACATTGTTGATCTGCCAGTTATAAACAGAATTAACGTCCTCTGTGCCATGAGTATTTGCCACAAATGTTACAGTCTGTCCCGGACAAGCCAGATCCGGTTGTTCTACTGTTACCACTGGGGTTATTAATGGTATATACATCGGTGATGCCGGAGCGGAAGTAACGGATGGCGAGTTCGTACAATCGACGGTATTGGTGAGCGTTACTGTTATTACGTCAGAACTGCTAACTTCAGAACTTATAAAATTTACACGGTTGGGACCAGTGGGGATTCCATTTACATACCACTGATAATTTAAATTATTCGCCGGATTGGGTGTTAACGCAACAAGTATTACCTGCTCGCCGGGGCAGCCTAAAATCTGTTGATTAATACTCACTTCCAGTGTCATAATCGGGCTTATCACTCCGCTTACAGGCACCAGAAAATCTGTGGCTCCGGTTGATTTTAATAACACATCACCAGTCAGGTTTCCGGCCGGCGCTGTTGCCGCAGAACGGACATAGACAGCAATCCCATCCCCATCAGGAGGTAGCTCTAAATCAGCAAGCGATATAGTAGCAGTGCTGCTATAGCCTCCAACCGGCGTCAATGATACTTCAAAATTGGCAGGAGCTATAACAATTGCATCATTGGTAAGATTAGTTCCCGACACCGTGAACATTTGGTAATTTGCAGATGCCGCCCCAACACAAGCCGTTATAGCACCACTAACATTGCTTCCGCTGATAACAGGCGTACTCACATCATCAACCTCTATACTCAATATGAACTTACTACTGCCCGCCGCGTTATATGCGGTAACTGTATAATTGGTAGCAGGCCATAATACCGTAGGCGTACCACTTATAATTCCTGTTTTAGGATCAAAAACAAGGCCGGCAGGTAAAGCTTTGTCAATAGTGTAGCCAGTTGCCGTAACCTTTTTTATTGAATTTTTACCATATTCTGCCACATATAAATTACCATCCGGGCCTATTGTTATACCACTTGGGCTGCTAAAATGAACATCGGTGCCCACCCCGTTTTCAACTCCAACCGGGCCTCCCCCTGCTATAGTTTTAACCTCGCCATCCGGCGAGATCCGTCGCACGGTACCCACCCCACCGTCAGTTACATATAAATTACCGGAAGCATCAACCGTTATCCCTACAGGATATTGAAACTTAGCTGCCGTCCCGACTCCATCGTCCGCTCCGAAATTACCGCCCGCTATTGTTGTAACCAGTCCGTTAGGGGTGATCTTACGGATTGCAAAACCAGCCTGATCTGCAACATAGATGTTCCCATCTTTATCAACTGCGAGTCCGGCAGGCTTGTTAAACCTGGCGGCAGGCCCAAGTCCATCTAAAGTCCCTGCCGAAGGCTGCCCCGCAAGTGTGTATACATAACCCGACGGGGAAATTTTGCGTATTGCATTATTACCATCCGACACATACAGATTATCATCCTTATCGATAGCGATACCGTTAGGATTGATAATATTGGCTACATCGCCAGGGCCATCTGCAGTACCGGCTTGATTGATGCCGGCAAAAACAGTAATGATACCAGAGGGGGTAATTTTTAATATATTATGATTGCTGTAGTTTGCTACAAATAAATTGCCGCTTTTATCCTTAACCACTCCACGGGGATTGTTAAGCTTAGGCACGTTAAAGGGTGGCCCGGGCAGCGCATCTATACCTATTGACGAAACCTGTCCTGAGGCACTAATCATGCGGATCCCGCCCCCACTTTCAGCTATATATGTATTTCCGTCGGCATCCATACTGATACCATACGGCAGTTTAAATTGCGCGGTAGCTGCATCGCCATTAACATTACCAAACTGACCTGTGCCTGCTATAACCTTAGTTTCTCCATAAATTGTAGCGGGCACAGCGCCTCCAGTATTTGAAGGATTCAATGCCGGTATTGCAGTTTCAATAATGTAAACATTTGGGGTAGTATAGGTAATATCAGGCGCCTGGCCAAAAGCTGAAAGAGCTACAAGCCAAAGCACAAGTACTGTTATTGCCGGTTTCAAAAAATTGCGGCGCATTGCAGCTACTTTAAATTGCCATCAAGTTCAGGAATCCAGGGGCGTGGGGTATAATAGATATAATTGATCATTAAATTGCAGGTAAGGTTATAGTAGTGTGGTTGTTTCAATAGCTCATCAGCCGCTGATAGCTTATACTAAAATAAGCTTTTTCCGATAACTGCTGATCAAATAATTAATTTAACATGATTTAAACTATACAATTCCACATTACCAGCTAAAACAAAAAAAGCCGGCATAGCCGGCTAATATTTTGAAAAAAAAGAATAATGTTTTATCTGGTATTAATTACGTCTGAAGCCACCTTTTTGGCCACCGCCGTTAAAGCCAGGACCTTTATCTTCGGCTACGTTAACCGTGATCCTGCGGCCATAATAACTTGCTCCATTCATGCAACGTATCGCTTCTTTCGCTTCATCCTCGTTAACCATCTCCACAAAACCAAAACCCTTACTCTCTTTTGTTTCGCGATCTTTAATAATTCTGAGCGATTTAACCGGCCCAAAATCACCAAAAACAGCTGTTAATTCGGCCTCATCTACTTCTAAAGGAAGACCTGCAATAAATACTTTCATCAATGTTTTTAAAATTTGCATAAAGGTACGAAAAAAGAGCCGCATTACAGCTTCTTCGGACACTAATGATCATTAGGTAATGGCTTTTTTACCTTAATATTACTGAATGAAAGATTTTCAAAACCGCTTTCGGAAATAGACAAGGAAGCTATTTAAGCTGTAGCTCAAAGCTGCCCTCAACACGGTAAAAGGGCGAATCGGACTTATCATCTTTAGCTAAAAAAGTAAAGAAAGTACCTTTTGCAATCATATTTTCATGATTATACTGATCCATATCTATCTTACCAAAATCCTGTTGCCCGGCATATTTGGTGAGGGTATATTGCAGTAAAGGTTTTTTTTCATCAACCTTGAATAAAAACTGACTTCCGGCCACGTCACTGCTGGTCTTTACCGAAGCTAACCCTAATGAACTGATACCAAAGCTCATGTTATGTGCCTTGTTGATTGCGGTGATGCCAAAATATTTATCGTCGCCGTTATGTACATTTATGAATGCTATCGAATCTTTGCTGGCATCAAAGGTGTAAGTTGAATCTTCGATGGTAACTTTTAAAGTACCTTTTCCTGCAAGGAAATTGCCCGGAGTATTGATGATGTTTACTGATGATACGCTGTCTTTACTTGCAGATGTTTTAACCGCGTTTATATCCTTCACTTCCTCATCTTTTTGGCAGGAAGTTAAAGCCACCGAAATGGATAAACTTAGTAAAACAAACCATTTAGTAAAACTGGTACGGATCATAGGCTTACTGGCAAATAAACATAGCAATAAATAATTACAAATCTCATTAAATATGGTTAAACAAATTAATTTTTTAACTTTTTTTAACCTTTGTATGATGTACGTCAATATTCATGCTAAAGTTACCGGTTTATGCGCTGTAAAGCACTTTTAATAAAAATGTAAAAACAAATTACCGGCGATCCTTTTTCGGGGATTTTCAGGACTAAAAAATGCAAAAATCAAAATAGAAATCACCGACAAGACACTGTCAATCAAATTAATACACTGCCATTAAAACACTTCGCCCACATTAATAAACAAGCCTCTTGACCCTTCCCGCCCAAAACCATAATCAATAGCAATATTGGTTTTGGATACTTTATTCAGTTTAATCCTTAAACCACCGCCAAAGCCAGGCTGCATAGTTTGCAAAGCTGTGCCTGGTGCGGCCGAAAACGATTCGCCATTTACAAAGGCTACACCACCCAGCAAACCATTACGGGTTATTTTAAACCTGTATTCGCTTTCCAGGTAAACCATTTGTGCCCCCCTGAACCTGCCCTGTATATATCCGCGGCCGGTGGTAAAACTGGGATCATGTCCGGTTGCCGGCAGATCAAGGTATGCCGGCCTGCCATTAAGTACCAACCAGTCATACGACCAAAAGGCCAATACGTTATCCGAATTTTCGGGGAACCTAAAGTATTTACGCACATCAACAATCAGAGAGCGCCAGGCAGTTGTACTTCCTAAAAATGTGTAATTATCCCGGTACTGTAAAGAAGTATAAAATCCGCGCGATGCGTTGATGG
>NZ_DASVOB010000236.1:0-6366 GCF_036383575.1 Mucilaginibacter sp.
TTCTTTCACTTCCATCCCTAACACCACCTCGCCGCTTGGTGTAAACTTGATCGCGTTGTGAACCAGATTAGTGATCACCTGTGATAAACGGGTGGGGTCGCCGAGCAGTTTATGCTGCAATTTCTTATCAAAATCAAGTCGCAGGGTTATGTCTTTATCATGAGCTGTCGTTTGCAAGCCGCCAACTACATTGCGGGCAATTGCGGCCAGGTCCATTTCAATATGTTCGAAAGTTATTTTCCCGGCTTCTATTTTGTTATAGTCAAGTACATCGTTCACTATGGCCAACAGGTTATTAGCCGAAAAAAGCATGACGTTGAGATGTTCGATCTGATCCTTGCGTGGCTCGTTCTTAAGCAGCAGATGGCTCATCCCTATTACCGAATTAAGCGGTGTCCGGATTTCGTGGCTCATCGTGCTCAAAAATTCACTTTTAACCTTTAAACCCTGTTCGGCTTCAGCCCTCGCCTTTTTCAATACAAATGATACCCGGTGTGCCAAAACAAGCGATTGCAGAAAGAAAAAAGCGATATAACCTAAAAAACTAACCAGCTGCAAGGGAGGTATTAATGCCCAGTAATGAAACAGAGAAATACCAAATACCGACATTAAAGCAAATGCGCTCATCAATGCATAAACGGATCCCGGCCTGTCATTACGCCAGGCCTTTGAGTATACATACGGAATATAAACCAGGCAAAATAACATTACCACTAAAAAAGGGTTCACCAGTTGGGTAAAAATCCAGGCAGGACTAAACAGTGTCATCAAAGTAAACGAAAAGGACACCCCATTGATAGTATTTACAACCCGGTGATTTACATCTATAGGGTATAAATAACTGGTGTATAAGCCAAACAAGCCTATTCCCAAAAACAGGCTCATATACTCCAACCGTGCTGTTATATACCAGTTAATATCGGGCAATAAAGTGTGCAGCACATAGTTATCTGTACCAATGATGCGGTAGCTATAAACTATAGAGAACAGGGCAAAAAGCAAAATGGCTTTATCACGGCTACCCAGTAAGTATAAGCCAAGGAAGAACAATCCGCCCATGAGTAAGCAGCCTGTCAGCATCAGGTCAATACCTTCGGCTTGATGACGGGCCAGGTCAATTCTTTCGGCAGGGCCTATAAATATAGGCTTACCAATGCCTCCCTTACTGTGTATAAAGTTGGAAATCTGCAAAGTAATATTGACAGTATCACTATTGGGCAGATCAATAGCGTGGTACTCCCAGTGTGCTTCAAAGCCTTTGGGAGAGGTGGTTACAGTGCCGTTTGATGATGCTAATTTACTGTTGATATAAAGCCTGTATGCACTGTAAACATCAGGCATCCCCAGCTTTAACGCACCGTGTTTTGAGGGAAGTAAGATTTTAAGCCGGTAAGTACCGTAGCCAAAGGCGGGCAGTTTTTTACCCCGCCAGGTGTATCCGCTCCATTTAAACGGAAATTCAACCAGTAACCTGTCCTTAATAACCGCCGTATCATTGGGGTTTACCAGTTGGTTCCAATAAAACAACCAGTTACCAGTTAGTTCAATTTTATCGTTAATGGATTTATTGCGAAGATCCAATACACCGTGTACCGCAGCTACATAGTTTGTTTGTGCAGGTACCTTTGCAATGGTGCCTGTTAATAAAATAAATACTATATATATAAGCTTACTGGCTTTCATTGATTTACGGCAGTTACTATAAAAATCGAAAGCTCACCAATTTGTTTCCTTCCGGGGTGCGGAATAGGGTTTATTTATCATTATTAAGCTCAGGGATCTTTATAATAAAGTGTGAATATAACAACCCATACGAATATTGTGAACTATTTATTGTGGCTCATCGGTTTACATAAACAATGGGTTAAATTGACATCCAATTTAAGTAGTAATAGTTAATGTTATGTCAATAAAAAAAGCGGCAGAAAATTATCCTGCCGCCTTAAGTTGAATTTAACTTATGTTATTTACTCACGGGGCCATCTAAAACCGGCACCGTTACTGTAGTGATCTCTGTTTGCGGGGCATCATTCAACTGATCAAGCACAACAACGCTGTTTGTTCCTTTTTTAAGCCAGCAGCCCGGCAGGTAAAGCGTTTGTTGCGGACCAATTTTCCAGTAACGGCCAATGTTGATCCCGTTTACAAATACAATACCTTTACCCCAGTTCTTCAGATCTAAAAAGGTATCTCCCTGTTTATTCAGGTCAAATGTTCCCTGGTAAAGTGTTGGATGACCAACCGTGTTTGTTGTGCCAGGCGCAAGTGCCGGAACCTTATCCATGGGCAGTTTGTACATTTGCCAGTTACCGGTAATTTCATGATCATCTATCTTCACCGGGCTGATAATGCCTTTAAGGTTATGGATGATCTCGCTACCGTAATTGATCCGACCAAGGTTTTCTACCAAAATATCCAGGCGGGCATTAAACGGAATGTTTATAGGGCATGTAAATTTGTTGCTTTGCCTGTTAAGCTCGCCAACCTTTTCGCCGTTAACATATATGGTTGCGTAATCGCGCAGGCCTTCCAGGTTTAAAGTGCCGTTGATGGGCTGTGTAAACTTACGGCTGTATAATACATAACCATGCCCCTGGTTAAGGGTTTCAAATGTTTGCGGGGTATCACTTTCAACAGCAGTCTGATTTTTGGCGAGTTCCAGCAGGTCGGCCGTTTTGGTGAGCTTAATAGCAGGGATCTGGATCACTGGGATTTGCGCGGGAACCTCTGGGATAGTATAACCTGCATACTTTTTCATCAGGTTGCGGATAGCCATAAATTTGGAAGTTGCCCAACCTGCCTCGCTGATTGGCGCATCATAATCATAACTGGTAATATCCGGCTGAATCTGGTGCTCTTTGTCATAATTAGCACCGCTTGTAAAACCAAAATTAGTGCCACCGTGTGCCATGTAAATATTGAATGAAACGGTATCCTTTAGATACTTCTCCAGATCTTTAACTACCGAAGTTTCTGATACTTTCTCAAACTTCTCGCCCCAGTGGTCAAGCCAGCCGGGATAGTATTCGGCTACCATATAAGGGCCTTTACCTTCATTATATTGGTTGATGAGTTTCTTCAGATTTTTGGTATCACCCTCGCCATTGGCTGTAGGTAATGCCCCTTTAATTACACCTCCTTCAAACAGCCAGTCGCCATCTGATGTAAATAAAGGCACATCAACACCGGCTTTCAACAGCAGATCTTTTATGGCAGCGCTGTAAATTTTATGATCGGCAAGCGGTATATCCTTACGCTGGGCTACATATGATCCAAACTCATTTTCGGCCTGTACCATAATAATTGGCCCTCCGTGAGTAATTTGCAGGTCCTTAACCTGCCCCATTAACTGGTTGATGTAAGTTTTGCATGAATCCAGGAAGCGATCATTTTTACTGCGGATAACCAATTGTTTATCATTTTGAAGCCACCATGGATAGCTGCCAAACTCCCATTCGGCACAAGCGTATGGGCCTGGCCTTAATATCACCATCAAGCCCTCCTGCTGAGCGGTTTTCACAAACTCGCGAATGTCGCGGTTTTCGGTTTTAAAATCCCATACGCCCGGACTGGTTTCATGGTGGTTCCAGAATACGTAGGTAGCAACAGCGTTCATGCCCATTGCCCTAAGCATTTGCAGGCGCTGCTTCCAGTATGCTTTCGGGATCCGCGCAAAATGCATCTCGCCCGAATGGATCTGGATAGGTTTTCCATCATATATAAAACTACCATCGGCAATTTTAAAACTATGTTTCGCCTGGCTAAAAACCTGTGATGTAATGAGGGTTAGCAATAATAAAGAGAGGAATGTTTTTTTCATTTGCGTTGTAAGCTTGACGATGATAAACCCGGCAGGTATATCATTCATAATGTTTATAAGCACCTAAGTTATAAACCCAAAATAGTAACACCTAACTTATTTCAACGCAAACGTTTGCTGAACCGGGGAAATTTGAATTATATAGAATGGAGAGTGATATCCTAAACTTCAAGCTTTTGCAAGCTGGCGCTTTCCTTAAGCTTATTGATAGCCCGGTTTCGTAGTTGCCTTACCCTTTCTGCGCTAACCCCAAGCCTGTTACCTATTTCGGGGGCCGAGAGTTCACTGTGCCCATCGAGGCCATAGTGGTAAAATATAACGGAACGTTCGGCACCGTTTAGCTTACTGAGCAAATCATCAAGCTGTTGTTTGAGTTGTGATGCCTCCAAAAGGCCCTCTGCTCCGGGTTCGTCGATATGTAAACGATCGAGCAGGCTGTACCCATCATCGCCCAGTGTGTCAGACTTATCGTAAGAATGCGTAAACGGAGCAACATACAATGCCTCTTTTACTTTCCACTCGGCAGTTTCCAAAAATGCGGCTATCTCATCCTGAACGGGAAGCCGCTCCAATTGTTGTTCCAGAACGCCTGTTGCCCTGTTAACATGAACTATCATATATACCTGGTTGGCAGGCAGGCGGATCATCCTTGTTTTATCAAGGAGCGCTTCCATGATGCGCTGCCTGATCCACCAAACAGCGTAAGATATAAACTTGAAGCCGCGGGTTTCATCAAATCGTTTCGCGGCTTCAAGCAAACCTAAATTACCTTCGCTTATCAAATCGCCTATGGGCATCCCCTGGTGCTGATACTTTTTCGCCACCGAAACCACAAAACGCAGATTTGCCCTTACAAGCTTATGCAAGGCCGACAGGTCGCCCTGCCGGATCTTTCCGGCTAACAGCACTTCTTCTTCCGCGCTAATGGTTGGCTCTCGGGTTATATCGCTGAAATACATCTCCAGCGAAGCGGCATCCCGGGCAGTGATCGATTGGGTAATATTCAGCTCTTTCATTACTACCGATGTTTAACTCACGGTTGCAGTATTGCTATCATTTTTATAAACCGGTGCCAGGTGATGAAGCATATCAGCGGTCATGGCAGCAAGATCATATTCGGGTTGCCAGTTCCAGTCTTGCTTTGCTTCATTATCATCAACACCAACCGGCCATGAGTTCGCGATCGACTGGCGTTTATCTGCGCTGTAGCTGATAGTAAAGCCGGGCAGGTGCTTTTGCAATTCTGTTACCAATTGGGCAGGTGTAAAGCTCAAGGCACCGATATTATATGCGCCGCGTTCTTTTAGCGCCTCAGCCGGGGCATTCATCAGTTCAATGGTTGCCCTTACTGCGTCTTCCATGTACATCATCGGCAAAGCAGTGTCTGAGTTCAGATAGCATTCATATGCTCCCTTTTGCAAAGCTTCGTGAAATATAGCCACTGCATAATCAGTAGTACCTCCACCAGCCGGGGCGCTATAACTGATCAGGCCGGGATAACGAATACTGCGCACATCAAGCCCATATTGTTCCCTGTAATAGGCGCACCATTGTTCGCCGGCTTCCTTGCTAATGCCATAAACCGTTTGCGGATCGAGCAAAGCATCCTGCGGACTGATCTTACGTGCTGTTGATGGCCCGAATACCGCAATACTGCTTGGCCAAAACACCTTATCCAATTTATGATCTTTGGCCACTTCCAATATATTCAACAGGCTTTGCATGTTCAGGTGCCATGCTTTTAGCGGAGCTTCCTCTCCTTTGGCCGATAAAGTAGCGGCCAGATGATAAATTTGCGTTACACCATAGGTAACAACAAGGTTTTCCAGTTCATCTTTATCCAGTACGTTTAGCTGGTGGTATGGCCGTTCCTGATCTGGTATTTTTGCAGCATCATGTAGGTCGGTAGCAATTACCTGTTTCCTGCCATAAAGGTTTCTTAAAGCGGCAACCAGTTCCGTACCGATCTGCCCGCGGGCGCCGGTAACAAGAATTACCGGTGATGGTTGTATTTTGTCGTGTTCCATAGAATTATGATGTAAAATTGTATATTCACAACCTCATAATCCATAGAGTACTTAAAATTTGGTTTTTAAGACTAAAAACACATTTAAAAACAGGTTTTAAAACTTCAGGTAAATATTTAAAGCTTATATTTTAGTTTTTATAACTTTTATGCTTAATCAACTCGACGAAACAGATATCCGCATACTCCAGCTGTTGCAGGAAAATGCACGACTTACCGGCCAGGAAATAGGCCTTAAGCTTAATAAAACCACCACCCCTATCAATAACCGCATCCGCTCATTGCAGGAGCGCGGCTATATCAAAAAATATGTTGCAGTGCTTGATCATGAAAAGCTGGAACTTGATTTCATGACCTTTACCCATGTGCAACTGAAAGACCACAGCCAGCATAGCTTAAGCCATTTTGAAAGCGAGATCATTAAACTCCCCGAAGTACTGGAATGTTATCACCTTACCGGCGATTTTGATTTTATCCTTAAGGTAACCGTAAAGGACCGTAAAGAGTACTATGATTTTTT
>NZ_DASVOB010000237.1:0-2188 GCF_036383575.1 Mucilaginibacter sp.
GTCATCATAGCGGATCATTTCGCCATTGTCATCTATCCGGGCATCAAAACGTGAGGCGTGAAAACACATCAATGATAATAACGCATTTACCTCGGGCAGGTTGGTTTCCTTATTTTCTATCAGGAGATAGTTGAGCCGCATGGCTTCCAAACACAGGTCTTTTCGTAACGTGGTACTCTGGCAACTGGAATAATAACCCTCGTTAAACAGCAGGTACAAAGTTTTCAATACAATGCCCAGTCGGTTAACAATATCGGCCGGTTCCGGGAAAACGATCTTTACTTTCTGCTCCCGCAGCTTCTCCTTAGCCCTGAAGAGGCGTTTATTAATGGTTTCTTTGTTCGATAAAAAGGCCTCGGCAATTTCATCGATCCCAAAACCGCAAAGGATCCTTAACGCAAGGCCAATCTGCGCTTCGGCCGGAAGTATTGGATGACAAATGGCAAACATCATTCGTAACTGGCTGTCGATGATGTTTTGGTCGGAAAGGTCTATCTCTATCTCGTAATTATCTTCAGCAACAAACGTTTCGGCTATCTTGTGCTTAAACTTTGATCCACGCCTTACATAATCAGTTGCTTTGTTACGGGCAACGGTATATAGCCAGGCTTTAGGATTATCAGGCAAGCCCTTAATGCCCCATGTTTCGGCAGCAGTGAGGAAAGTATCGCTGGCGATGTCTTCGGCGGCTTCTATATGTTCAAAGCCAAAATAATGGCATAGTACCGCAATTATCTTTTGATATTCGGAGCGGAATAAATGTGGTAAAAGCTGATCTTGCTGCATCATAAAGCAAGCAGCCTCCTGTGTATGGGAGGCTGCAAAATCATTTATACTTCCATAGGTATAATAGGGCGAACTTCAACACTGCCCCCTACCGATAATATCGGGCAGCCTTTTGATAACTCGGTGGCCTCTTCCAATGATGACGCTTTGATAATGCTGTAACCGCCTATAGCTTCTTTAACCTCAACATAAGGGCCATCTGTTACCACGTTGTCCGGTTTAATGACGCTACCATTGGTGTCCAGCCTGTTACCAACGGCAACCAGTTTGTTCTGTGCGGCAATGCCGCCAATCCATTCGCGCCAGTAATTCATCATGGTTTGCATTTGCTCGGGCGACCGCTGTGCCGCGCTGGCTTCTACATCTCTTCTGAAGATCAATAAGAACTCGTTCATGTTTTTTGAATTTAATGGTTAAAAACCAAAAGACGATCAGGCTAACCGGAATTGGACAGGCGCATGATTTTTTTATTAAAGTAATTAGAAAATATGAATTGAACTCATCAATTGAAATGAATACTTTACAATTCTATCATAAAACTACCTTGATTTCAACAACCCTTTTAACTTAATTTTACATTATACATTACACTACCACACCATGAAATATAGAAAATTAGGAAACACCGAAGTTGAACTTTCAGCCATTGGACTGGGCTGTATGGGCATGAACCATGCCTACGGCCAGCCGGATGATGATGAATCGATAGCAACCCTTGAAAAATCAATTGAAATAGGTATTAACTTTTGGGATACGGCTGATGTTTATGCCAACGGCCGTAATGAAGAGCTGGTATCAAAAGTATTAGTACCTAATCGTGATAAGATCTTTATCGCTACCAAATTTGGTTTCAGGGCCGGTGATGATGGCAGGCTCACCGAATTTGACGGCTCACCTGCTTATATCAAAACAGCGGTTGAACAAAGCTTAAAACGTTTAAAAACAGATGTGATCGATCTTTATTACGCCCATCGTATCGATCCGAACATACCTGTTGAAGATATGGTTGGTGCTATGGCCGACCTGGTAAAAGAGGGTAAAGTAAAACACCTTGGTTTGTCTGAAGCTTCTGCCAACTCTGTTCGTCGTGCGCATGCTGTACATCCTATCAGCGCTCTGCAAAGCGAATATTCATTATTAACCCGCGATGTTGAGGCTGAAATATTACCTGTTTGCAAAGAGCTCGGGATTTCATTTGTACCGTTTAGTCCGCTGGTGCGCGGTTTGGTGACCAACGCCCTGGATGTAACTAAACTGGCTGATAATGATTTCAGGAAAAGTCTTCCCCGTTATCAGGATGCTAATGCCGAAAATAATATGGGCCTGGCTCATGAATTTGCACAACTTGCTGCTCAAAAACAGTGTACGCCTGCTCAACTGGCGCTTGCATGGGTTTTGGCCC
>NZ_DASVOB010000238.1:0-8065 GCF_036383575.1 Mucilaginibacter sp.
TTGATGCCCCATTCCTTGATCCCTTTTTTATAACGGATACTTTTAAACGGAATAGATGCTTCCCAGATCCATTTATCAGGATAATTTTTCACGGCCGAGTACCAGCGGTTATCCCAGCTCAGATCAACCTTGCCGCCCTCATACATGCTCCCATCCCACTGCCCTCCGGCTGCGTTGGCCCCAAAACTAAACCCATCCGTACGGGCATCAAACGGATCCATGAAGATGAGGAAGTTATCGTTTTTAAGAAAATTAAAATCGCGCTTCAATGACTCAACCATATAGGGCCCGGGTACCGAATTATAGTTGATGGCTATAATGTACAGGTTTTTATCATCATAGGTCATCCTAACATCAGTTTTAACTGTAGCCTTGCTGGTATCCATCGGCAGCACCATAAAAAAGTCGCCCGCCGAATCGGCCTGCATCCAGGCTTGCTCGTTCATCACCCCGTCAATAGTAATAGCCGACGTAGCCCTGCGGATATGGTACTTATACCCGGCGTTCTTTTTTTGTGCTGATGCATAAAAGCAGGTTACGCAACACAACATAATAAGCAATAGCAGTTTTACAGGAAGCTGGCAGGCACGTTTAAGGGGCATTAAGATAAGGGTATATAAGTTTATTGGTTCACGAATTTTAAAACTACATTTTTTAAGCAAAAATCAAGACCTTGTATCATATAATTTACGGCTTCGCCCCGTTTCTTCGTGCCAATAATTAAATATCTGCTAATCCGTATCACCTTTTGTTAAAAATACATCAACCTATCCCTCCTGTCATTAAAAATCAAATTATTTTACAAGTGACCCTCCTTTTCTCGCAATCGATTGCAAAAAAGTTCATAAAACCGCGTTTTTGAACATTAATACGCCCTTTATTAATGTATTATTTATTTTTTATTAATGCCGGCCTGTTGTTTTGTACTTGAAATTATAAACCAGCTACGGTGCTTTTTATCGCGTAACTGCAACAAAGCACTGCTTTAACCAAACTCTTTAAACCATGTATTACTACAATCCCAACCCGCCGTAAGGCTTGCCGCTGCATGCGCTATTTATTACCCCAGGCGGGTAACCAACCAAATAAACTTAACCAATCAACAAAGAGAGACGATATGAAAAAATATAAATACTTACTTATACTTTTCTTCCTTTTCCCGCTTAGTTTGTTAGCCCAGCAAACTACCATTAACGGGAAAGTTATAGACTTAACCGATGGGTCGACACTTCCGGGGGTAAGTGTAAAGATCAAGGATACAAATACTGGCGCCATTACAGATGTAGCCGGCAAGTTCCAGCTCCAGGTACCCGGACCTAATACCATTCTGCAAGTATCCTATATAGGTTATGTAACACAGGAAATAGCCGTTAAGGACATCAAAGACGGCACCATCGCCCTAAAAACAACCAATAAAAGCCTTGAGGAGGTTGTAGTTGTAGGTTACGGTGTGCAAAAAAGGGCAACCATTACGGGTTCCATTGCTACACTTCAAAGCAAAGAGATCACCACAACCAAAAACGAAAGTGTTATCAATATGCTAACCGGTAAAATACCAGGTGTACGTATTGTTCAAAATACTGCCGAGCCAGGGTCATACGCCAATAATTTAAACATTAGGGGCTATACCAATGCGCCGCTCGTTGTAATCGACGGTGTTATCGGAGGAGACCAGTCAACTATTGGCCGTATGGATCCAAATGAGATCGAAAGCATCTCGGTACTCAAAGATGCCGCTGCTTCTATTTACGGTATGCGCGCTGCCGGTGGTGCTATTTTGATAACGACTAAAAAAGGCGGTAAAAACGGCAAAATCAATATTAATTATTCAGTTAACGATGCTATTCAAACATTTTTGGGTATGCCCGAAGGCGTAGGCGCTGTTGATTATATGCTGCTGACAAACGAAAAGGTTAAACGCGATTTTGCTAATAACTTTGTACACAACGTAACTCCGCAATATTCATATGCAGATATGAAACCATGGCTTGATGGTACCCGCAAATCAGCTGATTGGATTGGCCTGGCTTTCAAAAAAACAGCTAACCAGATACAACACAATTTAAATATTGATGGTGGAACTGATAAGATCAGCTATTTCTTCAACTTTGGTTACCAAAAACAAGATGGTGTTTTTAAAAGCGGCGACTTAAATTACAATAAGTATAATTTCCGGTCGAACGTTACTGCAAGTATCACCAAAGGATTAAAGGCACAGGTATTAACATCGGCCTGGATGGATGAGAAAAAACAACCCTATACCGATGAATGGACCATTTACAAGTATACCTGGAATCAGATACCTATAAACCAGGTTTATGCAAATGACAACCCATTATATCCCAGCCTGATACCTCAGGGTGATAACGTGAACCCAGCCATTGCCACTGATGCTGATAAGGTAGGTTCAAAAAGATTCAGGAACAAAAACATTACAAGTCAGTTAAATTTACAATATGATATACCTGGAGTTCCCGGTTTAAGCGCTAAGGCCTTATTCAACATCGAATATGGCACTGCTGATAATAATATCATAAAAAGGTCATTTAACTTATACACATACAAAGCAGAGGATGATACTTACCTCCCCAACCTCGTAAACTCCCCGGGCGGCATTACCCGTCAATATTACACCCATCTGAATACTTTAAGCCAGGTAACATTAAATTATGCTCATACTTTTTTTAAAGACCATAACATTACTGCTATGGCTACTTATGAGCAAAGTCATGAAACTGCCGATAACTTTAATGCTTATCGTGATGTTGAGATCCCTGTCGACTACCTGTTCGGCGGTTTGCAAAACTCAAACATGGCAGGCGGTATGGATGCTGGTGCCTTACAGGACCGCGCCCACAGAAGTATCATAGGCAGGTTCAATTATGATTATAAAGGCAAGTATCTTGCCGAGTTTAGCTTTCGCAGAGATGGTAATAACCTGTATAAGCCAGGCCCCGATCAGTGGGGCTTTTTCCCGGGTGGTTCAATTGGCTGGGTATTAACAAGGGAAAATTTTTTCCGTAAGCTGGTATCTGAAAACATCCTTACCAACTTAAAAATCAGGGCTTCATATGGCCAAACAGGCGATGAGGCAAACGCGCCTGCATTCAACTACGTTGATGGGTATACCTATCCTATTAACAGTTACATATTTGGAGCAAGCGCGGTAAATGGCTCTGCCCCCAAATTGGGCAATGCCGGTTTAACCTGGTCAGTAAGTACCATCAAAAACATCGCCGTTGATTTTAGCTTATTTGGCGGAAAAGTTGACGGTACCGTCGAGGTTTTCAGAAACGACAAAACAGGGTTACCGGTTACACCAGCTGTAGCCTTACCAGGAACAGTAGGTGCACCAGTGCCATCCATAAACTATGAAAGTAACCGGGCACAGGGTTTAGATTTTAACCTTTCGTACCGTAACACATTTGGTCCTGTAGGTTTAAACGTTACCGGAAACATCGGTACAACCCGTTTAAAGAAAATAAAAGTACTTGAAGGCCGCGCCGGTAACGAGTACGAACAATGGAAAAACAGCCAGGCCAACAGGTACCAGAACATTTGGTGGGGACCTGAATATGCCGGCCAATTTACCTCATATAACCAGATCTATAATTATGGTGTAAATACTGGTGGTGGTAACAATAATACCATTCCCGGTGATTACTATTACAAAGATTGGAATAACGACGGCGTAATTGACGGCAAAGACAGTCACCCTATTGCCACTTCTGATATCCCCTTGTACAATTATGGCCTTACCATTGGCGTAAGTTATAAAGGCTTTGATATGAACATGCTTTTACAAGGGGCTGCCGGTGTTTACGTACAATACGGTGAGCAGTTTGCATCGCCACTGATGTATAACAGGAGTGCGTTAACACGTTTCCTGGACAGTTGGCACACGGTTGATCCATCTGCCAACGTATTTGACCCAAACACCCAATGGATACCCGGATTTTATCCTGCAATGGGTTCACCAGACGCGCAGGGCACAAAAGCTATCCAGAGTGCCAGTTACCTCCGTTTAAAAACACTTGAATTTGGTTACTCACTATCGCCATCTGTATTAAAAGCCATTGGTGTCAGGAAATTCAGAGTTTATGTAAACAGCTATAACCTATTGACATTTACAGGTTTAAAAAACTACGATCCAGAGCACCAGGGGCCTAAACCGGGAGATAACGGCTTTGGCGCTACCGCTTTAGGCGGATACACCTACCCAATGAACAGGACTTTTAATCTGGGCGCTAACGTTTCCTTTTAAATTATCGACACATGAAAAGTATACATAAATTAATCTTAACAATATCTGTCGGGGTAGGTACTCTGGTAACTTCCTGCCAAAAACTAAATATTCCGCCAACAAATATCTTTACCCCTAATATTATCTACGATAGCGAAGCTGGTGTTAAATCATTTTTAGCAACCATTTATCGGAATCTCCCCATTGAGGATTTTAAATACCGGCCCGATGGCGGAGAGGATGTGGATGTTAACGGTATTCATTATTCGCACCCGGGCTTTAATCCGGGCAACCCGTGGATGAACTTTTATACTTCGGCCTCTGTTACAGGCGAAGAAGTTGGGCCTTTCGGCGGTATGGACATTGGCGCCGGTTTTGGCTTTTGGCCATATGGTGATATCCGCAATGTTAACACCCTGATAGCCGAACTACCTAAACATGCTGCGGCATTAACACAGGCTAAGGTAGACGCATTATTGGGTGAAGCTCATTTTTTAAGAGCTTATTATTATTTCGGCATGGCTAAACGTTATGGCGGAGTACCTATCATCACGGTACCGCAGGACCCGGCAGCCCCCATTTCTCAGTTGCAGGTTCATCGTGATAAGGAAGAGGCCACCTGGGATTTTATCGGTGCCGAACTTGACTTGGGTTACAAAATGATGCCCGAAACTAACGATGCCGGCAGGGCTAACAGGTATGCTGCCGCCGCCTTAAAATCGCGTGCTATGCTTTACGCTGCCTGCGTAGCCAAATATGGTTCAGTAAATTTTGTCGACGGTCCGGCTCATTCACAAGGTCTGGCGGGGATTCCGGCTGCTAAAGCAAATACTTATTTCCAGGCAGCTTATGATGCTGCTAAATTGCTTGAAGGTCATTATTCGCTTTACATAGCAAATTCAGACAAAGTTCAAAATTTCGCCGACGTGTTTTTAAAAAGCGGAAGCCCGGAAAACATCTTTATCAAACAATATTCAATTGCTAACAATACGGCCCATAGCTGGGATGCAACCATGTCGCCGCGTTATATGACGGCAAATGCCTTATCACGCGCATACCCAACGTTAGATTTGGTGCAACTTTGGGGAGACTTGCCGGTAACCAATTCAGAC
Organism: Mucilaginibacter sp.; assembly: GCF_036383575.1. GTDB lineage: Bacteria > Bacteroidota > Bacteroidia > Sphingobacteriales > Sphingobacteriaceae > Mucilaginibacter. Next base: position 5,356 of record NZ_DASVOB010000238.1, read on the forward strand.
GGCACACCTCGGCGTTTTAATGACCGAAGCGAATTGATGCAGGGTGTTGAGCCAAGGCTGTTGGCCACAGTATATTTTCCGGGCGCTACTTTAAGAGGGCTTACCTTTGATATGCAAAGGGGTATTTATCCATCCTTTAGCGGAACGGCCGCCGCCGAGGTTGCTAAACAACCAAACTCACGATCATACATACTTTCGGGTGATACCAAAACACTATATCAGGGAAAACAGGTAATTGGCTTTACAGGCCCTTGGACTGGCGGCGATGAGCTAACCCGTACAGGTTTTTACGTGCGCAAATATGTTGATTATAATAAACCCCAGGCTTCGGTTGATCTTTACCGTAGTGAACAGCCGTGGATAGACCTGCGTTATGGCGAAATATTATTAAACCGTGCCGAAGCCGCAATGGAATTAGGTAATACAGGCGACGCCTTAACATCTATTAACCTTATCAGGAGCAGAGCAGGAGCTACACCTTATGGTTCTATCGATCTGGATAAAGTGCGTAAAGAAAGACGTATGGAACTCGCCTTTGAAAATCAGTATTACTGGGATCTGAAAAGGTGGCGCATTGCAGATGTGGTGCTTGACCGCGCGCACTTTAAAGGCCTGATGCCTTATTATGTATTTAACGAAAACAAATACATTTTTCTGGCCGAACCAGAGCTGTACAATCGCGAATATACCTTCCAAAAGCAGTTTTATTATGAGCCGATTCCCGGTGGCGAAATTGGCAAAAACCCTAACCTGCTTCCTAACAACCCTAATTATTAAGAATTTAAAAGTTAAAGATATGAAAAATCTGATCGGTAGAATTTTGGTGGGCATAGCTATACTGGCAAGTTCTGCATGTACAAAAACAGATAACTATGATGGGCCTAACGCTTCGTTACAAGGCAATATAAAATCATCTGAAGGCGGTAATCTGCTTACCTCCGGAGGCAGCACAACTATCAAGTTACAACAAATTGGCTGGACAAGTCCGCAAACTATCCCAAGTAAATTTGATGGTACTTATGAGGATTCAAAGTTGTTTAAAGGCGGGTATAAAATTGTACCTACCGGCGGCGCTTTCTGGCCGGTTCTTGATACTGTGACGGTTAACATTGGCCAAGGCACTAAGCATGACTTTACGGTTACACCGTATATCGTGATCAAAAACTTCACCCATACCTTAACCGGCACAACGCTTACGCTCACATTTGATATCGATGCGCCTATTATTGCCGGCTTACCAACCATCAAAGATGTGCAGCCATATGTAAATACTACCAAACTTGTAGGTACAGGCGCTTCAATCCGCGACTTTTCGGACTTGAACGCCAAAACTATCAACAAGGCATTTATTGACATGAGCGCTGCCGAAAAATCGATAACACTTACCGTACCCAATCTCATTCCGGGCCGTACCTTTTTTGTGCGGGTGGGCGTTCGTCTGAGCGATAGCTTCAACAGCTCAAATTTTTCGGAGATAGTACAGGTAGATATTCCTAAAAGTTAACCTAAAACCAAAAAGGAAATGAAATTTATTAAAACAACGATGGCTTGCTCCATCCTCATGATAGGCCTCAGTATTGTGGGGTGCAAAAAAGAAAAATATGCTTCACGTGATACTTCATACCTGAAGCCACCACCGCCCGATACCACTGCTCCACCGGTGGTAGACCCGACGTTGATATCTTTTGATAACGCGGATAAAGCCGATGGCTGGCAAACTGTTGGTACACCAACCATAGCAACCAGCGGACAAAAGGAAGGTGCCGGCTACCTGAAGAATACAATAACCAGCGGCAGCGACTTTATGCAGTTTATCAAAGACCTGTCTACACCGCTTGATACCAAGCTAACAGGTAATAATGGCCAGTTTAAATTCTGGTGGTATGTATCGGATGTTTCATTGCTGAAAGCCGATGGTTCTATTGAGATCACCAGTTCAGGTAAATCAGATGTCAACGAATCTGCTTGGGACGTTGCACCTTTAATACCAACACTTAAAAATGGGTGGAACGAAATTGCCCTGAACTTCAGCAAGGCCATTAAAACAAATGATGGCGGTGCCGATTATTCGGCCATCAATCACTTCAGGATCTTCTTTTTCACAACAAGTAAAGATCATGGCGATTTGGTTACCGGGGTTGATGATTTTGTGTTTAGGGCGGCACCGGCCCCACCACCCGTAGTATTTGATAACGCTGATAAGCCGGATGGTTGGCAAACCGTGGGTACGCCAACCATAGCAACAAGTGGGCAAAAAGAAGGTACGGGATATCTTAAAAACACCATTGCTAACGGGAGCGACTTCATGCAGTTCATTAAGGATATCGACCCACCTGTTAATAGCAGTTTTAGTGCAGCCGACGGCAGATTCACTTTCTGGTGGTATGTATCTGATGTTTCATTACTGAAGGCGGATGGTTCTATCGAAATCACCAGCTCTGGTAAATCAGATGATCATGAATCGGCGTGGGACGTAAAAGATTTGATCCCAACGCTAAAAAATGGTTGGAACCAGGTCACACTGGATTTTGATAAGTCCATCAAACCCTCTGGTACTGACCCGGGCGCCGATTACACCAAGATCAACCATTTCAGGATCTTTTTCTGGACTCAAAATAAAGATCACGCTGATTTTGTTACCGGCATCGATGACCTGAAGTTCATCTCAAAATAGTTATCCCCAAAACATAATTAATAGAAAGCCGGCCAC
>NZ_DASVOB010000239.1:0-7841 GCF_036383575.1 Mucilaginibacter sp.
GAAACCGGCAGCTTTGATTTGCCTGTGGTGCATGAGGATAACGACCGCAAGGCTTTTCAGGCGGATGTAACGCTTCCATCGGGGGGAACACTTACAATTACCACCACCCATCTTACGCATTTGGGTCAGCATAAAGGCTTAAGAAAAGCCCAGGCCGAAGCGCTTGCAGGCTTTGTTAGTACAGATACGCCACATCCATACCACATCATTTGCGGCGATTTTAATGCAACACCCGATTCGGAAGCGGTTATGGCCTTCAGGAAATTATCAAAAGCGGCAGATTGTTATACCGAAGGTAATGGCGTTGAACCAAGGTACAGCCTTGCAGATGCTTATTATAAAGCTAACAAACAGGTATGTGTAGATCAGATCTTCACTTTGCCCTTGCCGGGTACGGATAACTACCCGAAGTTTATCGATTCGGCAGTTGTATTAAACGTACCTGATGAAGAAACTGGGTTGTATCCGAGCGATCATTTTGGCATAACCACCACACTTGTAATACCCTGAATTTTGCCTGTGCCAATTACATTGTACGTTTAAGCATGCTTTTGCATAAATAACCTGTTGTGCTAAAAAGCCGGCATCACAATCAATAGCCAGAACTTTAAAAGATCACTTTGCCTTTGCTGTATCCGTAGCTATTTTCCACGGTCAGCGCGACCTGTTTATCAATAGCAAATTCGTAGCAGGACTTAGTTTGGATATAGATATTTTTCCCATCTATTTTCTTATCTATCTTATACAGGTCTTTAGCTATTCTGGTGACGTTAACGACGTATTTCCCCTTCGGCATTTGCTGGGGAACCAATATTAGTTTTGTTTCGACGATCTCGTCATCTTTAGTTAATGAGTATGTATCCGGCTTGGCTTCCGAGCCGTTAAAGTAACCTACAACGTTGTAATCTGAAGATTTCAGAGAAGTAAAAAGCTGAAATGCACCTGCTATAAACAGTAGCAGAATTATTTTTTTGAACATGGGATAGGTTAAAATATTTGCCATCAGCCCCAATATCTGGCAATCGTAAAATTAAGCGCAGGGCTTCATACGCTAATAAATAATCAACCTAATTTAAATATTAAATTTTGAAATAAGATGTAAGAAAAAGTGGCACCATTAAGGTTTCTTCCATATCAACTTTAATATAAAATCGTTTAATAATTAACCATCCTTTCCCATTGAGTTTGGATGGTATATAATTGCTAAATTTACCCTCGTCATGAGTAAGCTATTTTATGTTATTGGCGCTTCCGGAGCCGGAAAAGACACCCTGATGAATTATGCCCGCAAACAGATCAACGGGTCTGAAAATGTTGTATTTGCGCACAGGTATATCACCCGTCCCCCGTTTTCGGGCAACGAGAACCATGTTAGTTTAACCAACGAGGAATTTGCATTACGGAGCAGAGCAGGTATGTTTGCTTTAAGCTGGGGCAGCCATGATAAATACTATGGCATAGGCCAGGAAATAAACAGTTGGCTTAATAAAGGCTTTAATGTGGTGGTTAATGGCTCGCGCGAATACCTCCCTGTGGCGCAGCGACTTTACCCCGACCTGAAAGTAGTATTAATAACTGCGAGTCCCGAAATTATTGCTCAGCGGTTGGCCGTTCGTGGGCGGGAAGATGCAGAGGAAATAGCAAAACGAATAGCGCGCACCTCCGAACTCAATACCGATCTTGAAAATTGCATCGAAATACAAAACAACGGCACTGTTGAAGTTGCAGGGAGCAAACTGGTAAGCCTGATCTCGGTAACAGAAAAGCAACTGGCTTAAACCTGCTTCACAAAGCCTGAAGAGCGGATAACATAACCCATTTTTTGATAAAAGGCGTGGGCAACTTTCCTGTCATCGCGGTTACCGCTGTTGATGATCACCGTGTTCAGGCCTTTTTCAATGGCGTAATCCTCGCAGGCTTTGATCAGTATTTTACCGATGCCCAGGTTACGCACGGTTTGTTTTACCACAAAGGCCAGCACACGAAGGTATTTTCCATTCTTTTCATAATAATTGCCTTTTACCAGGCCGGCCATACCAACTATTTCCTCGTTATAAACAGCTAAAATTGTTTTATAATCGAGGTGGATCAAAATCGGCTCCATACGCGCCTGCATTTCGGCTACAGTAGTTGGATAGCTTAAATCGGTCATCAGTGCCGCTATCTTCTCAATATCGCCCTCGCGGGCATCCCTTAGTATTATCTGGTTTAACATTTTTATACTGTTATGAAAAACTACTGCAGGTTCAATAAACCCAATACAAATGTAGCTGAACAAAACTCTGTTTTATTTATTAGCCGTTTATTAGCAAGCTGTAAGAAATAATTGGGGATATGATGATAAAATATACCTAAAACTGGGTATTCTTTAAGGTTGATATTAAACGTATGTTTATAAAAAAACAAGAAGAAGTTTTTAAGGGTAAATACCGCACCTAAACCCTATCATATAATTTAGCCATCTGCCCTGAACAGCAAATGGCTTTTTTTATATGTAGAAATATCTGTGACTAACACTTACTATCTTAACGTAGCATAGTTATAAAACTGCAACCTGCCATTTCCCTGAATGCTGATAGTTTTGGTTTCAGCTACGCCCTGGGCATTTTTCAGCGTAATACGTACCTGGTTATCGCCTTTTTGTAAAGGAACACGAGTGTAAGAGATATAAGCCGGTAAACTTTGCCAGTTACGGGTATCGGCCTTTTCGGATAATAAGCTGTAAAGCTGGATGCCATAACCCAGGCCTTCCAGCAGTCCATTAGTTTTACCATCGCTTTTTGCTGCTGCACGTAATGAATACTCGGCAATTTTTTTCACTGCAAGGCGCGACAGGATGCCACTCATTTCTTTTAAAGCGCGCTGTTGCAAGGTTTTAAATGCCAGCTCATTAATATCTTCGGCTTTTATCAACGGTGCATCCTGGTTGTTTACAGAGATACTCGCGCTTGAATAATAAGGCGTTTGTGCTACATACTTAGGGAATGCCACCCGAAGGCTTTCGACCGATTTGGTATTTACTCTGTTCCTGTCGCCATCATAATTAAATGGAACCACTATACCTCCGGCTGCATCGCTGAAAAACAAATCGCCGTTACTGTTACGGATCAGACTGAAAAACAAGTCGACCTGCGTTTTAACCGGCGCAAGGCCATTCTCCCAAAAGAAGATCAGTTCCCCGCCATCTGATGGTTTTACAGGTTCATATTTAATCCCAAACGTTGTTTCAAACTGATCCGCTTCGGTAGTGAAACCATTCAGCTTTGCCGTACGGATCACATCCTCTTCCAGTTCAACCGGCATGGTGGTACCGTAATAAGTTTTATCGGGGCTTTTAAGATAGATCTCGGCCGCGTTTCTGTATGATATAAAAGCGTTGTTTACATCGTTGTTGCTTTCATACAACATACCCTGCAAGGTCAGCGCAAAAGCATCATTTGAGTAACGGTTATCTTTATTGTTAAACTTATCACCCTGCTCCTGTGCCTGCAAGGTGATACGACGGGCCTCAACAATGGCATCCTCTGTTTTATTGAGGTACAGATAGTTAAGCGCTTTGTAATAATGGATCATGAACTTCTCAAAATCCTCACCTTTATATTTTTGCGATGCCGAATTAAGCAAAACACCCACAGCAGCGTCAGATGCGCTGGTTAAACCCTCATCAAGCAACTGATCGGCCTGGTTAAAGTAATTGTTGCTGTTTTCGTATTCGCCTTTTAAATGACAGATCCTCCCCTTCTCCATCAGGTACAGGAGTTTATTTCGGGGAGCCTGGATCAGGCTGTTTTTATCCAGTTCCTTCTCGGCCTGGGGATAGTTACCGGCAGATACGTTTTTATAATAAGGCGCAACACTTTGATTATAGGTGGAACATGCCGATAAAAAAAGCATCAGCCCGATAAAAGAAAATACCTGGAGAATATGCGTACGTAAGTTGACCATTATTAAATGCAAACTGCCCCGAACACGGGCGTACCATGTTCAGGGCAATAATGTTTACGGGCTTTAGTTTTTAACGTATTTGGCAATTTTCTTTTCGCCTATCCAAACCACTTCATTTGTTTGGATATTAGTAAGCTCCAGATTTACCTGGTAGTAAACAACTTTTTGGCGTTTGTGCGCATCAACAATAGAGTTAATTGAGCCTTGCAGTATGTAATCCGCACCGTTTTCCAGTCCGAATTTTTTCATACTCGACACAGATGCGTTTGTTTGCTGATCAGCTTTTTCGGCACGTAATTCATCACGTTTTTTTCCGCCCTGAACCAAACGCACTTTTTGCGATTGGATGAATGAGCTTTCAATATCGGTTAAGAATGTTTCGGCATCAATATGTTCGTGGCTTTTATTTTGAACAAAGCCAACTATAACTACCGGGCGTTTACCCTGGTGCTCGTTAAGGTGGGTATCTATCCAGTTAGCACCTAAAATTTTGCCGGTAAGCTCATCGGCTGCCATTCGTGCATCACTGTTATTCCAGTTGCCGCTAACATCAATAGTTTGATCGGTGCTAACGCGTGTAACCTGCCTTGAACATGAGGCTATAAAAATCCCTGAAACTGCAATTGCAGCAACTGTTAAAATCCTGTTAAACTTCATCTGTAGTATATATTATAAATTATGATATGTTAGATTGAATGCTGTCTGAATTGTTACCAGCCAAAGCCGATACCAATGCTGGTACGACCTCCCCAGCGACCTCCGTAACCACCCCAACGGTTACCCCAGCCATAGTTAAGGAAAGGTGAATAAGAATAACCGCCGTATAAACCCCATGACGGTGAATAATCGTAGTATCCGTTCATGCGTTCTTCATGGCGCCATTCACGGTTTTGACGACGGCGTTCCAATTTGGCTTCGTACCAGTCGTAAGCTTTATAAGTATTTTGTATGGTTGTACCGTGCAGGCTGTTCAAGGTATCGGCAACCCTGATATATTTTGCCTGGCTTTCCATGTAGCGTGGGTTTTGATCGGCCAACAACAATGCTGTTTGCTGGGCGTTTACATTGCCGCTAAATAAACCGCCTAAAAGCATCAAGGCTATAATGAAGATATTCTTTTTCATTGCACTTAATTTGATAAGTAAAGTTACGTAAAATGGTGCCCAAATATTACACCGGCGCTTAGCATAAACCGTTAAAATATGTTAATCGTAAGCTTTTTTACTTAATTATGAACTGCAGGAGTACCTTATAGCTTTTTTGGCGGTGTAAATGGTTAATATTTCTGTCACCATACAGCATGGTGGCGCGTCATCATGATATATTTTAATACATTTAATATCATGAAAAGATCAACCTATACCATACTTATTACCAGCATTGCGGCAATGCTGTTTGCCACTGCTGCAAATGCGCAAACCACCGCTTTTAAGCCAAAAGATCAGCAATTGTATAATACCATTGCGCATATGGACAGTGTAATGTTCAACGCTTTTAACAGCCGCAACCTGGATGTAATGAAAACACTGTTTGCCCCTGATGTAGAATTTTACAACGACGGCAAGGGTATAACTGGTTATGACGCAACCATAGCAGGCTTTAAAGGCATCTTTGAAAACAAACAAGCCGCTGATCTACGCCGCGATTTACTTAAAGAAACCCTTGAGGTGTACCCCATGCCGGGCTTTGGTGCTATTGAAATGGGAACACACCGTTTTACCCATACTGAAAACGGACAACAGGTCATCGGTTTGATGAAGTTTGTACACGTTTGGCAGTATAAGGATGGCCAGTGGAAGGTAACGAGAGTGGTTAGTGTGGGACATTGAGTAATCTTACCATGTCATTGCGAGGCACGAAGCAATCGCACAGAAGCACAGCAGCTCTGTATAGCATGCGATTGCTGCGTCGCCCCAGTGCTCATTCCCGTTTCGCTCCTCGCAATGACATATTTTAGTTCCCTCTTATTCAACCCGCTCATTCAAAGCAGCTTCCCAGCCTATGATCGCATTTTTGCGGGTACTTCCCCAATGGTACTGGCCAATTTCACCGGTTGATTTGATCACCCGGTGGCACGGGATCAGGAATGCTACCGGATTACTCCCTACTGCTGTTCCTACCGCACGGTAGGCATTTTCGTTACCGGCTTTTTTAGCGAGTGATGCATAGGTGGTTAATCCGCCGGCAGGTACTTTTAATAATGTTTCCCATACTTTGATCTGGAAATCGGTTCCCTTTAAATGCAGCTTGATCTCATCCAGGCGGCTCCAATCCTGCGTGAAAATAAACAGGGCATTTTGCTGAAACCTATCAACCAACTGATTGTACACTGCATTTGGGAAACTTGTTTTCAATTGTTCCAATGCTTTCTCTTCGCCTTCATCAACAAAAGCCATATGACAGATACCTTTAGCAGTTGACGCAACGATAACTTTACCGAAAGGAGTATCGGCAAACGAATAATTGATTTGTAGCAAAGCACCTCCATTTCGGTACTCGCCGGGTGTCATACCTTCTACCTTAATAAACAGGTCATGCAACCTGCCCCCTCCCGAAAGACCGGTTTCCAGTGCGGTGTTGAAAACATTGGCGTCCTCTTGTTTCAATATTCCCTTTGCATGTTCCACACTTAAATATTGCAGGAACTGTTTTGGGGTTACCCCCGCCCAATCCTTAAACATCCGCTGAAAATGGAACGGACTTAAATTTACATGTTCCGCCACATCTTCCAGTTTGGGCTGTGCTTTAAAATTTTCCCTGAAAAAGCCTATTGCATCAGCTATGCGGGTATAATCTATTTCTTGCTGGGTTTTCATAATGTCTTATTATTAAATAAATTCAATTGTGTTTCTATTCTTTTATAACACAAAATTACCGGCCCAAACAGCCCTCAACAATCCGATTCTTGCGGAGTTGTTATTCGATATGATCATTAACTATAGTTTTCAATACTACCGCATTATTCAATGCCAACTCCTTTGAAGAAAACACCAGCGTCACTGTTTTATGCTGCCTGATATAATCTATCAGTTCAGGCAATGCCTTAGTGCTATCAATCTCGGCCCGATATCTTTGGCGAAAGGCCTCAAATTTTTCAGGATCATGGTTGTACCATTTCCTTAACTCGTTAGACGGCGCAATCTCCTTAAACCACCTGTCGATATGGGCATCTTCCTTTTTTATGCCACGGGGCCAGAGGCGGTCTACCAGGATTCGGGTGCCGTCATCTTCGGCATAAGGCTCATAAACACGTTTAATTTTGATATCCATTATATGTATTTATTAAGGTTTAAAACTCCGCAAGAATCGGATTGTATACCGGTCGCTCCAAAAGTAGTTTTGACATTCTTCAAAATAACAAAATGACTTCAAAACAAACACTTAAAGATCGCATCAAAAACTTAAACTGGGACCACATCAACCAAACATTACATAATAAGGGCTTTGTAATTGTTAAACAGGTTTTGAGTGAACGCGACTGCGATACATTGATCAGCAATTATGATGCAGACGAATACCGGAAAACCGTTAACATGGAACGCTACAGGTTTGGTTACGGCGAATATAAATATTATAAATACCCGCTTCCTGCCGTAATAACCGATTTAAGGGAAACAGTTTACCCGCACATAGCTCCTGTCGCCAATAAATGGATGCAAGAGCTTGGGATCAACAAGCAATTCCCTGATACGCATGAGGAAATGAAGCAGCTAAGCCAAGAAGCCGGGCAAACCAAACCTACCGTCCTTATATTACAATATTCAGAAGGCGGATTTAACACCCTGCACCAGGACCTTTACGGCGAAGTATATTTCCCCATACAAATGGTTTTCATGCTTGATCAGCATAACAGGGACTATACCGGCGGCGAATTTGTGATCACCGAGCAGATCCCA
>NZ_DASVOB010000240.1:0-4079 GCF_036383575.1 Mucilaginibacter sp.
CAATCGGCAGGCAGGTTTACGGTACAATCTCCCCTGCCCCATCCACCGGCGAAAAAGGTGAGTGTTTTGCTATCGGTCATTTGCAAAACGTGATTATCACCCTTGCTGATGATATCCACCAGCCCCCTCTCGTTAGCCATCGGGTACACCCATCCCATCATACTAATGGATTCGCCCATCCTATCTAAGACTGGTGAATTTGGAACTTCCACATAGGTACTGTCGCCAAACAGCAGCTTATCTTTATTCGTTATTGCCAGATTTGAAATGATGTTCCCGTCGTTATGAAATCCGGAACTATCAGGTACAGTTTTACCCGTCATAATTGATTCAAAGTTCAGCAGTAATGATTCTGCTCCATTTTCATAAACTTTATAGATGGTTTTGGCAGTATCAACTCTTACATACTCAAATCCTTTTTTTAATGATTTAAAATTATGGCTGACGGTCTTAACTTCGCCTGCATTAAGTTTAATGTTATCTGTAAAAGCAACCGAATCATTTTGGATTACAGGGATGATAAAGGTTTGCTTAAGTCCACCGGTATTTTTTATTGTATATTTTATTTCCTGGTTTTCATTTAGCCTGATCATCGGCTTTACTTCCATCCCTGATATGTAGAATGGATGCTCCTGCGACTTTTCGGGCAGTTTTACCTCAACCGCAAATGGAGGTGTATTATCGAGTTTCAATAGCGTTTTTCCTACCGGGTAAAGCCTGAACACTATAGAATCCTGAATAGTTTGCCCCGGCTCAACCAAACAATTCTTATAACTGTATGGTGTTCCATTAACCAACAACTTTACGGTTTTAACACCGATGCTACCTTCATTTTTAAGTTTGAATTTTATGACAAGCAGTTCATCGGGCACCACAGCTTTTTTATTAACCGAATAATTCACAATGCTGAAAGCTGTATTTTTTTGCGTGGCCGATAACTCAACCGGATCTTTATCCATCGGCCAACTACCCGGCTCTTTGCCCATGACAAAAGTCATTGTACCTCCATTCAACAATACCGAATGCTGCAGTCTCAATTGCTGCCACGCCTTACCATTTACCTGTAATGATTGTACATAATTATTTTTCAACGCAGAGTTATTACTGCCTATGATAAACTTTTTGCCGTTCGGCAGATGAAGCGTTACAGATTTAAACAACGGAGCACCTATCGCATAAAGTGGCCTGCCGGGGCATACAGGGTAAATCCCCATTGAACTAAAGATATACCAGCTTGACGTTGAACCAAGATCATCGTTACCGGGCAAGCCGCCGGGTGTAGCGCTGAACCTGTTAAGCATGATGTCCCTTACCCACTTTTGTGTTAATCCGGGTTTACCCGCCTCGTTAAACAAGTAAGGCAGATGAAATACAGTTTCGTTATCAAATAGAATAACATTATTGCTAAGTGCAGAATCTAAACGGGCAGCAAATTGCTCGTTACCGCCGGTCATGTTGATCAGGTCTTTGCCGTTTTGAGGCACAAAGTATGAGTACACCCATTTATCGCCTTCTTTATAACCTGATGTGCCGGGTTGAAGCTTAAACTCTTCACCGTTTCGCGGGAGCATGAACAATTCGTCTTTATTTAGAAGATTGCGATAATTAAAGCCCCTGTTTGATAACAACTGATAAGCAGGCTTATCGTTCATTATCTTATCCGCGAATTGTGATAATGCCCAATCGTCATAAGCATATTCAACCGTGCGCGTAACCGATTCCGGCCGGGTAAAGGGTACGTAGCCTTTTTCATGATAAACTTCCATGTCCGACTGAACAAAGGCGCCGTCAACCAGATCTTTTTTCATAGCCTCATAAGCAAGCTCCTTATCAAACCCTATGATTCCTTTTAGATAGGAATCAACAATAATAGGTACGGCATGATTACCCGTCATGGTTTCGGTTGGCAGGTGCCCGCTTTGCTTGTAAACATCCAGCATGGATAAGATTACGTCCTGTTGTTTTTGCGGATATAGCAGGGTGAGTAATGGGTGTAAAGACCGAAAAGTATCCCAGGGAGAAAATGCACCATATTGATTTTGCCCCGTTTTTTGATTGACCCTACCATCATGGCCCCGATAATTACCATCAGCATCGTCGATAACCCATGGCAGCAGCAGCGAGTGATAAAGCGCTGTATAAAAAACTGTTTTGTTTTGTTCACTGCTATCAGTTATATCCACCACCGATAATAGTTTGGCCCATTCACGACTGGTTTGTGCACGAACCTCATCAAAACTCAGGCTACCTATTTCCTTATCAATATTATGTTGCGCACCGGAATAACCTACCGATGATTTGCTCAGCTGCAAAGTGATAACTGTAGTACCTGTTTGAGCTTTAGAAAAGGTAAATAACCAACCGCCTTGAACTTCCTTTTTATCTATATATTCTTCGCTAATGTTTATCACGGCATTAGCACTCGAAGTATGGATTATTTTACTTGATATGATCTGAATTTCACCTGCATTACCAATAAAAATTTGCGGATTGTTGTTTCCGTTAAAAGTAAAACGAAACATGCCGGTTCTTGCGGTAGTGGTCGCTTCGGCTATAATTGGCTGATCATCAAAACTTACTTTATAATAGCCAGGTACAGCAGTTTCCTTTTTGTGCGAAAAACGCAAACCTGATTTACCCGGTTCAAAAGCATCGTTGCCACTAAATGGCATTACAAAAAGGCGACCGGACGATCCTTCCGGGAAGCCACTCATGTGCCCAAGGCAACTGAAGTAATAAATTGAGCTATCGGTATAATTATATCCCCTGGCACCGGCGACCCTTGTTTCCGGACTTAATTGTACACTACCGGAGGGCGCAACTGCACCGGGATAACAGCCGCCATTGTTGCCCCATTTGGTGAGCACATTGCTTACGGTTGTGCCAATAAACGGATCAACATAATGCTGGTGGTTTAGTTGCTGGGCGAAAAGATTTGTACCCAGTAACAGCATCAGAACGGAAACAAAACAGAATATCTTCTTCAATTGCGTAATCAATGATTTTAATATTAAATGTAGAGACGCATAATTGCGTCTCCCGCTTGCAAAGCATTGGAAATTCAATGTCCGCTCTGTATAGTTGGAGACGCAATTATGCGTCTCTACGTGAAAACTATATTTTAATATAGATCTTCTTTTTATCAAGTACATATGCCACCAGCCAGCAAAGCATCATATAGCAAAGCGCAAATACCAGTGTACCGAAAGCGCCGGGGAATATCTTTTGATAAAAAACCTGGTTTATCCAGTCGTAAAAACTTAGCTGCGGTTTTACCCAAATGGTTTGAAAAACGGTAAGCAGCAACTCCGACAGCAGGTAAATAGCCAAAGAATTTCGCCCAAAAATGAGGAAGAAATTTGTGCCACTCTTTATCTTTTTTATTTCGATAACAAACACCATAAAGCCTAACAGCAAAAGGTCGATACCAATGGTAAGCAGCGTAAACGAGCTCGTCCACAGTTTTTTGGCAATTGGAAAAAATTGAGCCCAGAATAGTGAAGCAGCAATTAATAATACGCCGCACATGAATAACCTTGCAACCGACTCATAGTTTTTGCCTTTACGCTGAATGAATGCCCCCGTAAGGAAACCTCCTATGACATTAACAATCCCCGTCATAGTACTGAGTAAACCTTCAGGATCAAAAGCTATCGGGCCGCCTTTATCATGATATAAATGATCATTACCTAATAGCGCGATATCCAGCCGGGTACCTGCGTTGCCAAGCATGGTATACTCTTTACCCGGTTCACCGCAAAATATCAGGAAAGCCCAGTAGCCCATTAAAAGCACAACAGATATGATAATAGCCGTTTTTTGTGAGCAGTAATGAACTATCAGTGCACCAAAAAAGTAGCATAAAGCGATCCGCTGCAACACGCCCATAATGCGGGTATGGTTTAATGGGTTAAATACCCAACTGCTTGCCTCGCGGTGAAAGAACGGGAACCAGTACATCAGATAGCCCAGTAAAAAAATAATGACCGTACGCTTAAAGATCTTACCGATAAAAGCGGCATCAGTTTCAAATTTCTTTTTGGAGAAACTAAGCGCGTTACCTACCGCGAAAAGGAACG
>NZ_DASVOB010000241.1:0-6341 GCF_036383575.1 Mucilaginibacter sp.
TTCGGCTTCAACCAAGTGCCCCAATTTATATTCGGCATCTGCAATGGCAAACCAGTAGTCAGGGTTGGTTAAATCCAAGTCTAATGCTTTTTTGTAGAAATGCAGGGCCTCAAAATAACGTTCTTCAAAATCAAGGGTAACACCAATTCCAAACCAGGCATCGGCCAGCTTAGGGTCCATCTTAACTGATTTTTTGTAGAAAGCGCGTGCATCGTCCATTTGCTCCAGCTTTTCGTAGCACTCGCCAATAGCGCAGTAAGTATCGGCATTGGGCTGCTCGTACTCAAAGGTGTGGCGGTATACTTCTATGGCTTCAGCGTATTTTTCAAGGTTAACCAGTGCATTACCTTTATTGAAATAGGCCGATGCAAAGCTGTCCTTAATTAATATGGCATAATCATATGCATCGATAGCTTTTTCAAACAGGCTCAGTTTAGTATAGGCATTGCCTAAATTATACCATGCCGCGTAGCTGTATGGCTCGTTATCGATATATTGCTGGTAAAACTGAACGCTCTCCTGCTGGTTGTCCATTACATCGTAGCAAAAAGCCAGCTCGTAAAGGGCATCCTGGTTTTCCATATTTTGCTTAAGGCAAAGCTTAAGGTAGGTTATGGCGGTATCATAGTCGCCCATATTTTGGTAAACGTAGGCAATATGCAGCAGGATCTCGTCGGTCTCTTCGGCAAGGTCAAGGGCCTTTTCGTAGTTTTCCAGCGCCTCCGAATAACGTTCCAGGCTTTCATACAGGTTACCACGGATGATGTAAATATCCGCGTCAGATGCTTCAAGCATAGCAGCTTTATCCAACGCGGCAAAAGCCTCCGGAACCTTGTTGCTTACCACAAGCAGTTGGGCCTGTTTGATCAGGAAAATTGCCGCAAAAGGGTGCTGGCTTCTCGCGTACTCTGCTACCTGTAATGCCCTGGCCGGATCATTTTTTTCGATGTAGTAGTCGATAATGTTCTCAAACGCCTGGGCATCAAAAAAGTACAAGTCCTGATTTCTGATCATTTCCTCGTACCGTTCTACCGAGAATTTTGGGTCTTCGGTAAAACCAAATTCAAATTCTTCTTCCATTCAATTTTGTTTGCAGAACATCCGCTTTAGGTTGACAAATTGCCTTGTAAAGACTTATTGAAGTTCAAATTACAATAAGTAAGTCTCCAAAATGCAATTTAGTTTTCAACATTCAAACATTCTTAACAACTGTTCAATACAAAGCATTGATAATTAATGACAATGGATACAACAGGCAAGCGATGAGTGATTCTGAAAAATTGCCCTAAAGATTTCTACCTTTGACAAAAGTAACAATTATGGAGCCTAATATTTCAGATATCCTAAAACGTTTACATATAAACGATATTAATGATGCCTTTAGTACAGGCAGCACCTGGGGCAGCAGTGCCGGTGCTGCGGTAAAAGAAATAACGTCGCCGGTCGACGGTAAAAAGATAGCTTCGGTTCGTCTTGCAACCGAAGCTGATTATAACCAGGTTGTTGAACAAGCTGCCTCAGCATTTAAAACCTGGCGTAAAACCCCGGCCCCAAAGCGTGGAGAAATTGTACGCCAGATAGGTGAAGCGCTCCGCGCCGCAAAACAAGATCTGGGTACTTTGGTATCATACGAAATGGGCAAAAGCCTACAGGAAGGCCTGGGCGAGGTACAGGAAATGATAGATATTGCCGATTTTGCCGTAGGCCTGAGCCGTCAGCTTTATGGTTTAACCATGCACAGCGAAAGGCCTGAGCACCGCATGTATGAGCAATATCACCCGCTGGGCATTGTTGGGATTATTTCGGCATTTAACTTCCCGGTGGCGGTTTGGAGCTGGAACTCGCTATTGGCCTGGGTTTGCGGTGATGTATGTATCTGGAAACCATCAGAAAAAACACCTTTAACCGCTATTGCCTGCCAGCACATAGCACAGGAGGTTTTTAAAAAGAACAATATTGGAGAAGGTGTGTCATGCCTGGTTATTGGCGAGCGTAACATTGGCGAGCTTATGGCCGCCGATACACGGGTGCCCTTAGTTTCAGCCACCGGTTCTACCCGCATGGGCAAAGCTGTGGGTGCTGCTGTTGGCGCGAGACTGGGCAAAAGCCTGCTGGAGCTTGGAGGTAATAATGCTATCATCATCAGCGAAAATGCCGATCTGGACATGTCACTTATTGGCGCGGTGTTTGGCGCTGTAGGCACTGCAGGTCAGCGTTGTACCAGTACCCGCAGGCTTATTATTCACGAGAGCGTTTATGACGCTTTTAAGCAGAAATTGGTTAATGCGTACAAACAGATCAGGATTGGTAACCCGTTGGATGAGCATAACCACATGGGGCCGTTGATCGATACTGATGCCGTTGCTTTATACCTTGATTCGATTGAGAAATGCAAGGCCGAGGGAGGAAACTTTGTAGTTGAAGGTGGTAAGCTGGAAGGAGTGGGCTATGAATCGGGCTGTTATGTAAAGCCGTGTATTGCCGAGGTTGAAAATCACTTTAAGATAGTGCAACATGAAACCTTTGCACCTATCCTTTACCTGATCAAATACAGCACTATTGAGGAAGCCATTGATCTGCAGAACAGCGTTCCTCAGGGCCTGTCATCGGCTATCATGACCAATAATTTGCGTGAGGCAGAACAATTTTTGTCGTACGCCGGTTCTGACTGTGGCATTGCCAATGTTAACATCGGCACATCGGGTGCAGAGATAGGCGGCGCATTCGGCGGCGAAAAGGAAACCGGCGGCGGTAGGGAATCAGGATCAGATGCCTGGAAGGTTTATATGAGGAGGCAAACCAATACTATTAACTATTCCAAAACGTTGCCTTTAGCCCAGGGGATCAAGTTTGATTTGTAAAGAGATTATCTGAACCAGGATTTGGGGGGATTTTTAAGATTTATGGGATTTGCTAGTCTTGTTTTATAAGTAGGACAAGAAATAAAATCCTGTCCATCCCGATAATCTACCCAAATCCCGGTTCGGACAGCGTTAGGGATAGCAGCGGATACCGGCCATGAGCGTAATGCCTGCAGGCGTATGAGCGGATAGCCCGGCCGGAGGAAACGCCCTAAGAAAGTATAATTAACATTAATGGCATCCGGCACGTAAAAGACCGGATAGATCAAATAAAACTAAAACGATTCATTGGTCTTTACATAAGACATTATATAATACACTGTTCATGTTCAATTTTTGTAAATACGTAAGCGCAACCACTTTATCAGCAGCATTATTAATTAATTTACCCGCGTCGGCACAGCAAGCGCCTGCGGCGGATCCCGCCCCGCCAAAAGCATGGCACCTGCTTGATTTAAAGGAGACCGGTTTTTACGGCATCAGCTTAAAGCAGGCTTACTTGTTTTTACAAGGTAAAAAAAGCAAGCCCGTTGTTGTTGCAACTATTGACAGTGGGGCCGACACCTCACAAACGGACCTGAAAACAGTGTTGTGGGTAAATAAAAAAGAAATTCCAGGAAACGGCATCGATGATGACCATAACGGTTATGTTGATGATATACATGGATGGAACTTTTTGGGCGGCCCGGGCGGCAAAGCCGATTTTACCCAAACTACCGAGGAGGTGCGCGAGTACAATAAACTGAAAGGTAAATACGCTTCAGTTACTGATTCAACAGCTGCGTCTAATAAAAAAGAATATGCTTACTGGCTGCGTGTAAAAACGGTTTATGACTCAACCGTGAACAAGGCCAATACCGAGATCGGCCAGCTTTCGCCGGTTATGAACGCGCTGATGGTTACCAGCGGGTACATTAAACGCGGTCTTAATTTGCCGGCCAACGGCACTTTTACCCAGGCCGACCTGGTGCGTGTGAAAGCCACAAACGATACCTTAAGCCAAAGTAAATATGTTTGGGAATCGGTGTTTTCGCAAGAGGGCGCTAATGCTAACAATGCCAAGATCATAAAAGACCTGAGCGAATACCTGGCAAAGCTTAACAATGATGTATCGCCTGATCTTACTTCGCGCAAGCGGATTGTAGGGGATGCCCCGGATTCCATGGATGGCAAACCTTATGGCAATAACCTGGTAAAATTTGCTGATGCAGCGCACGGAACAGGGGTAGCCGGGCTAATTGGTGCTGTACGAAATAACAATTACGGTATCAATGGTGTGGCTGATAATGTTAAGCTGATGATCATTAAAGCCGTGCCTAATGGCGATGAGTATGATAAGGACGTAGCTAATGCTATCCGCTACGCGGTTGATAACGGCGCCAGGGTGGTTAATATGAGCTTCGGCAAAAAGATCTCGCCGCATAAGGAGTGGGTTGATGCGGCCTTTAAATATGCTGCATCAAAAAATGTTTTATTGGTAATGGCTGCCGGTAATGACAACCAGGATATGGATACCCAGCCTGAATTTCCGAACGATACCTTTTTAGACGGATCATCAACTGACGCCGATAACGTGATCTGTGTAGGGGCTTCGGGGCCTAAATTAGGACAAAACCTTGCCGGCGATTTTTCGAACTATGGTAAAAAGAGCGTAGATATTTTTGCGCCTGGTGTAAAAGTTACATCAATTACAACGGATGCCGAAGTTGACACTGAAGACGGCACAAGCTTTTCATCGCCTATAACAGCGGGCATAGCTGCTTTGATATTAGAATATTATCCAACCCTGAGCGCCAAGCAGGTAAAAGAAGCCATTTTAGGCTCGGCTACTCCGCTTACCGGTACTATGGTATTAAAGCCAGGCAGCAAAACCGAAAAGGTTGATTTTGCAACACTATCAAAAACAGGTGGTATAGTAAATGCCTACAAAGCGTTGCAACTGGCCTCAAAAATGAGGCCCGAGGTTTTAGTTAATTGATTTGATGATAATTAAGGAGGTTATGAGCTTCTTGCTAATCTCCTTAATTATCAATCTTTTACCTTTAACCTTTTGCCTCTCACCTGCCTGCAGGGGCAAAATAAAAAAACACTTTCCAGTTATGGTATTTTTCTCTACATTTGCGGGCTAATTGTTGCTCATTGAAATCGCTTAAAAAATATTCGATTCCCTTTACGGGGCTTAAACTGGGGAAACACCTGTTTGAGTATGACATACAGGATGACTTTTTTGATGAGTTTGAATATTCGCTCGTTAAAAAGGCAACCCTGCACTGTGAAGTTGAACTGGATAAGCAGGAAGCTATGCTGATCCTGAACTTTAAGATAGATGGCACAATTGAAACCACCTGCGACAGGTGTTTGAAAGTATTGCCAATACAGGTTGATATTACTGAACAGCAGATAGCTAAGTTTAGTGATGAGCCGGTTGATGAAGACGAAGAGATCATAGCGCTGGGTAAAAACGATCATGAGATCGATATATCTGCGCTGATATATGAATACATTAATGTCGCGGTGCCGTTTATATCGGTTTGCGGCGAGGGTAACACCTCAACTTGTGATAAAGAAATGCTCGATAGGTTGAACAGCTTGTCGGCAAATGGTGAACAGAATGAGCAAACAGACCCACGGTGGGATGCGCTCAAAAACATGAATAAATAATTAATTTAGGATATTATGCCACATCCAAAGCGGAAATTTTCAAAATCAAGGAGAGATAAACGCAGAACGCATTACAAAGCGGAAGCTCCAACTTTAACTACTTGCCAAACTACAGGCGCTGTGCATTTGCCGCACAGAGCATATACTGTTGATGGTAATGTTTACTACAACGGTAAAGTTCTTATTGAGAAAGCAGCAGTAGCATAAGTTTAATTTTCTGAAAATGAAGATTGGCTTAGATATTATGGGCGGTGATTACGCTCCCAAAGCAGCTGTTTTAGGAGCTATCGAAGCTTATAAAACTTTATCTGCCGACCAGAAACTGGTACTTATTGGCGATAAGGAAGTTACAGTAAGTATTCTTCAGGAAAACGGTGTAAGCCCTGATAACTTCGAGTTTGTACACACAACCGAAGTTATTGGTATGGGCGAGCATCCTACCAAAGCTATTGTTCAGAAGCCTGATTCAAGCATATCAGTTGGTTTTCAACTGTTAAAAGCTGGTGAAATTCAGGCTTTCTCATCGGCTGGTAACACCGGCGCTATGCTTGTTGGCGCCATGTTCAGCGTAAAAACTATTCCGGGTGTTGTACGCCCGGCTATGACTACTATTGTACCCAAACTTAAAGGAGGTTTGGGTATTTTGTTGGATGTAGGTGCCAATGCCGATTGCAAACCCGATGTGCTTGTTCAGTTCGGTGTGCTCGGCAGTTTATTTGCCCAGACAGTTTATGATATCAACAACCCACGGGTTGCCCTTATGAACATTGGCGAAGAAGAGGAAAAAGGTAATATCCTTAGCCAGGCCACCAACCCGTT
>NZ_DASVOB010000242.1:0-5554 GCF_036383575.1 Mucilaginibacter sp.
CACCGGAGTTATTTTATGATGATGAAAATAACTATTTTATCATCGTTTGGGCTTCTACTGTACCTTTTCGTTTTCCGAAGGGGCAGGAAGATGAGAACAATAACCATCGCCTGTACTACACTACTACTAAAGATTTTAAAACTTTCAGTCCCTCAAAGCTTTTCCTTGATCCGGGTTTTAGTGTGATTGATGCAGAGATCGTAAAGCGGGCAAAAAATGATTACGTGCTGGTAATGAAGGATAACACCCGGCCAAACCGCAATATCCTTGTGGCCTTCAGCAACAATCCTTTAGGGCCTTATAGTAACTATACGCCGAGGTTTACCGAACCCTACAGCGAAGGCCCGAGCATGACCAAAGCAGGCGATAACTGGCTCATCTATTATGATTCGTACCGTTTAAAAAGATACGGCGCTATGCGCACAACCGACTTTAAAACTTTTACCGACCTGGCCGATAGCGTAAGCGTACCCGTAGGGCACAAGCACGGTACCATATTTAAAGTCACCAAAAAACAGCTTGCGCAGCTTTTACAGGCGGCCGGGCAAACCCAAGGAGCTAAACATGAATAAGTTCATCATCATATTGTTTTTTACATCGATGGCCTGTAGCGTCAATGCACAGGATACCGTGCATTATAGCGGTAATACGGTTGCCAATGTCGATTATCATCACGGGCAGTTAACCCCGGTAATCGGTGTGCACAGCAAACAGATCTTCCGGGCCAATCGTGAACATCCTGAACTGGCCGATGGCTTTGGTTTTACCTACAACCATGCGCCCATGCTGGCTTATTGGAACAATACATTTTATGTAGAATACCTGAGCGATAAGGTAGGCGAAAGCGTGCCGCCGGGACAAACCCTGCTCATGACCTCAAAAGATGGCGAAGCCTGGTCGAAGCCAACAGTGGTTTTTCCTCAGTATAAAATACCTGATGGTACTACTAAAGAGGGGCACCCCGGCGTGGCGAAAGACCTGTATTCGGTGATGCACCAGCGGATGGGTTTTTATACTGCCAAATCAAAACGGCTGCTGGTACTGGGTTTTTATGGTATTTGTTTAGATGGTCATGATGACCCAAATGACGGATTGGGTATTGGTCGCGTAGTGCGCGAGGTTTTGCCGAATGGCAAATTCGGGTCGGTATATTTTATCCACTATAACCCAAAATGGAACGAAAAGAATACCTCATATCCTTTTTATAAAACCAGTAAGGACAAAGGCTTTGTACAGGCTTGCGATGAGCTAATGGCCAACCCGCTGATGATGATGCAGTGGGTCGAAGAAACGGATAAAAAAGACCCCTTGATCCCGCTGCATAAGGATTATAAGGCGTTCAACTTTTATCACCTGCCCGATGGCCGCGTTGTTGGTTTATGGAAATACGCGCTTACAGCTATCAGTACCGATAACGGCAAAACATGGCCCACCAATGCCGCCCGCGCACCACGTTTTGTAACTGCCAACGCCAAGATCTGGGGGCAGCGCACATCCGATGGTAAGTATGCTACGGTATATAACCCTTCAGAATTTCGCTGGCCGCTGGCTTTGTCAGTAAGTAAAGATGGATTGGATTACACTAACCTGCTGCTGGTTAATGGCGAGATCAGCACCATGCGTTATGGCGGTGCCTATAAATCCTACGGTCCGCAATATACGCGCGGTATCGAAGAAGGGAACGGTATCCCGCCGGATGGCAAACTTTGGGTAACCTACAGCATGAACAAAGAGGATATCTGGGTATCGTCGATCCCGGTACCGGTCACCGAAAAAGCGGATGCACATGCCAGTGAGGTTTTTAATGAACTGCCTGCCGGCAAAGAATTGGAGAAATGGAACACCTACAGCCCGCAATGGGCACCCGCAGGTATCGATAAAGACGCCAATGGTGAACGCGCCCTCACCCTGAAAGACAGCGACCCTTTTGATTTTGCCAAAGCCGAACGCGTTGTGCCAGTCTCCAAAAAATTAATGACCGATTTTACCATCACCGCCGGGCAAAACAA
Organism: Mucilaginibacter sp.; assembly: GCF_036383575.1. Lineage (GTDB taxonomy): Bacteria > Bacteroidota > Bacteroidia > Sphingobacteriales > Sphingobacteriaceae > Mucilaginibacter. The sequence goes on from NZ_DASVOB010000242.1 coordinate 2,010, forward strand.
CACTGGTATGCTGGATATCGAATTTCAGGACGAAAAAGGTACCGCTGCCATCAGGCTTACGCTTGATTCGGCAGGGCAATTCAGGACCAAAGCCGGGTATCGCAATAAAAACTTCATGAAGTATGAAGCCGGGACTCAGTATCATATAGTGATCAAGCTGAATACCGATACCCGCTTTTACACCGTGAATGTAAACGGCAAGGATGTGCTTACCGGCCTGTTTTTCGCGCCGGTGCTGAGTGTAAACCGGGTGGTATTCCGTACCGGAGATATCAGAAGGTTTCCGGATGCAGATACACCAACCGATCAGGATTTCGACCGGCCAAACGCCGGGGAAGCCGCAAAGCAAGCCGTTTTCTATATCAAATCATTTAAAACAAGTAATTACTAATAATGCTGCGCCTCATAAAATATTGTTGGTTGACGATCTGCCTGTTGAGCTCCGGAATTGCCCGGGCGCAGGTGGTTTTGCCTAAAATATTGGGCAACAATATGGTATTGCAGCGCAATGCTCCCGTACCCGTTTGGGGCACCGCATCTGCTGGCGAAAAGGTAACTGTAAAGTTCAATAAACAAATAAAAACAACTACTGCCGATGCATCTGGCAAGTGGATAGTAAAACTTGATGCCATGCCGGCATCCGCCAAACCGTCAACATTAACGATATCTGGTACGAATACGATCAAGCTGGAAAATATTTTGGTAGGAGAGGTGTGGCTCTGTTCTGGTCAATCTAACATGCAGTACGAAATGCGCAAGAACAGTAAAGTGAAAAAGCCTGATACCAGCACCGTAAATTCACCTGTTGATGAATTGGACCGCGCGCATAACCCACGGATCAGGATTTTCCTTACTACGCAGAAAAACCTGTTAAAGCCCGATTCAACCCATTCGGGATGGAGTGTTGCTGAAGATTCCGCTTTGAGGGCTTTTTCGGCTGCGGGGTACTTCTTCGCTAAAAACCTGCAGGCCGATCTTAAAGTACCCGTGGGTATTATTTCATCGGCAGTAAGTGGCAGCCGTATCGAGCCCTGGGTATCGCAGGAGGGCTTTGATGCTATTCCGTATTTCAAGGCGAACAATATCAAGATCGACGGTGATCCCGGTAAGTTTTATGCCAAAATGATTGAACCTGTTGCGCCCTTTGCGCTGAAAGGTTTTTTATGGTACCAGGGCGAAAGTGGCTGTTTTTTAGGTGAAACCATCAGCTACACCTATAAAATGGAGGCGCTGATCAACAACTGGCGTAAGCTTTGGGGCGATAAAACGCTGCCATTTTATTATGTGCAGATAGCGCCGTATTACTATACCCTGGGAAAAGGCCCGGTAACCTACACGCCATTTACCGAACCTGAATTGCGCGAAGCGCAAACCACTGCCTTGCAGATCCCACATACCGGCATGATCATCACCACAGATCTTAATGATGATCTAAAAAACATCCATCCACCCTTTAAATGGGAGATAGGCCGGCGTTTAGAACTACAGGCCTTGGCAAATACCTACAAGCAACCTGTAGTTTTTTCGGGCCCGGTGTATAAAAGCATGAAAATAAGCGGCAATAAGGTCATCCTGGAGTTTGATCACGTTGGTGTTGGATTGGTAAGCCATGATGATAAGCCGCTTACTGATTTCACCATTGCCGGTACTGATGAGAACTTTGTCACCGCCGATGCTACAATAAAAGGCAATACGGTTGAAGTATCTGCCGCATCTGTTGCCAAGCCTGTAGCCGTGCGTTTTGCCTGGTCGGAAACCGCACAGCCCAATTTTTATAACAAAGATGGCTTGCCCGCTGCCCCCTTCCGCACAGATAACCCTTTGAAATTTACCTTAACTGCTAACTAAATATACTAATGAGATCTGCCTGCTTTAAAATATGGATTGTTTTGCTGTTTGTGATAAGCGGGTTAACAGCCCATGCCCAGGAAACGCAAAAGCTATTCCTGTCGGGTACAGGGAGCGACCATACCGTAAACTGGCAGTTTTTCTGCACCGGAGGGAATAACTCCGGTAAATGGACAACTATCCCGGTGCCATCAAACTGGGAGTTTCAGGGCTTTGGCAAATACAATTACGGGCTTGCAAAGGATAGTTTAAAGGGTAAAGAACAAGGGCTTTATAAATACGAGTTTAAGGTGCCGGTATCATGGCAGGGCAAGGCTATCAATATTGTTTTTGATGGCTCCATGACCGATACCGAGGTGAAGCTAAATGGCAAATCGGCCGGGGCAATTCACCAGGGGGCATTTTACCGTTTCAAATATGATGTGAGCGCTTTGCTTAACTATGGCAAACCGAACCTGCTGGAAGTAACAGTATCCAAACATTCTGCAAATGCATCAGTAAACGCAGCCGAACGTAAAGGGGATTTTTGGGTATTCGGCGGGATTTTCAGGCCTGTGTTTTTGGAGGCGTCGCCAAAATCCCACATTAGCTGTTATGCCGTTGATGCCAAGGCCAATGGCAACTTAAAAGCACAACTCAGGTTGACATCAGTAAAGAACGGCACAGTAACAGGGCAGGTTTATACGCTGGCCGGGCAAAAATTTGGCGCGCCGTTTTCTGTGAAGGTTAATGCCGGCGATACCGTTGCCAATATCAGTACGCATCTTGTTTCGCCAAAATTATGGTCGCCCGAGTTTCCTAACCTGTATCATCTGGTGTTTACGCTGAACGAGAATGGCAAGCCTGTTCACATGGTGAAGCAACGCATCGGCTTCCGCACCGTTGAATTACGAGAGCATGACGGTATTTATGTAAACAATGCAAAGATCAAATTTAAAGGGGTAAACCGTCATTCGTTTTGGCCGACCACAGGCAGGGCGCTTAATAAAAAGATCAGTGTTGAAGATGTGCAGCTGATGAAGGATATGAACATGAACGCGGTGCGCATGTCGCATTACCCGCCCGATGATCATTTCCTGGACGTATGCGACTCATTAGGTCTTTTTGTATTGGACGAGCTCACCGGCTGGCACCACGCTTATGATGATGTGGTAGGTTCAAAACTAACTAAAGAGCTTATCGAAAAAGACATCAATCACCCATCCATTGTGATCTGGGATAATGGTAACGAGGGTGGCTTCAACTTTAATCTTGATCATTGGTTTGACGAATTGGATATTCAAAAACGCCCGCTGATCCATCCCTGGGGTATCTTCCGCGGAACAAATACGCAACATTATATTAACTACGACTACGGTACCAATACCGGCATAAACGGGCACGATATATTTTTCCCGACCGAGTTTTTACACGGATTGTATGATGGCGGCGGCGGTGCGGGGCTGGATGATTTCTGGAAACAGATGTGGCATACCCCTATCTCGGCGGGTGGTTTTATCTGGGATTTTGCAGATGAAGCTGTGGTTCGCACCGACAAAAACGGAGAATTGGACAGCGATGGCGACCATGGCCCCGACGGCATCATCGGCCCCTATCATGAAAAAGAAGGCAGCTATTATGCAATCAAAGAAATCTGGAGCCCGGTATATCTCGAACCGCGTGAAATAACTTCTGCATTTAACGGTACACTGCGTTTA
>NZ_DASVOB010000243.1:0-8281 GCF_036383575.1 Mucilaginibacter sp.
GCTGTAGCAAAGATCCTGCAGCAATATATTTATTGGATAATTACCGATTCATGGGGCGATGTACCGTATAGCCAGGCCTTAAAGGGGAGCGCTGTTATTCAGCCGGCATATGATACCCAGGAATCCATTTATAAAGGGATCATCTCAACCCTAACCTCGGCTATAAGTGAATTTGATTCGTCATCAAGCCTGGCCGGTGATATCATCTACAGCGGCGATGTTGCCTCCTGGAAAAGAATGGCTAATTCACTTAAGTTACTGGCTGCCATTCAGCTCTCAAACCGGGTACCGGCTGCTGATGGTTACGCTGCCACAGCTGTTAAAGAAGCCATTGCATCGGGTGTGATCACTGCCAATGCTCAAAACTTTACCTTGGTGTATCCCGGGGGCAGCTACAAAAGCCCATGGTATAGCCTTTATAACGGCCGGAAGGATTATGGTGAATCGAAAACCCTTACCGACATCACTGCCGCATCCAATGACCCGCGCCAGGAAGAATTTGGCGGAGCGAGTGAATTATCAGGCAATGTTACCACATCCAACATTGGTGTGCCATACGGTTTGATAAGGTTAAGCGTGCTTGCATTTGAAGATGCCAATCCAACATGGGCCCGTATTTTACGCGGCGACCTTCGGCTGGAAGCCGGCTCTGTGGTTATGATCAATGCTGCCGAAGTTTGGCTGGCCCGTGCCGAAGCCGCCAATTTAGGCTGGACTGACGAAAGTATCACGACCGACTATACCACAGGTATTACAGCCTCTTTTGAGCAGTGGGATGCCGGTACTCCGTCAGCTGCTTACCTGGCATTCTATCCGGTTACCGATACTAAGAATGCTGATATCACCGGCTCCCAAATAAAAAATATCTCTATTCAACGGTGGATCGCAAGCTATCCTGACGGTCATGCCGCATGGGCAATATGGCGAAAAACTGGCTGGCCTGCGCTTACCCCGGCACCTGACGCTACAAATTCCTCCGGCCAGATCGTTAGGCGATTTACTTATGCCTCTTCTGAATATAATACAAACGGTGCAAGTGTTAATGCAGCCGTTGCACGGTTAAGTGGTGGCGATACACAGGATGCACATGTGTGGTGGGATACAAGAACATCTAATTAATCTCTTCAATTAAAAGAACATGAAAAAGAAAATATTTTTTAAATACCTGGTTCTGTCATGTGCATTTGCTGTTGTATTTGCAGGGTGCAGAAAGGAGCCGGCTGCCGATAAAGCTAATGAAACACTTAATGCCGGTAAAACCTTGATAGGCTTTCCCGACGGTATGGAGTCCTCAACTTTTTTCGATCCTTTTACCGATGTTAAAACAATTGATGTTTTTACATTAAAAAAGGATGCTGCAAATAACGCAGATCTTGAAAAAGCCGAAAACTTTGTGATATCGGCTGTACCTGATTCTCTAACTGCTTATAACGAAGCCCATGGTACAGCTTATGAATTGCTTCCATCATCTTTTTATACCGTCGGCACTTCATCTACCGATGTTTCAGTATCCGGCGATAACCTGACGTTTAAATTTGCCGCCGGTGATTTTGCAAAGAATTTTGAGATCAAGCTTGATGGCAGTAAGCTTGATTTGTCAAAGAGCTACGCATTAGCTTATAAGATCACAGATTCGGCCGGAGTTGGGATCCATGCTGCCAGTCGTGGTGCCATGTACGCTTTTTACAGTGTTAAAAACAAATACGATGGTGTGTATACCTTGGGTGGTACTATAGCCCGGTACGTTAGCGGTGTTGCCGATGCCACACTGGGCGGCACTTACCCGGACGGCCTCACGGTTGACGTAGCTACTATTGGCACTTATACCGATTCGTTTTCTTTATTGTGGATCACTGGCGCGGGAGTAGGAGGCGTTACAGGATTGCAACTTACGGTTGATCCGGCAACAAACAAGGTTACCGTTATAGCAACCGGAAATTCGGCTGTTCAAAATACTGCCGGTAAGGATAATTATTATGATCCGGATACCAAAACATTCCACCTGGCATTTGACTGGGGAGCGGACGCCAACAACAAAAGAATTTTTGAAGGCACTTTAACTTATTCAGGTTCCCGGTAAAAAGAACATACTTATTAAAAGACTGCTTCCCATATCGGGGACAGCCTTTAACAAAACTCTTTACAGAAACTTGATACTTAGATTTCGAACCATATACCCGCATGCTTACAACCCGGTGCGCCTGAAAACAGATAGCATTGCTTTTAAAATACTCCTTTAGTTCTTAGTTTTTTCATTTGCGTTAATCAAATGAACAGTTTTTAGTTAATTAAATGTGCCCTTCAAGGGAGGGGGGCACATTCTTTATTTATACCAATTCAGGTTGCCCTTAGTTAAAAGGGTGCATACTTCATGTGTTTTTCGGCCCGCGATATTATCCTTGTTGAACTATTGTTTGAATACCTTCGTTATAGCGTCGGCAATGATGGCGTTTCCTTTGTCTGAAGGGTGTAAGCCATCATATGTTAATCCAATGGCCTCTATGGGATAAGGATAATCATCTGTAGCAGGGTTAAAAGGGATCCTGGTAGATTCCGGGTAGGGGTAATTTACATAGGTGCCAGATGCAGTGTCTTTAAGGCGTTTGAATTTAACCAGATGCGTCAGATCAAGTTTCCGGTTATGGTACAGGTCTACAACCGGGATATGTTCATAGCGTCCAATGGAATCTATTGCGTTAACCAGGGTTTCCAGTTGCTGGCCGTTCTTTGGGCGGTAACTTCCAAAGGCATTGTTTCGCGGATTGTTGATATACACAAAGTCGACCCTTTGCATCGGCGTGATCAGAACAATCCTGGCACCAGCATTTAGGCGGCGCAGCTTATTGATAATGATCCGGAACGAACCATATACCGTAGTGTTGCCTTTACCAGTTTTATAGTCGTCCAGGCTGCCGGTGGGCCTGCCTTGCCACCAATCATTTGTTCCTAAAAAAACGGTATAAATATCTGCAGCGGGTATACCCAGGCTATCGATATTTTGCGCGATGCGGCCGGAAGTCCAGCCATTAAAACCTTTATTGATATAGTGTAAACCGGGGAATTGCTCCGTTACCCTGGTCAGGTAACCCTTGGTTACCCTGTTACCCGTTTCATCTAAATGGTCATTCAGATAAGTGATCGAGTCGCCGATGGCCACCCAACTCTGTTCTTTAGGATTGTAAGCGCTGAATACCAGGAGCGCGGCAGCCAACAATACCGCTAACCTTGTTTGTTTCATGATGTTATTTATTTTAGGTTTACCAGAGACAGATGAAAGCGAAGTTAAGGGAAGTTTGCGGATAACTGTCCCTAACTGTATGACTGATCTGATCTTCAAATCCCGAAAGAATGGGCCATTAGTTAGAGAATGCGGTTGGTGGGTACTTTTCTCAGAAGAAACCGATGATATCAGGCTTCGGGATCAAATGATGATTTGACGTGTTTGGCATCGGTAAACTGTTAACTTTGTGGCATAGTAAAGGGCTTGTTATGGTCAAAGATCATAACATACTTTTATCATTATGCGATAGAAAAGGATGTTGACCTAACACTCATACCAACCCGGGATTACTTACAATAACATCAATTATGAAAGATTTGAAATTGTTACTTTTAGTATTGGCAGTGATCGCCGGAGGTATGTATACGTTACCAGTCAGCGCACAGCAAAAAGCAACAAAACGTCCAAATATTATCTTCATCCTTTCAGACGATCATGGGTTACAGGCAACCGGTGCTTATGGTAATAAACTGGCCCGGACACCTAACATAGACCGGATTGCCCGTGAAGGGGCATTGTTCAAAAACGCGCTGGTCACCAATTCCATATGCGGCCCGAGCCGTGCTACGTTCATCACCGGCAAGTACAGCCATAAAAATGGCTACAAAATGAACGAGGGGAAATTTAATACAGATCAGTTATTATTCCCGGCGCTTTTGCAACAAAACGGCTATCAGACTGCCTGGATCGGAAAATGGCACCTGGGAAGCTTACCAAAAGGGTTTGACTATTACGATGTGCTGCCGGGACAGGGCAACTATTATAACCCTGATTTCATTAAATCCGGAAACGATACGGTGAGGCATCATGGTTATGTTTCTAATATCATTACCGAGCTAACCAAAAACTGGCTTGATGGAAGGGACAAAGAAAAGCCTTTCTTCCTCGTGGTAGGCGAAAAGGCAGCACACCGGTCATGGGAGCCGGATATTCAGGATCTCGGTGCTTTTGACAATGTGACTTTTCCAATACCGGCTACCTTCTATGACACTTATGAGAATAGAAAGGCAGCTGCCGACCAGGACATGAGTATCGAAAAAACACTGGATCTCAGAAATGACCTCAAAGTGCATGCACTTAAGCCCAACCCCAGCAGTTGGGGATTATATGGCAGGCTGGATAGCGTACAGAAACACGCTATAGCTGATTATTATGAAGGGAAAGTGAGCAAAGAGTTTGATGATAAAAAGCTGAGCGGCAAAGCGCTCACAGAGTGGAAATATCAACGGCTGATGCGCGATTATTTTTCTGTTGTAAATTCCCTGGACCGTAATATTGGCGAGATCCTTGACTATGTAGATAAAAACGGCCTGAAAGATAATACGGTGATTGTTTACGCGTCTGATAATGGGTTTTATCTGGGTGAACACGGCTGGTTTGATAAGCGTTTCATCTATGAAGAATCACTGAAAATTCCGTTACTTATCCGGTATCCGGGCGTGGTGAAACCATCCAGCACCATTACACCTATCGTTTTGAATAATGACTGGGGTGCTACTATGCTCGATATCGCCGGTGTTAAAGTTCCGGAGGAGATACAGGGGGCCTCTTTTCTTCCCTTACTAAAAGCAACCTCCGGGAAGGGCAAGCAACCTGAATGGCGAAAAGATGCTTACTATCATTATTACGAATTTCCTCAGCCGCATCATGTACACCCTCACTTTGGGCTACGATCCACTCAATATACCTTAGTTAGATTTTACGGCGCGATCAATTCCTGGGAGCTTTATGATTTAAAAAAGGACCCTAACCAGCTTAATAATCTTTACGGTGGTAAGGGTTACGAAGCAATCACAGCTGATCTGAAGAACAGGTTGAAAAAGTTGATCATCAAATATGATGATCAGGAAGCTTTGGAGATATTTAATAAGAATTAACGCACATCGCGGTAAATGTTGGAGCCCTTATCCTTTGTTTTGATTTAGCTGGTGCAAACCAGTTTGAAACCACGGTTTTTTGGAAACAAAAAGCAATTAGTGCCTTTTTATCCTATCGCGTTATTTTCAAGTACACCTCCTGAGATACTGATCTTGAACTCCTTTTTAGAGGGTATTCAGCGTTTGGGGAGTTTATTGCATAAAATCAGATAAGGGGATCATACAATTATCCTGACCTTTCTAAGAGGCTGTTTAAAAACGAATGTTTTTAAACGTAGAGACGCATAATTGCGTCTCACGCTTGCAATTTACGGTAGCTAAGACGCTTTTGAAGTCGGCTTGTCCTTCGGGAGACGCAATTATGCGTTTCTACAAAAATATTTTCTTTCATTTTTAAACAGTTGCTAAAGACATAGGTGTAGATTCCGGACCCCTTGCTTATATAAAAGGTCTTTTCTGTTTTCTTAATAATTCTTAAGTTTTTAATTAATATCAGGATAAAAATCTTAGTTCCTTCCCACAGAAAGTTGCCAGCAATAAGGTCGGCGATTGGTTTAAGCCAATTTAATGTAGTATCCAATGTGTAATGCCAGTTGTATCTATAAATAAAACCACCTGTTTTAGATCAGTAGTGTTCGCATGAAATCCACAAGCGATGAAGGTTTAAGATCACTGCAAAGGCACTGATGAACCCAAATGATATTAGATCGGAAGGAACATGATGTATCGCTTTTCGACTACACTTTCACTCCAAAATCATTGATAAGCCCTTCCTGAGCCCTTATTGCCCTTTTTGTCCCCTCTTTTTTGCTGGTTAGCCCCTTTTGTTTTCTGTGTTTTTCGAAGACTTTACGCTCTTGAATAGTCATGCCAATATGACCATTAGTGTTAACCAGTTATTCTAATTAATTAAAACCAACATGAGGAAAATCCAGACAGTGGCGGATGCTCTTAAGAAAGAGAAACCGCCGGCATCTTAATTGAAAACATTTCTACGAAAATGCCAGGGTAAATTCCTGGCCCGGGCAATAGTCGGTTATTGTTAAATCCGGGAACTGCATTGGTCCCTTTGGTATGATGCTTTTCGGTTACGGTTACATCATCGCCAATAGCATAAACATATAACTGCCCTTGCTCACCTAACCAACAACTTAAATTTTAATAACCCAATTATGAAACGAAAATTACTTATTCCAAATTATTTGTATTCAAAAGGGTTCCGCGCTGCATTTAAAACATTGGCATTATTTATACTGCCAATTGGTGCAAACGCGTCAACCCCCAATTTAATAACTCACAACAACAGTTCAATCATAGCCCGAATAGCTTCTGATAAAGCGGCGATCACCGTAAAAGGATCTGTTGTAGATGCCAGCAATGGTCAGCCACTGATAGGGGTTTCTATCAATATCAAGGGAACCAATAAAGGTACACTCAGCGATATCAAAGGCAATTTTCAGCTTACTAATGTGCCGGAAAATGCTGTGCTTGTTATAACCTATATCTCCTACGAGAAGGTTGAAATTGCAGTTGGCGGAAAGACTGATATCGCAGTAAAACTTCAGCCTTCAATGAAAACCCTGAGCGATGTGGTAGTGGTAGGTTACGGAACGCAGAAGAAAGAAAACCTGACAGGCTCTGTAGGTATTGTGAATACACAAGATCTGGAAAGCAGGCCCTTAACAAACACCAGTCAGGCTTTGCAAGGTACTGTTTCCGGCGTTTTTGCACTGCAAAGTTCGGGTAAACCAGGTGATGACAATACGGTTATAGACATCCGTGGGGTAGGAACTTTTGGCGATAATTCCCCATTGGTGTTAGTTGATGGCTTTCCCGGAACTATTGGAGACGTGAACCCTAACGATGTTCAATCAATTTCGGTGCTGAAAGACGCCGCATCATCGGCAATTTATGGTAGTCGTGCGGCAAACGGTGTTATTGTAATTACCACTAAACGGGGATCAGCCGGTAAGGTTCGTGTAAATTACAGCGGGTACGCAGGGATCCAGAGCCCGACAAGATTGCCCAAAGTATTAAATTCTGTTCAGTATACAACGCTTTACAACGAGGCCGCTGTAAATACCGGTTCTGCTCCGCTATATCCTGATTCGATAATTCAGAAATACGCAGCCCACAACAACCCCTTATATCCCGATATCAATTATTTCGATGTATACTATGGTAACGCTTACATGCAAAACCACCGCGTAAGTGCAACGGGAGGAAGTGACAATGTTAACTATTCCTTTATGCTGGGCCATTTGGATCAGGATGGTATCCTGGTTGCCACCAATTATAAGAAAACAGACTTTCGTCTTAATCTTGACAGTTATCATCTAAAAGATAAAAGACTCCGTGTTTCTGGCAATATATCCGGAAACGTGGGGATAAAAAAACGAACCGACAGACCTTTGGAATGCCGAATGGTATGCAACTCTCGCCCCAATCCATCCGCTTAAGGATGCAAACGGAAACTGGGTGTCAGTTAACGGCGAACGTAACTACTACGGGGAAATTAAAGAGGGTAGCACAAACCTTACAAAACGCTACAATTTTAGCGGCCAGGCCGAAGCAGAGTATAAAATTCTGCCCGGTTTAAGCGCGCAGCTTACCTATGGTTACAATGTTACTTCTACTAACGGCAATGCTTTTCATGCCAATGTAACCTTACAAAATCAAAATGGAACAGCTACGCAATTAGCTTCCAATCTAACCACAACAAGTGAAATTGATGGTCACTCGTTGCTTACCGGTTTACTGAAATACAATAAAACAATTAACCGCCATTCATTTAATTTATTAGGCGGCTATAGCGAAGAGGAGTTTACTTATGACTGGCAAAGTGGCTATCGTGCAAATTTTGTGAACAATTCGCAACGTGTATTGAACCTTGGTGATGCAGCCACGCAAACTAATAATGCAGGTAGCTATGATCTTGGCCTTCGTTCGTTTTTTGGTCGTTTCAGCTATGCCTTTGACGAAAAATATTTATTTGAGGCCAATGTTCGGAGAGATGGCTCTTCGAGGTTTGCGCAAGGCAAACAGTGGGGCACATTTCCATCATTCTCAGCAGGCTGGGTATTATCGAAGGAAAATTTCATGAAAAGCCTGACCTGGCTGGATT
>NZ_DASVOB010000244.1:0-22738 GCF_036383575.1 Mucilaginibacter sp.
TGTTAACTATATATGTAAATGTTAACTCTGAATTGTGTTAACCCTGTTAAGTCAATCAACCCTAAAACTATATATCGCTTAAGTATCTGAATAAATCAAAAAAAGAGGCTGATCAGGATCAGCCTCTTATATGCCGTAGTCTTAACATATTTTAGAATAACTGGAGCAGAATTGTTTACTAACCTTCTTTGTTACTCCTCATCTTCTCCTGTGGCGCTTTCTGATGACAGGATGTAAAATGCGCCTTTGGTTACAATTTTAATATCAACAGGCAATTCCTTCACAAGCCTGATCTCGGTATATCCAAGGTCGGTTACTCCGGTAACAACCTCAGCTTTCTCAAAAACAGATCGATAGTCCGCATCATCTGTATCCTTTACAACTTTCTCTTTTTTTGATTTCGGGCCATTGATACGCGCCAGGTAGTAGATATATTCTTTACCACCCGCTTTAACAACGGCTTCGTCCGGAACTGCTCTTGCTGTTTGCTTGCCCACATCTATCAGGGCTGATACATACATGCCCTGGATCAGGTTACTTTTGGCTGCCTCTTCAATGATGGCATGGGCAATAATGGCCTTGCTTTCATTTTCAAAAGATTGGTTTACACCATAAATTTTTCCGGTGATCTCACGGTTGTTTTGATTAGTAAGGGTAAAATAAACCTGCTGACCTGCTTTTACTTTGAACAAGTCTTTCTCGTATACAACCAAATCGCAATGCACTTTTGAGTTATCGATAATGTTCATCAGCGGCCTTGCCGGCTCGGCATAAGAACCCGTTTGAATAGCGATTTTGCCAATGGTACCACTGATGGGTGCATAAACAGGTATTTGGGTGATAAAACGTCCGTGCGCCGCACTTTCGGGGTTAACGCCAACCTGCCTGAGCTGGCGGCTTAGGGCGGCAACCTTTGCCTGTTCAGAACGAAATGCGCTTTCTGATTGCTGGAATACTTTGCCTACACCTGCATTGGCATCGTTCAATTCCTTTTGGCGCTCATATTCTTTAGTTGCATATGACAGGCTACTTTGCGCGGTCATGTAATCCTGTTGTAGTTGTATCAACTGATTGTTTTCGATGGTTGCCAATTGCTGCCCTTTGTTGATGTGCTGGCCCTCCAATACAAATACCTGGTTAACCACGCCGCCCATAAGCAGCGTTACCTCTGCCTTATTTTGAGGCGGCACCTCCAGTTGCCCGCTCGCTTTTACTACAGACTTTAAGTTTTTTTCCTCAATATCACCCAACTGAATGCCAACGGCGTCCAGCTGTTTTTTTGAGAGTATAATGCCGCTGCTTTTAGCTTCGGGCTTTTCGTGTTTGGTTTCTTCCTTGTCGCCGGGTTTAGGCTGTTGTGAGCAGGAAGCAAAAAGGATCAATATTGTTATACTCAGGGCAAACGTTGCTTTATATTTTATAGAATGAAATCTTATCATGTTATTTTCCTCCTGTGGTAAGGTATGTCAGTTCAATTACTGTTTGATTATAATCGCGCAAAGCGGAAAGGTAGGCAAGGCGAATGTTCATGGCCTGGGTCATGTTTTGGATAAATTCAATATAGCCGATCTCTCCTTTGCTATAGGCGAATTGGGCTATCCTGATCTGTTCGGAAGCCTGTTTTAACCCAGCCTCATCGTAATAGCTGAGGGCCTCATCGTATTTAGCCAATGTTTGCAAAGCCTGGTTATATTGTTTGGTAAGCAGTAGCGTTGCGTTTTGCTGCTCGGCCTGTGCTATCTGTTGCCCAACCTGCGCCGCTTTTACCTTGCTTTTCTGCGCACCAAAAAATAACGGCACGGCAATGCCTGCTTCAAATCCTCCTATGCGGGTTCCGGGAAAGTAACCACGGTTAATGTTAGCTGGGTTAAATGCACCGATTAATAACTGCTGGCGGTATCCCAATGTCAGATCGGGTAGGTAACGGCTTTTTTCGGCTTTCACTTGAGCATCTGCCAGGGCACTGCGCTGCTGGTAATAAGCTAATTGTGGATGGGCAATTACTGTGCTGCTATCCGAAGCTATAAGCGTTAGTTTTGTCAAAGGAGCCGGTATAATAACGGGTAAATAATCTACTGCCATTAACTGCTGTAATTCCTCCCGTTTGATCAATACATCGGCCTCCGCCTGCTTTTTTGCGACTTGTATCTCCTTATAAGCGTTTACTGCCGATAGTTGCTCCAGGTAGGATGTTTCACCGGTTTTATACCGTAAAGCGGCCCGCTCCGAGAAACGTTTGTAAAGGCTATCCTGGCCGGCGAGTTGCCTGAGCTTGTTTTGGGCATACAGCAACTGGTACCAGGTTAATTTTACCTGTTTAACCAGTTCGTTCTCGCTAATGATCTTTGCTTTTTCACTCAGGGAGGTTTGGGCGGTCAGCACTTTGCGCTGTGTACTGTAAACCGTCGGAAACGCAAAGGTTTGCGTAATTCCCAAACTGTTATCAATATTACCACCGGATGTCGGGTCCTGGGTAAGGGTTATAGCAGTTTTTTCAGGATTAAAAGCTGTGCCCTGTAGAGCCTTGTTTTGGCTCACTTCCAACGCGGTGCGTCGTAATTGAGGGTTATTTTGAATGGCAGTTTGAATACTTTCCTCTAAAGTTAGTGGTTTTGCGGTTTGGGCTTGCGCGGATCTGCTTATAAACAAACTGCCTGTCAATAGCATCAGCACGATGGAGATTTTTGATGAAGCCGACATGTTTGAATGTGCTTTCCGCTGGCGATCTTTGGTAAATAAAACATATAGAATCGGTAGCACCAACAAGGTTAGGAGTGTAGCCGAGATCAGTCCGCCAATTACGACAGTAGCCAGTGGCCTTTGTACTTCGGCGCCTGCTGTGCTTGAGATAGCCATTGGCAAAAATCCCAATGAAGCTACTGTTGCTGTAAGCATTACCGGGCGCAACCTAACCTGAGTGCCTTTTTTAACCCGATCAATGATATCGCTGATCCCTTCGGCTTCTAACTGGTTAAAATAGCCGATGAGTACAATGCCATTAAGGACGGAAACACCAAATAAGGCGATAAAACCAACGCCTGCCGAGATACTGAAAGGCATATCTCTTAAATAAAGAGCGGCAACACCGCCAACAGCAGACAAAGGCACGGCTGAAAAGATTAGCAGGGTTTCTCTTACCGAACGAAACGTGAAGAACAACAATACAAGGATCAATAAAAGCGCAATGGGCACTGCTATCATTAAGCGGCTTTTTGCCTCCTGTAAGTTTTGAAACTGGCCGCCATATGTGGTATAATAGCCTGCCGGCATTTGTAACCTGCTATCCAAAAGCTGCTGAATTTCCTTAACTGTACTTTCAACATCCCGGTCACGCACATTAAAACCTACATAGATCCTGCGTTTACCATCTTCACGGCTGATCTGTGAAGGTGCATCTTCAATTTTAATGGAGGCGACCTGGCTGAGCGGCACTTTATTACCGCTTGGCAGCGGAATGTAAAGGTTTTCAATATTGACGATGTTTGAACGCAATTCACGCTGTAAGCGCAATACGATCTCAAAGCGCTTCTCGCCCTCGAATACCACACCGGCCACACGCCCGGCGAAGGCGGTACTCAGGGCTGTGTTAACATCTTCGATATTAAGGCCATACTGGGCAATCTGATGGCGGTCATAAGTAACGGCGACCTGCGGTAAACCGCTCACCCGCTCAACAACAGGTTCGCTTACACCTTTTACATTGCTGATGAGTTTTGCGGCTTTATCTGCCTGCGCAGAAAGCACATCCAGGTCATCACCAAATATTTTGATCGCGACATCCTGCCTAATTCCCGTCATCAGCTCGTTAAAGCGCATTTGCATGGGTTGCGTTACCTCCACATTGATCCCCGGAATGTCTTTTAATGTTTCCTCGATCTTTTTCATCATTTCTGTACGACCGGCTGCTGAAGTCCACTCATTCTTCGGTTTCATGGAAAGCATCATATCACCGCGCTCAAAAGGCATTGGATCGGTCGGTACCTCTGCACTGCCTATGCGTGTTACCGCTTGTTTGATCTCAGGGAATTTTTGTTTGAGCAGTTTTTCCGCTTTGCCGAAAGTTTCGACCACTTGCGAGAGCGAAGTGCCCTGCATCATCGCGATCTCAACTGTCAGGTCGCCTTCCTCAAGCGTTGGAATAAATTCACCGCCCATTTTTGAAAAGCCCCAGATAGCCAATCCCAATAAAACAGCCGAAAGAAAAACAGTTAGCTTCCTGGCCTTAAGTACAGCATTCAGCGTCGGTGTATAAATGCGTTGCAAGCCATCAATGAGACGGTCAGAGATATTGCGTTTGTGATGGGTTTTCTTACTCAGGAATAGAGCGCTTGCCATCGGCACATAGGTTAATGAGAGTATAAACGCCCCCAGGATGGCAAAGGCAACGGTTTCGGCCATCGGTCTGAACATCTTTCCTTCTATACCAGCCAGCGCAAAAAGCGGCAGGTAAACAATCAATATGATGATCTCCCCAAAGGCAGCACTATCGCGGATCTTTGACGATGCTTGATAAACCTCATCATCCATTTCTTTTTGATCAAGGGTATCCTTGCCCGAAAAGCGGTTGGCTTCCGTTATGCGGTGTACAATAGCTTCAACAATGATCACGGCACCATCTACAATTAGGCCGAAGTCAATTGCTCCCAAACTCATCAGGTTTCCCGACACGCCGAAGATGTACATCATGGTAACGGCAAAAAGCATTGCCAGGGGAATAACCGATGCCACAACTAAACCAGCACGGAGATTGCCCAATAACAGTACCAGTATGAACACAACGATGAGGCCGCCCTCAATAAGATTACGTTCTACAGTGCCGATTGCCCGGCCTACCAGTTCCGTACGATCAATGAAAGGCTCAATAATCACGCCTTCGGGCAAGGATTTCTGCACCTGCGTCATCCGCTCTTTAACGCGTTTGATCACTTCATTAAAGTTTTCACCTTTAAGCATCAATGCTACACCGGCAACCACTTCGCCCTGGCCGTTGCGGGTTACCGCGCCATAACGATTGGCGCTGCCATACTGCACCCTGGCAATGTCACCAATCACTACCGGTGCATCCCCACGGTTTTTCACCACGATGTGCTCAATATCGCTGAGTGATTTTACCTGGCCAAGGCCGCGGATAAAATAAGCATTGCTGCGCTGCTCTATGTACGAGCCGCCTGTATTCTGGTTGTTTTTTTCGAGCGCGGTATAAATATCGCTGACGGTAACATTGAGGCTGTTTAACCTTTCATTATCAATGGCTATCTCATATTGCTTAACATAACCGCCCCATCCACTGATCTCGGCTATACCGGGCGTTCCGGCAAGTTGTCTTCGTACAATCCAGTCCTGCATTGTACGTAAATCAGTCGCGCTGTATTTGTGCTCATAACCCGGTTTGGTATGAATCACATATTGATATATTTCACCAAGACCGGTAGTAATGGGAGCGAGGGCGGGCTTCCCGGTATCTTTTGGGATTTGATCTTCTGCTTCTTTCAGCCCTTCACTGATCTGCTGGCGGGCCCAATAAATATCCGCGTTATCCTCAAACACAACGGTGATAACGGAAAGCCCTGAACGGGAAATGGATCGCTTCTCAATAACTTTCGGAACGTTGGCTATAGCCAGCTCAATTGGAGCTGTGATATATTGCTCCACTTCCTGTGCACCTAACGTTGGTGCCTGTGTGATGATCTGCACCTGGTTATTGGTAATATCAGGCTGTGCGTCAATAGGTAGCCTGCTAAGTGAGTAAACCCCGGCAGCTACCAGTAATATTATAAATGCCCCCACAACCAGCTTATTGCTGATCGAGAACGCAATGATCTTATCAAACATAAAATTTGGATTAATACGAATACTCTCCCAGGAATAACAGTTAGTGCTATCCTGAAAAAAAATGAACTTTAAAAACGAATCGTATTAACCGATCTGAGGCGGTTGCCAGATAGAAATGCTTTGCTCGGGAAGCGCCGGAACGTTTGGTTCGCCAAAAGACTTTTTAACTTCCTGCAAAAATAAACCCGTTACAGGCTGATAAGTTGAGATGGTGCGTACTGTAGAGCAGCAGGAACAGGTGCAAAATGGGGTACAGGTCTCTTTATCCGCTTCTTCATTACCTGCATGGCTTGAACTTATGGTGGTGTAAGACTTTATCATATCTGCAAAGTCATCCTTATCCCTGCATGGCAAAACGGCCAATAAGGTCATGTAGATACTAAATATGACTGTCAAACACTTCATATGAGGCAAAATTAAGATTTTGCGCAAATATCACAACCTTATTATTGCATTATGACAAAAGCTTTGCAGGATAACTGATATAATAGTTATTGCATTGATGCGGCTATCAGGCCAAGTAGCTTTAATTTCTACAGTATTTCTTCAGATCAGGGCATGCCTATAGAAAGCCTCATGCAGTTTTCAAATTGATTTTGCAAGGTGAACATCCTTCCGTGAGTTATGCTTATTTTCTGTTTTATGGTTCTGTCGAACAGTTATATAATGCTGATAATTGCTTTGCAAAGTTTGGCGCAGCTTGCGAAGATGGTTTTCATACCGGCCGCTTTTAAGGAAGCTGGCCACGGCTTCCTGCGTAATGGCAGGGGAGGATATGGCATTAAGCTTTCGTTGGCCTGTTTCCGAAAAGCGCCTTATGAAACTTGCCCACCAGTTTATTCCGGTAATCATTTGCAGGTTTGTTCGGAACGCTAATTCTGGGGGCTTTAAACGGCATAATGTTTAACCAGTGAGTGTTTTCCATTACCTCGGTTTCAAATTCAAAAGGCTCTATACCTTACGAAATGATCAGGGCGGATAGATAGGTTGAATAGCTGCCAGTCGGTACTCTCTTTAATAACTGTTGTTTTTGATAGGAGTGTGTTTGGTATAGTGGAAAGCGATTATGAAAAGTAAACTATTTTTAATAAGAATAATGCAGGTGAAATATTTTTTAAAAAAATAATATTTGTCATTAGGATTTTACTTGCCTAATAGTTAACTTGTGACACTTAAATTTTATTAAAGAACTTAAACTTTATCGTCATGAAAAAAATCAGAGAATTTGCCTCTCAGTGGTATGTAGTATTACCACTATGTTTAGTATTTATTATTGAAAGCTGCTCAAAAAGTCAAAATATTAAATCTGCTACAGACAGCGAGCTGACCGGAGAAGCCATTTTCAGGGCAGTATTTTTTGGACAAGGCTCGGCGGCCGCGTTAGTTGCACCCTATAGCATGAAAATGGAATCGCTGGCGACCAATGCGAATGACCGTGCCGGCATAATTGAGGCCGAAGAGTCCATTGTTAAATCAATAAAGGCCACGGAGCCATCATTTTTTGATCAATTTGGATCGCAGATGAAAAGCGGAAACCCGACCCTTGTAAATGGAGCGCTGGTTACTGCCGGAAAAGATATCCTCAAAGCACTTAACCCAAAGATTGACGTAAGTAAAATAATTTTAAACAAAGATAACGCTGGTAGCCTTAAAAGTGCGTTTGCCAGTGATGGTTTGGGGAGTATGAACACTGAACAGGCTGTAGCATTGCTTAAAACGCAAAAATACAAAAAACTACTTGGTGATGTGGTCGGCGCTCAATCACCATCGGTAGTTAAAGAGCAGCTTGTTGAAGATCCTGGGGCGAGTACAACCAAGCCGATTTACGACACAAATGTCGCTGTTTACAAATGGCTGGTAATTGCTGCAGGTGCATTTGTGGTATTATTGGTTGCTATAGAAGAAGCTCCGAGTGCAGAAAATATTACGGGTATAGGTTCCAAAGATCAACTTTTCCACGAACAGATGGTAGCCTCTTTTACGCAACAGTTCGCGACAAAATAAAATTGATGAACCAGGAACTAAAGATGACGCCCAGGATAAAAGCTTTTGTTATTGCATTGCTTTTATCCTGGATGTTTATAATTTATTCAGTACTTATTATTGCAATGCCTAATAATGCAATGACTCCTTATTATCTGCGGCATAAATTTAAAGTGGTCGCCTTTTTCCCTCAGGGCTGGGGCTTCTTTACCCGGAACCCAAGAGAGGTGAGAAATATAATATTGGTGAAAAGTAATGGCGAATGGATAAATGACCCGCGGGTAA
Organism: Mucilaginibacter sp.; assembly: GCF_036383575.1. Lineage (GTDB taxonomy): Bacteria > Bacteroidota > Bacteroidia > Sphingobacteriales > Sphingobacteriaceae > Mucilaginibacter. Next base: position 8,101 of record NZ_DASVOB010000244.1, read on the forward strand.
GAAACGGCACCCTACATAATCTTTTCGGTTTACGACGGGAGGGACGAATGGCGATGCTTATTTATGGTAAGATGCTTGGTCAAATAGCTAATAAGGATTGGAATACGTTAAAAGACTATGAATTTGCAAAATTGAACCTTTCAGAAATGAAATATAAAGCTGTTCCGATAAATTTTGCGAAATCGCCTGGCTTAGATATGCCGCAAGATATTATTATCGAACGAAGGGAGATTGTTCCATGGGCTTACCGGGAATTCGAAAATAAAACCGGCTTACCGGTTACGTTTGTAAAACTTCATATCAATTATCAGTGAACGAATTTCTGTTTATTTCGAAGTTAAAGAATCCCTGGACTAATGTTTATGGTCTTGCCCGTTCCATATTGGCCATGGGAACGGCGCTCACACTATTGATTAACAGTCCGGCTGTGTTGTTTTACAATACCAACACGGGGGCGGCAGTGCCTGTCACGAGAACGGTGGATGTTTTTCAATGGAACTTTTTTACGTGCTTTCCCTTTTCAGCTGAAATAACACGCTGGCTGGCAATTGTTATTTTGCTTGTAGTAATAAGTGGCTGGCGTCCCCGCTACACAGCACTTTTTCATATTTGGGTGTCGTTGAGTTTAATACAAGCAAGTCCGTTTATTGACGGTGGGGATCAGATCACCTCGGTTATCGCTATTTTGCTGTTACCTGTCTGCCTTACTGACAGCCGCAAATGGCACTGGAAAAATTTAGATGTTAGCAGCAAACGTTTGGCTAATAATCCCTATGTAGTGCTTATGTGCCTATCAGTGTACTTAGTTATAAGGGTTCAGGTTGCCGTTATTTACCTCAACGCAGCTACTGCAAAATTAGGGGTCAACGAATGGCAGGACGGAACAGCGGTCTGGTACTGGTTTAAAGATTATGATTTCGGATATAATTTTTACGTTGCCAAAATCATGGACCCCATATTGAAAACGCCATTATTGGTAACATCAATTACATGGTTTTCAATCTTTTTTGAATTTTTTCTTTTTCTCGGATTATTTGTTGAGCAAAAGTACCGCAAATGGTTTTTTATTTCCGGCGTTTTCTTTCACTTTCTGATCATCATTATCAATGGTCTTTTCTCCTTCTTTTTTGCAATGTTCGGAGCGTTGATTTTGTATATGAGGCCAATAGATGAAATATTCTGCTTTGCATCCGTTAAAGCGTTCCTGGTTAGCCTTGTCAATAAAAAAGAGGCAAAGATTAAACCTGTTTTTAAGATAATTGATGAAGGCTCAAAAATCCCGGCGACAGGAGGACCTGGTTGATTATTCGGAAAGAAGCTGTTTCAATGTGTTAAACCATAGCGTATTTTTTGCACCAAATGCATTGTGGTCTATGATCAGGTAAATTGTAGCGCTGCGGAAGCCTGAGTTATAAATGAGCCGCAATGGCTGCCAGAACATTCCTCCGTTTTTTACATACGTTCTTTTAAATATTTCATCAAAACCAAGATAAATTTGTGTTATATCAGACAAGGGGATAGGGAGGTTTAAGTCACCTTCGATGACTAATTGATGTTCTGTAAGCGAAATAATGCCCGAGTGGTGATGGATAGGAGGTGTAAATGAAAAAAGGGCTTTAATTTCCTGGCCAAGACCTGTTTGCTCAATTTCATGATCATAACTCCAAAAGACCTGGCCGCTAAGATAGATATTCATAAAGAATAAGTTTTTTCAAAAGTAAAAGACATTTTTTCAAAACAGATGTATAAACCTGATTTTTTTAAACCGATATTATTATCCCTTTCCTTTGTACTGATCTTTACAAAGGGAAACTGTCAGGCTCAAAACCTGGCGAACGATAAAATATTTTTAGATGCCCTCCTCTGGAAAAACTGGAATGCCGCGTCTTCTGTATTATCCGGTTTTCTGAAAGGCCAGCTCCCGCCGGGGGGTGTCGAAAAAGTATTTACCAATGCTGTGCAGCAACTTGGTAAATTTCAGCGATATGACACAACCGCAGTGCTGCTGTCAAAAAGGTCTGCCTCTTTTGTTTGTTCATTCGAGAAAGAGACCTTGCTTATGCAAATTGCTTCGAACGATTCTGCTATGATAGTGGGGTTTTTCTTTCGGCCTTTAGAAAAGGCCTACCAGCCGCCGGCTTATGCCGACCGTTCGGGTTTTAAGCAAAAAAACATGTTTATACAGACTGACTCCATGCACCTGCCTGCAGTATTAACAATGCCCGCTAAAACAGGAAAATGGCCTGTATTGATATTTATAGGTGGTTCAGGCCCTAACGATAAGGATGAAACCCTTGGCGCAGAAAAACCTTTTCGCGATCTTGCCATGGGGTTGGGTGTTAATGGTATTGCTTCATTGCGTTTTGATAAGAGATCACTCGCTTATCCCGGAAATTTCAAGTCAAAAAACTACACCTTAACGGATGAATATCTTGAGGATATTAAAAATGCTATAACTGACATTTCTCATATAGATGGCATTGACACAAACCGGATCTATCTCCTCGGACATAGCATGGGTGGTATGATCGCACCGCTGATACTTAAAGAAAATAAAATATTCAAAGGAGCGGTTATGTTGGAAGCCAATGCCCGCCCGCTTCAGGAGCTTGTATTGGAGCAGATGAAGTATCTATCTTTAAAGGACACTTCAAAAGAAACTTCATCAGGGAATATCGAACAAATTAAAAAACAGGTTGCTGCCATAAATAATATAACCATAAAAGATTCCAGTAAAGAATATCTTGGAGCGAAAGGAAGCTATTGGCTCTCGTTGAAGAAATATGACCAGGTTATGGTGGCGTCAAGGTTAAAATCCCAGAAATTATTGATTATCCAGGGAGGGGAGGACTATCAGGTAAATAATACCGATTTCCAACTCTGGAAAAAGCAACTAAATGGCAAAACTAACGTTCAGTTTAATTTTCTTGAAAAGATAGATCACGCCCTCGTTGAGGGTAACGGCAGTATGAGCCCATCTGAATATAGTATACCGAAAAATGTTCCAAAATACTTGGTTGACCTAATTGCGGATTGGATAAATGAAAAATAAAAATTTATGGTACAAAAAGACCCGATAGACGACCCCCAGAATTATAAATTCGGAGTATTCTATTTTAACAGAACAGATATCCGTGTGGTAGTTCCTAAACGATCAAGAATATTGGGATATTCATTAAATTTTGCTAATTGGAAGAGCTATGTTTTCATGCTGTTACTGATATTGGCAGCAAGCTATTTTATTTACTTTAAAGGTAACATTGTAAAAGCTTGATCTGGAAGGGAGATTAGACTATTCCCAACAGATAGTAACACTCATTAAAACATCGGGAATGGTGTAGGTCTGATAGGCTTTGCCAATGAATATATTTTTTAACGATCTGCAGATATAAATTGTAGCGGTAAGGCAACATTTGTCAGTAAGTAACCTACTAAAAGACCAGCTCAATTTATATCGAACTCAGTTTGGGTTCTCGTACTTGTTTACAAGGTCATTTATAAATGTATTGTATTCATCCCGCATGGGTAGCTCAAAATCAGTATGCAGGATCCGTCTATTAACCAACACATGCTCATTGTTCTTTGGATCAAATCCTTCCTTTTTTACATTTTTCCAGTAAATGCCGACCCCTCTTTTTTGCCAGGCAGGAAGGTTATTGAAATTGATGCCGTATTGAAAAAGTAATTCATTTTTAGCTGCATTACTCATTCTTTCTATCTTAGAAGTAGCTTCCCTCACGTTAAAGTTATCGTATCTCAAACGCCAGTAGCAATGCGCATTTAACGCATTCCTGTGGGCGTCTTCATTTCGCCATCTGAAATAATCTCCTACTAATTGTTTGTTGGGAAGTTCAGAAAGGCGGCAGTCAAAGGCTCCTACGTTTCCCAAAAGAGCGGAAAATTTTGCACTGGCTTCGCCCGCCAGTATGGAAATGTATTTCCTGGTCTTTCGCCCAAAAAGATCTTCGTTAGGATGAAAGAGCAATGATATCTCATCGCTTTCTGTATAACCGTATATTACGTTAAAACCGCAATTCATGAGATGTTTTACTGTTTCAACCATTAAGTCCCTGAATTTCTCGTCAAAAGGTGCTTCGAACTGGTGCACTTCTTTAGTTAGCCGGGTAAAGCCCCGGCCATCAATTCTGGCAACAATATACATACCGGGTAAAATGCAGCGGTCTTGAGAGGTTTCATAAACCCTCATTTTAATATCCAGATCATCAAATTTCATCTGACCATTTATTTATTGTAAATGTGTTATTCTCGGCTGTTACGTAATACAGTTCGTCGAACCCTTCATCCAAGCGTGGCAGGGTCAGCCGTTTAAAAGTTCCCTTTATACCCAGTTCAGGAACTTTTTCTTTACCAAACCGTTGGTTATTACGCGTTAATGCAAGGGCCACTTTGGATTGAAAGTAATATCCAATTACTTTGAACTTATTTGCTTTTGCAATAGCTATATATTTCGCTCTTTCTTCCGGAGAGGGATTAGTGTTGTCTATTACAAAAGGCTGGAATGTGAGGATACAAGTTTCAATAAACCTGAGTTCTTTATTTCTTGTGTTTAACTGGTCTAAGGAAATACGGATGTGCGTTTTAAAAAACTTCTCCTTAAAAAAGGTAGTTTTTCCTGTTGCTTGAATACCGCAAAATATTACTGCTTCCATTAGAGCGAGGTCAAGGTTTTTATATTAGAACGTGTCATATACTCTGCACAAAATTACACTGAATTTTTCCGGGTATTTATATTGCCGGTTTTCTCCATGTTATCATGAACATTGTGGGTTTTTCTTATGATAGAATTTTTAGATTAAGATACAGAAGAAGCCCCACAGCACGAATGTAAGTATTTGCAGGATTTAAATTAAAAAAGAAACTTGGGTATGTCAGCATTCGCTTTTTTGTTGAGTGAATGGAACTTCATTAGAACCCTTAAAGAGTTTTAGAAGTGATTCGACAGATTTTAAAAGTGAAGTAAATTGCTGATCATTATCTGAAAATTCAATGATCCGTCAAGATGTCTAAATCTAACACTTGACCAAACATTGATTTTTTATTGAGACCGGTTTTGCCGATAGTGACTATAAATTAGCTAAACTATTGTAACATGTATATGTGAAATCTGCGGTTTATTTAAAGCTATAGTATTGTTCATCAGTAACCGGCTCAAGCCAATCAACAATTCCTTTCTCCGCATTAATCCCGATAGCATAATGTGCAAACCTACCATTGGGCGTTGCTCCATGCCAGTGTTTGATGCCGGGCAGCACGTTTACTATATCGCCAACTTTTATTTCGTGGATTGGTGAGCCGTTTTCCTGATAGTAACCCGCACCTTCGGTAACAATCAAGATCTGGTTACTTGGATGGGTGTGCTAGTTGTTTCTGCATCCTGGTTCAAATATCACCTCGCCAATAGCACAATTAGTGATCTCGTCGGGGATAACGCGCATTTTTAACCAGGCTGTGCCCGTGAAATATTGCGCAGCAACAGGACCAAATCCTTGTGGTGCCTTATAATTTAGTTCTTGACTATCCATTATCAAATATCTGTTCTAAATTGTCGTTTTACTGTATTGTTCTAATTTGTTCTCGAATATTGCCTTAATGTGATTTTCACCGTAGCCGATTGCGCCCGGGTACTGATCATGGCAGCCAGATATGGACTGCCGTTGTATTTCTTTTTATAGGCTTCATCGATGCTGTTTTCAATGTTTCGATCACAAATGGGTTCAAAGCTTACGTCTTTCACCATACCTGCGGCATGTATGCGCCCGGCTTTTTGTTTCAGCGCTGCCTTGTGCCATCTCGATGCAATGCCGCTATAGGCACGCGCATATAAGTTATCATTTACCACCACGGCCCAGATCCATGTTGGCGTTCCGTAGGTCACCCCATCGTCCCGCAGGGGTGATATCTTCAAATCGTCAGCTTCATCTATCCGCGTTAATTCAGCTGCTGTGAATTGTTTATTTAATGCGCTCATAATTTACTGTTTGGTATTTCCTGTTAATTCCGGTTTGATTTCCATTGCAATAGGGGCAACCTCAATTAACTCCAACGATTTCACCATTTTCAATGTGCCGCTTTTATACTTCAAAAAATGCGGTGTTTTCAAATGATCCTGGTAAGCAGCCTCGCTGGCGTATACTTCAAAAACGGTAACCTGTGTTGGATGGGATTTATCGTAAACGGCCTGCAAAGCAAGAACCCCTGTTTCAACCTGCACAGCTGTTTTTGCGTGCGTGGCAAGTGCAGCCCTATATTCATCGAGATAAGCAGGGTAAATCTCGATCTTGGCGATCCTGACTTTTCTTTCGTTTTGCTGTGCAGATACTTTGCTTGAATTTATAGAGAGCATGATGACACTAAAAATGATTATTGTAATATAATAAATGAATGAAGCGTTTTCATATAAAATAGTTTATTGTTTTCTCAAAGCCAGAACTTTTTCAAGGGTTGTCCTTGCTATATCTCCCTGGGCTTTGCCAACCGTTTGATCGATGATCCAGAAAGCCTCTGAAAGCTGGGCTTCCGTAAGTCCGGTATTCATCGCTATGCCAATATGTGCCTGTAATTGTGGGGCTACACCATGCATAGCGGCCAATGCTGAAACCGTCACCAGTTCGCGCTGCTGGACGGACAGCACATCACGGCTAAAAATATCCGCGAACAAATGTTCTTTTAGGAAAGTGTCGATAACAGGCGCAAAGGCATTAGCACCCGCGAGTTTTTTTTCTTCGCGGCCAGTCAGCGTTTGCAGTGTCTTTTTTCCGGTTTGATATTTATTAGGATCGTTGATAGGTGATGCGGACTTGCCTTCGGCATCGGTTATGCCTTTAGCTTTACGCTCTTCCATAACGGCCATAAATGCATTAATGCCGTTTAAACTGCGAGGGAAACCGCAATAGGCGTAAAGCTGAACAAGTATTTCTTTGATTTCATTAATGCTTAATCCGGCATCCAGTCCCTTATTGAGCTCAACTTTTAATTGGTCAATATCTCCCGCGGCTGTTAAAGCCGATATGCTGACGATACGTTGTTGTTTATGATCTAATTTTTGATCGTTTTCCATTTTACCCTGTGCTTTAATGCCTGTTGTGAAACAAGTGACTAATAAGAATACTGCAAAAGAAAATAGCCTTTTCATTGGTTTGGTTTTAATCGTTACTCTTTGGCTGCATTATATTCCTGATCCGTTACCGGCCTTAACCAGGTAACCACGCCCTTATCGGCGTTGGGGATTATTGAAATATGCGTCATAGAACTGCCCGGCGCAGCCCCATGCCAGTGTTCTACATTTGGCGGGCAAATAATGGTGTCTCCCTTGTAGACAACACGGATGGGCTTCCCTTTCTCCTGGGTATAGCCTTTACCATCGGTAACCAAGAGGATCTGCCCGGCGTTATGGATATGCCAGTAGCTTCGTGCCCCGGGTTCAAATGTCACCGTACCTACAACACAATGAAATGTACTATCATTTGGCACTAACGTTTGCACCCATACTGCTCCTGTAAAGTTAGCCTGCACCTTTGTGCCTTTGGGAAAAATAGCCCCCGAAGCGGTAGTTTGTGCCCGGCTATTGAATTGCAATAAGAAAATTAAGGCAACGGTTAATATAAGGGATCTTTTCATCGGATAGTAGTTTAGTTGTTAGTATTATTTATATGGTAAGACCACCATCTACCACCAGGTTGTGGCCGACAATCATACTGGCCGCTTCACTGCAAAGGAAAAGCACAGTATTGGCAATCTCTTCGGGGCGACCTAAACGACCTATCGGCACCATTGCCAACATGCCATCAAGGGCATCTTTTTGTCCGGCAGCAATCATTTGGTCTGACATCGCGGTATGGAAAAGCCCCGGACTGACGCTGTTGATACGAATACCCCGATCGGCATATTCCACAGCGGCGCTTATAGTTAAACCGATAACGCCATGTTTAGCGCCATGATAAACGCCGCGTTGAGCGCCAGCCCTGATACCGCCAATGGAAGAACAGTTCACTATAGCACCGCTTCCTTGTTTGCGCATTTGCAGCAGCTCATATTTCATGCAGCTCCAAACGCCCCGGTAGTTGATACTGTTAACACGGTCAAAATCCTCCCGGGTTTGATCGGCAGCTTCTGCCAGCTCATTTTGTACACCGGCATTATTATATGCATAATCCAGGCGGCCAAATGTCGCAACTGTTTTGTTAACCATTTCTTCCACTTGCTTTTCATCAGACACATCGCATTTTATAGCCAGTGTTTTATATCCTTCTGTTGCCAATTGACTGGCTGCCGCCTTAACCGCATTTTCGTCCCAATCAGCCATAGCAACTGCTGCACCTGCTTCTGCAAATGCCTTTGATGTTGCGAACCCTAAACCTGATGCTGCGCCTGTAACCAGTGCTATTTTTCCTTCCATTATTTTCATTTGCTCTTTATGTTAGTTTGATAATGCAAAGGTCTGGGTGTTTAAAGAGATAATGCTTATACAGAATACAGGTTAATCTACCATTTTTACAGGTTCGGTGTCTGCTGTGATATCCTGCCGGGAATTACTGTTAAATTTGATTTATTAGATTAAAGGCGATGGAAAAGATATTGAGAATAGATAACGTTAGTGGGCATGATGCATTTTATCACCAGGAGAATTTGCATCCATTGGTAAGCATCATCAATTTTGAAGGTACGACACCTGAAGTTTACGCTTCCAGGATGAGCTTTGGCTTTTATGCCGTTTATCTTAAAGATGTCAGATGTGGTGATATTAAATATGGTCGCCATACTTATGATTACCAGGACCGGACGTTGGTTTTTGTAGCCCCCGGTCAAATTATCAATGTCAGCATCGACACGGATTATAAGCCGCAAGGGTTTGCATTGTTATTTCATCCCGACATCATTCATGGTACGCCGCTCGGCAAGCATATCGATGACTACACTTTTTTTGCTTATGAATCACGCGAAGCCCTGCATCTTTCCGAGAAAGAAAGGCGGATCGTGCTGGATTGCTTTAGTAAGATCAAATACGAACTGGAGCAGGGGATAGATAAACACAGTAAAAAATTGATCGCCGCGAACCTTGAGCTGTTCCTTAACTATTGTGTCCGCTTTTACGACCGGCAGTTCATTACCCGGAGTGATGCTCATAAAAGCAATATCGAACGGTTCGAAAATTTATTGAAAGATTATTTCCATTCGGACAAACCCCAGACCATAGGTTTGCCAGCTGTTACTTATTGTGCCGAACAATTGCATCTTTCTCCCAATTATTTTGGAGACATGGTTAAAAAGGAAACCGGAAAAACCGCGATGGAATATATTCAATTAAAGGTAATGGATTTGGCTAAAGAAAGGATATTAGATATAAGCCGGTCGGTGAGTGAAATAGCCTACGAACTTGGGTTCAAATACCCACAGCACTTTACCCGGGCGTTTAAAAAGAGTACCGGTTACACGCCAAATGAGTATCGGTCGCTGAATTAGTTGAATAGTTTCATAATCAATTTTTAATAATTTTATTAGTCGCATTTTTCTGAAAATAAATTTGCGAAACCAAATAGTTGCACATATATTTGCAACCAATCAGTTTCTTATTTTAAAATAAACCAATCATGAAAAGTAAAATCCTATTTGTTTTATGCCTGTTAACCGGGCTGATGTTTATTAATGCCGGCCTTAATAAATTCCTTAATTACATGCCGATGCCTAAAGATATGCCCGAAAAGATGGTGAAAGTAATGCAGGCCTATGTGGCAATAGGCTGGCTCATGCCGCTGGTAGGAGCGGCGGAAGTTTTGGGTGGCTTGTTATTGATCATTCCGAGAACGAGAGCGCTTGGGGCAGTTGTGCTTGTACCTATTTTAACAGGCATTTTATTGTCTAACATCAGCATGGCCCCATCTGGTTTACCTATTGTATTAGTATTGATAGCAATTGTTGCCTGGGCAATTATAGACAATTGGGAAAAATATCTGCCAATGATCAGGAAATAAATTTTCATATAAGCCGGTTGATCTTATTTAGCCGGTACGTAATTAGCACTTCAATGAGAAGAGACATTTTTCAGGCCGTTGCTGACCCTACCCGCAGGGCTATCATCGCCTTAATTGCATTACAGGCCATGACACCCAATGCCATTGCCGAGCATTTTGATACAACACGTCAGGCCATTTCAAAGCACCTGAAGGTTTTAACCGAATGCGAACTGGTAAAACAAGAGCACCAAGGTCGGGAGATTTATTATCAACTGGAGATTGACAAAATGAAAGAAATAGACAAATGGCTGGAGCAATTCCGCAAGATTTGGGAAACCCGCTTTGCACAACTCGACAACCTTTTATCAACCTTAAAAAAAACACATAAATGAAAAACAACCTGTATTTCGATTTCACTGCTGATAAAGTAAAAAATACACTGACTATTAAGCGCGAGTTTTTGGCCGGCAGACCATTGGTTTGGGACTGCTATACTAAACGTGAATTGCTTGACCAGTGGTTTGCGCCCGCTCCGCTAACTACCAAAACAAAATCAATGGATTTTAGTGAAGGTGGTCACTGGCACTATGCCATGGTTGAACCAAATGGTACGGAATATTGGGGTTTAACAGAATATGTCAAAATCCAACCCATTGATTATTACACAGCATTAGATGCTTTCAGCAATGCAGAAGGCGAAATAAATGAAGACCTGCCCCGTGCAGAGTGGCTTGTGAATTTTACAGATAGGGGAGAGAATGCTTTGGTGGAAACTATTGTTACCTATAAATCGCTTTCTGATTTGGAAACAGTTATCCAGATGGGAATGGAACAAGGCATGATGGCAACACTCGAAAAACTTGATCAATTATTACTAACCTTAAAAAAATAAAGATGAGCAACAAGATCACTGTTACCGCCACAGTAAATGCTGATGTGAAAAAAACTTGGGACTACTATACCAATCCAGAAGATATTACAAGATGGAATTTTGCCGATCCTTCATGGCAATGCCCTTCTGCATCAAATGATATGCGGGTAGGCGGAAAATACTCTGCAAGAATGGAAGCTAAAGACGGAAGTTTTGGTTTTGATTTTGAAGCCACTTATGATGAAGTTGTTGACGGCGAAAAGTTTACCTACACCATGCCAAACGGCAGGCAGGCCTCTGTTGCTTTCAAAGCACATGGTAATCAAACCGAAGTTGAGGTAACCTTCGATCCGGAACAACAAAACTCTCTCGAAATGCAAAAGAATGGCTGGCAGGCCATACTTAATAACTTCAAGAAATACACCGAAGAAAACTAAAATCGGTTATTGAGCCTTTGATAGATTTCTAAATCCACCTTAAGAAAGAAAGCCTGGTACAATCGTATCAGGCTTTCGTATTTAACGGACGGTCATTGTTGGTTTCGTACACAAAACCTGTAATCATATTGCATGTCAGTATTGTTACATGCAGTAAACGGCATGTTTTATAAATTGTACCCATAAATCAATCGTATGATGTTGTCTAAAACCAAGGTGTTTTGCGTAGGCTTTGCATTATCGTTATGTCCGCTGATTTCATTTGCACAACAAATAAATTATCCTCCTATTGAAACGGTTGCTGCCGATTTTGAAAAGCTGCTGGAAAGGCCTCGTGTTCCCTTAAATCCGTCCTTTACGGTAACTAAAACAGATTCAGTTATTGTAGAACAAGGGTTTATTTATAGCGAAAAGAATGAACGGGTCCCCATCCTGATTTACAAACCCGTTACGGGGGCCAAATCATACCCTGCTGTAATCTTTTTGCACGGCACCGGCGGTAAAAAAGAAGATAACAAAAAGATGCTGCTCCAATTGGTTAAAAGAGGGATCATTGGCGTAGCTATTGATGCCCGCTTTCACGGCGAACGTATTGCCGGAGGTGCACATGGCTCTACAGAATATGTAGCTGCTGCTACCGCTGCCTGGGAAAATAAGGATAAAGCTCGCCAAACTCACCCTTTTTTATTTGATACAGCCTTTGATCTTTGGCGTGTAACTGATTATTTGGCAAGCAGAGCTGATGTAGACGCCAACCGAATCGGTATGGGCGGCATATCCATGGGAGGTATGGAAACATGGCTTGCTGCATCGGTGGATAAACGGATAAAAGTAGTTGTGTTGGATATTGCAGTACAAAGTTTCAAATGGTCATTAAATAATGATAGATGGCAGGGGCGTGCCGGTACTATTCGCGGAGCGCACTTGCAGGCGGCCAAAGATCTTGGTGACTCGGCTTTAAACAGGCATAATGTACAAGCTGTATGGAATAAATTGATACCAGGTATTACCGGCGAGTTCGATTGTACGTCAATGCTGCGACTGATAGCACCGCGGCCTATGTTGGTTTTAAGCACAGAAAATGATTCTAATTGCCCGCTGCCAGGTGCCAATATAGCTTGCGCGTCGGCTATGCAGGCATATGCTTCAAAACAAGCGACCGGAAAAATCATGCGTGATGTGGCACCGAAACTACCCCATACCTCTACGCCTGAACATTTTAAAATGACGCTGGATTGGTTTAGCAAATGGCTGTAGTTATAAAGACCATTAGCAGCACATAGCATTAGGCGATCTCGCAGCCGGAAAAAATAAAACAAACAAAAATTTGCTAAATCGATTTTATTATATAATTTGGTTGCGTAATAACCAATTAATTAAATACCGGTCGATTTTCAAATTCCGGCGTCTGTCTGTGATAAAAAACTTACGATAAATAAAGCTTTTTGTCGATAATAAATCACAGTTTCGGGTTGCCAGATCTTAAAACAATAAAACCGGTACCGCTATTATGAGTATCACTACTTTACCAGTCTTAAAAAAATATTTAGTCGTTGCCATTGCAGCGAGTTTGTTGCTTGGTTCAACCTCGATGATAAAAGCTCAAAATGCTGCTGCTTATGTTAATCCCTTTATCGGCGCCAGCACCAGTGCCGATGGGGCGGGCGTTTATCATGGCCTGGGTAAAACCTTCCCGGGGGCTGCCACACCGTATGGGCTGGTGCAATTAAGCCCTAATACCATAACAGGAGGCGATAACGGTTCTGGCTATAGCTATGAGCATACAAGTATCGAAGGTTTTGCGTTTACCCAAATGAGTGGAATAGGCTGGTACGGCGATTTGGGGAACTTTTTAGTGATGCCAACCGCCGGCACGCTCAAAACAAGCGCTGGTAAAATAGGAACCACTGGCGTGGGATATCGTTCTGCTTATGATAAAAGCAGTGAAAAAGCATCGGCCGGATATTACAGCGTGCGCTTAACCGATAACAATATCAAAGCCGAAGCTGTTGCAGCACCGCATAGCGGCATGCTGCGTTTCACTTTTCCTCAAAATAAACAGTCGCGCATCCAGATAGATCTGGCCCGGAGGGTAGGAGGAACATCCACGCTCCAATATGTAAAAGTAGTTGATGATCATACTATTGAAGGCTTTATGAAATGTACGCCTGATGGTGGTGGTTGGGGAAATGGTGATGGTAAGGCCGATTACACTGTATATTTCTATGCTCGATTTAGCAAGCCATTAAAAAACTATGGCGTTTGGAGTGCCGACATCCCTGATGACTGGAGCCGCAAACTCGATGATGTAACCAGCGATAAATACCAGGAGCGGGTAGCCCATGCAGAGATACTTAAAGGAATAAAGGATAAACAAGGTAAGCATCTCGGTTTTTACACGGAATTTGCTACTAAAACCAATGAACAGGTATTGCTTAAAGCAGGCATTTCGTTTGTGAGCATAACCGGTGCCAAAGCCAATTTGCAAGCCGAAATTAAAGACTGGAATTTCGATGCCGTACACCAACGTACTATTAACCTATGGAACAACGCTTTATCAAAAGTAAGTATCCAGGGCGGCACAGCCGAACAAAAAACGGTGTTTTATACAGCCTTGTATCATACCATGATCGATCCGCGGATTGTGAGCGATGTTACCGGACAATACATGGGCGGCGATGGCAAGGTTCATCATACTACTACTTTTAAAAAACGCACCATTTTTAGCGGATGGGATGTTTTCAGGAGCCAGATGCCTCTGCAAACTATCATTAACCCATCGTTGGTTAACGACCTGGTTAACTCGTTGGTAACGCTTGCCGATGAAAAAAAGAAAGATTACCTGGAGCGTTGGGAATTGTTGAATGCCTATAGTGGCTGTATGCTCGGCAACCCGGCGGTGGCTGTTATGGCTGATGCTTATGCCAAAGGAATCCGTAACTATAATGTACCCAACGCCTATAAATTGGCTGTAGGTACGGTTGAAAAATTTGGTAATGGTGATAAAGGTTTTACTCCCGGAAATACCAGCATCAGCTATACCCTTGAATATGCTTATAATGATTGGTGCGTTGCGCAGCTTGCAAAAGGGCTTAATAAAGTGGGGGACATAAAAAAATACGGCGAAAGGGGAGAGGCCTTTAAAAACATTTTTGATGCAGATAAAGGCTGGTTCAGACCAAAGGACAGCACCGGCACCTGGCTGCCATGGCCTGCAGAGGGCCGTATTAAACAGTGGTATGGTTGTATTGAGAGTAATCCTTATCAGCAAGGCTGGTTTGTGCCACAGGATGTGGATGGTATGGCCAAACTGATGGGCGGCCGGGAAAAGGTAATTGCCGATCTGAATAACCTGTTTG
>NZ_DASVOB010000245.1:0-11508 GCF_036383575.1 Mucilaginibacter sp.
ATGGCTGCTGCATTGTCACAAAGGCTATCCTCCTCAATGATCTCCATTATTTTTGACGAGCGCACCATATCAACCAAACTGCCGCCCCAGGTTGAGTTTATGCGTGATGATACCTTGAACACATTATCTTCCACCTCGTCAATGCGCCTACCGGCCAAGATACCGCAAACCTGCATCTTTTTGCCGAAGGCCAGGATATCCGGACGCGCCTTTTCACCAAAATGTTCATGACACCAAAATTTGCCTGTTAAACCAACACCGGTTTGCACCTCGTCATATACCAGTAGTGCTTCGTACTCGTCAGCAAGTTCACGCAGTTTCTCTAAAAACTCCTTACGTACATGATTATCACCGCCTTCTGACTGTACAGGCTCAATTATTATAGCGCATATATCATCCTTATTATCTTCAAATGCTTTCCTGATCTGCGCTACCGATAGCTGTTCTCTTTTTAGCAAGTCTTCATGATTGGCATCGCTGTAAGGGAAATTCATATAAGGCACAGATACCCGTGGCCAGTCAAACTTGGCAAACCACTTGGTTTTATTAGGCAGCGTATTGGTAAGGCTCAATGTATAACCCGAGCGACCATGAAAAGCATGTTCAAAGTGCAATACTTTAAAGCCTTTTTCTTTGGTATAACCTTTGGCAAAGTTTTTCTGAACCTTCCAGTCCATTGCTACCTTCAGGGCGTTTTCAATGGCTAAGGCACCACCGGCAATGAAAAAAGCGTGAGGCAGGTATTCGGGGATCCCGATCCTGTCAAATGTTTCAACAAATTGGGCGTACTGTGTTGTGTATATATCCGAGTTTGACGGATTGGTTAAGGCCGCAAGCATCAGGTTCTTTTTAAACTCTTCATCATTCAGCATTTTGGGATGGTTATACCCTAAAGGTACTGAGGCAAAACAGGTAAAAAAGTCAAGCAGCGTACGGTTATATTTTGCATCGTAAATATAAACACCCTTACTTTTTTCCATATCAAAAGTGAGGTCGAAGCCATCGGCCAGTACATGCTTCTGAAGCGAAGCCTGTACATCCTGCGGAGAAACAAGTAGGTTGTACATATCAATTTGGTTTATTACAAATTTAACAAAAACCGCCTAAAATCAAAATTTAAGCGGTTTTTGAACCGATTGACAAAAAAGTAACTTTAAATTGTTTAAAGTTACTTTTTGTACCAAACTCAAAACCGGTACACCTGTTTTTATGAAAATATTTATAAAAAAAGACAGGCGAAAACTACTTTTATCGCCCGATAATAATTAAAGGCGATACTATATTCGCCTA
The DNA here is from genome assembly GCF_036383575.1 of Mucilaginibacter sp. Lineage (GTDB taxonomy): Bacteria > Bacteroidota > Bacteroidia > Sphingobacteriales > Sphingobacteriaceae > Mucilaginibacter. Next base: position 1,291 of record NZ_DASVOB010000245.1, read on the forward strand.
AATCAGGCCCAGGTAAATCGCCTTTAAAAAGATCAGGCCTTTGAATAAATGGGAGTGAAAAATTTTCACACGAATTGATTTTCAAATCGGTCACAATTAATCGAATTACACGAATTTTTTATTGATGTCGATTTGAAATTCGTGTAATTCGATCAATTCGGAAAAAATGGTTTGAAAATTTCTTATCTATCCTGCTTTGATAGTTAAACACTTTTTAAAAACGATTTCTCCTAAATTGCCCGTCAGATTCAAACAGATATTTTCTTTTTAATTAATTTGGCGTTGGATGGATATTTTAATAGTAAATTCGTAACATATGCTCCTCAAGGAGCATATATAAAAACATGGGAGAACCATTACCTGCCAACCAACCGAAACCAGCCACAAAAGTAACTTTCAGCGATCTGGCCACCTGGGATCTACTTGAAGACCTGCCTGTTGCTGTTTATACCTGCGATAAGGATGGCTATATAACCTCCTTTAACAAAGCGGCTGTAAAGCTTTGGGGTAAAACACCCGAGGCTAACAAAGATAAATGGTATGTAAACTGGGAAATGTTTAACACTGACGGGCTCCCCTTAAAATCTGAAGAAACGCCCACAGGCAGGGTATTAAAATATGGCAAAGCCGTAAAACAGCAGGAAATATTTATTAAACGCCCTAATGGTACTACAAGTTATATATTGTCAAACCCCAAGCCCCTTTTTAATGAAAAGGGTGAACTAACAGGTGCAGCCAATACACTTATAGATATTACCGAACAAAAAAACGCCGAATCAAAGCAGGGTATGCTGGCATCTATCATTGAATCATCTGAAGATGCCATTGTGAGTAAAACCCTGGACGGTATCATTACCAGCTGGAATAACTCGGCCCAACGTTTATTTGGTTATACTGAGGATGAGATCATAGGTAAACACATTACGGTTTTGATACCCGAAGACCGTTACAATGAAGAAGAACTGATCATTAGTAAAATACGGGCCAATGAGCGGATAGAACATTTTGAAACTATCCGCAAAACAAAAAGCGGCGAGGAAATACAGATCTCGCTCACCATATCGCCCATCAGAAACAGCAACAATAAGGTAATAGGGGCTTCAAAAATAATACGTGACATAGGCAGGCAAAAAAAATCTGAAGAGAGGTTACAGCAATATGCCGAACGACTGGAGATCTTAAACTCAATAGGACAAGTTATTTCGGCGGAACTGGATATTCAAAATATCCTGCAAAAAGTTACCGATGCTACTACACAATTGTGCGGTGCGCAGTTTGGCGCTTTTTTTCATAACCTGGTTAATGAGCAGGGCGAATCATACATGCTGTTCACCCTTTCGGGAGCACCGCGCGAGGCATTTGAAAAATTCGGCATGCCGCGTAACACAGCAGTTTTTCATCCCACTTTTAGCGGCGAGGGAACGGTGCGGGTTGACGATATTACCAAAGACCCGCGTTACGGAAAAAATGCCCCACATTTTGGCATGCCCAAAGGACATCTTCCTGTGGTAAGTTATCTCGCGGTCCCGGTAAGGGCCAAATCGGGCAAGGTAATTGGCGGGTTATTTTTTGGGCACGAACAACCGGCCAGGTTTACTAAAGAACATGAGCAACTTGTTTTGGCCGTTGCTGCCCAGGCGGCGGTAGCGCTCGATAATGCCAAACTGTACGAGGATATTAAACAGCTTAATGAAAAAAAGGACGAATTTATAGGGCTTGCAAGCCACGAGTTAAAAACCCCGGTTACCAGCCTGAAAGGATATTTGCAGATCATCACCCGCAATCTATCGCCCGAGGATAAAAACAAGGCACTGGCCGGCAGGGCATTGGAACAGGTGGGCAAGTTAACAACCCTGATATCCGATTTACTTGATGTTACTAAAATTCACACGGGCAAACTGCCTTTTACCTATGCTGATTTTAATGTGATCAGGCTGCTTACCGAATTGAGGGAGATCTTGCAGCAAACCGAACCCTCACATCAGCTCGTTTTAAACTTGCCTGCCCAAGAATTAATTATCAACGCCGATAGCCAGCGTATTGAACAGGTGATCATTAACCTGGTAACAAATGCTATTAAGTATTCGCCCAAGGCAGATAAAGTGATCGTAGAAGCTGAAGTGATCAATAATAAACTAAGGATTTCGGTTCAGGATTTTGGCATCGGGATCCAACCCGATCAGTTGGAGCGGGTATTTTCGCGTTTTTACCGGGTCGAAAATCTGGCATCCCATATGTCGGGATTAGGGATTGGCCTGTATATCTCCCAGGAAATAGTTACCCGCCACCAGGGCAGGCTCTGGGTTGAAAGCATCTACGGCGAGGGGTCTACCTTTTACTTTGAGATCCCAATAAACACGAATGATTTGCATGACGCCTAACAATTAGAACGAATTACACGAATTATTCTGATTCGTATCAGGGAACTTGCTTTTAAACTATTGAAGGAGGATAGATAAGAAATTTTTACAAATTAATCGAATTACGCGAATTTCAAATCGGCATCAATAAAAAATTCGTGTAATCCGATTAATTGTGGCCAATTTGAAAATCAATTCGTATAAAAATTTTTCACTCCCCTTCTATTCACAGGTTTGATCATTTTAAAAGCGATTTCCCTGGCATTCATATAAATTCGAACCCATTCGTGTGATTAGCGCTATTTAAATTTTTCTTTCATCCCCAATAAGCCCCAAATGCCGCCGCTATGAATTGCCAGGATCTTGCTGCCGAGTTCAAAGTGCCCTTTGCCTATCAGGTCATATAAGGCATACATCATTTTACCGGTATAAACAGGCTCGATCAATATACCTGTGGCAGCTACAAATTGTTTAATGAAACCGATAAGCTCGTCATTTGCTTTGCCATAGCCGCCAAAGTGGTAATCTGTGTATATATTGTAATCTGTGGGCCCTGCTAAAAAACGATCTATCTCCTCCTTAATAAAACCACCATTTTTAAATACCGGGACTGCGTTGAATTTTGTTTTAAGCTGATGGTTGTTTAACCCGTTAATGATACCTGCAGCAGTTGTACCGGTACCGCAGGCACAAAAAATATGATCATGGCTTTCCGTTAGCTCATCAACCAGTTCACTGCAACCTTTGGCGCCTTCGGCAGATGCGCCACCTTCGTCAATAAAAAATGCCTGATCATCATGGCCAAAATATTGATTGAACAGGGCTGGCTTATCACGATAGCTGTCACGATCTGTAAATTGGAGTTTCATACCATGCAAACGGCATAAAAATAACGTGTCGTTATCAACCTCTTCGCCGCGTACAATACCTGTAGATTTAAAACCAAACTGTGCCGCGGCAGTTGCTGTAGCCATCAGGTGGTTGGAGTAAGCACCGCCAAAGGTTACGAGGTGTGTTTTCCCTTCAGTTTGAGCCTGTTTAAGCACATATTTGAGTTTACGCCATTTATTGCCCGATATCATGGGGTGGATCAGGTCATCACGCTTGATAAAAACTTTTACGCCATGGCTATCAAACAGAGGGCTGTTGATTTGCTGTACCGGGCTAAAAATTTCAAGATCAATGTTCATAAAATAATACGGCCTTAATGCTATTGCAATATTACGTTTAACCTACCACAAAAAACGATTACTTTTGCGCCTCAAATGGCACACGAACCCGAACTTATAGAGCAGGAAGAACAGGACTTGTACGAGCACTTACGCGTAGTGGTTGACAAGGGCCAGTCGCTTTTGCGGATTGATAAATTTTTGATGCACCGCGTAGAGAACGCTTCACGCAATCGCATTCAAAATGCTATTGAACTGGGCAATGTGCTGGTGAACGATAAAACCATTAAAGCAAGCTATAAAGTAAAGCCGCTTGATGTGATCTCGGTGGTATTACCGCACCCTCCCCGTGATACAGAAGTCTACCCCGAAAACATCCCCATCAATATTATTTATGAAGATGATGATGTACTGGTGGTTGATAAGGAAGCGGGCATGGTGGTACACCCCGGTTATAACAATTATACGGGTACATTAGTGAACGCGCTGGTATATCATTTTCAGCAATTGCCAACCTTGCCGGGTAATGATGGCAGACCAGGACTGGTACACCGCATTGATAAGGATACTTCAGGTCTGCTGCTCATCAGCAAAAATGAGCGTGCCATGAACTGGCTGGCTAAGCAGTTTTTTGATCATACCATCACCCGCAAATACATAGCGCTTGCCTGGGGCGATCTGCCTGAAGACGGCACTGTAACCGGCTATATTGGTCGCAGCGTTGCCGACAGGCGGGTAATGTCGATATATGATGATCCTGAAAAAGGCAAATGGTCGGTAACGCATTATAAAGTATTGGAGCGCATGGGGTATGTTACCCTGATCGAGTGCCAGTTGGAAACCGGTCGCACCCACCAGATCAGGGCGCATATGCGGCATATCGGTCACCCTTTATTTAGTGATGCCACTTATGGCGGCGATAAAATTTTGAAGGGTACCATGTTCAGCAAGTACAAGCAGTTTGTTGAAAACTGTTTTGAGCTGATGCCACGGCAGGCCCTGCACGCGCAAACGCTGGGCTTTTTACACCCTACGTTAAAAAAGCAGGTGCATTTTGAATCGCCCCTGCCGGCTGATTTTGAGGCCGTGCTTGCAAAATGGCGAAAATACAGTGATACAGATACGAAGCAATAGACGTTAGATAAAGAAGAGAAACAATACCCGGTAACCAAATAAGCACGATCAAATTATAATATCTACCTGTCCATGATGCCCGTATTCATCAATTTCAACGGCGAATATCTCCCTCAAAACACACCATTGCTTTCTATTGGCAACAGGGGCTTTAAATATGGCGACGGCCTGTTTGAAAGCATGCGGCTAATGAAGGGAAAACTGAAGTTTGCCGAACTGCATGCCGACCGGCTTCAACGTGGCATGAAAGCCCTTAAAATTGATGGTTATTCGCAAATGGACACCTGGTTTCTGAACGATATTGTCAATGAGCTTGCCCGCCGAAACAAAGTAAAACATGGCAGGCTGCGCCTAACCGTTTACCGAGATGCAGAAGGATTGTACACCCCTACTCAAAACAAGATGGGCTATTGCCTGGAACTAACCGCATCAGAAGAGCCACGGTATTTTTTGAATGAAAAAGGTTTGATCATGGATGTGTTTACAGAGCTACCCAAGCCATCCAATTATCTTTCAAACATTAAATCCTGTAACTCGCTTATTTATGTGATGGCAAGCTTGTACAAAACTCAGAACAAGCTTGATGATGTGTTTTTATTGAACCAAAGTGGTAACCTTTGCGAGGCCAGCAGCTCCAATATTTTCATCAATTACCAAAATCATTTATATACCCCGGCACTAAGCGAAGGCTGCGTTGAGGGCGTTATGCGCCAGGTGGTAATTAAGCTGGCAAAGGAAAATAACATTGAGATAACCGAAGCCCAGATCAACCCGGATATTTTATACGAAGCTGATGAGGTATTTTTAACCAATGCCACCCGCGGCATACAAACCGTGATGGGCTTTGGTGTAAGGCGTTATTTTAATCAGTACAGCAAAGTGCTGATGGATGAGTTGAATAAATTGTAAGCCCCAGCCAACCCTCCCCGGAAGGGAGGGCTTTTAAATATTTTTATCACGTAAACAAAAAGTCTCCCCTACCGGGGGAGATTTAGAGGGGGCTTATCTCGTGCATATTTATCGCCTCTAATATCCCATCCCAAAGCGCTATACGTGCCTGCAAAGCTTCCTTAACAGCCAAAGTTGCTTCGGCCCATTTACTGTCATCCTCGCCGCAAAGTTCGGCGGTCATTTGGTAGGCGAGTTGGGAATGGTGATCGCCATCAACTTCAATGTGGCGCTCAAGGTAATATAACAGGATATCAACCTTGCCCGGCAACTGCCGGCTTAGCTCTTTTACTATGCTCACAAACATATCAGGGATCAGGTCTTCACGACCAAAAGTGAATACGGCCGCCTGCAGGTAATCTTTATTAGTATCGATAACATCAAAGGTATGCTGCACGAAATTGCGGGCGGCTACGGGGATATTAGCAATGATCAGCGCCTCATCAATATGCTTACCGAAGTTCAGCTCATTAAACAGGTTATTGATACCCTCGGCAGTACTGCCAGCCTGCTGCATAGCGCGCAGATAGAGCTCGAAATGACTTGCGCGGTTACCTTGTTCGTCGATGTCGCTTTCTTCGCCTGCAACAATTTCATTGATCAGGTAACGGGTATTGGCATTACCTGTGGGCATCCATGGCGTAACGGTGCAAGTAAGCTTTTGCTGCAAAGCTTTTAACAGCGACATGAAATCCCAAACAGCAAACACATGGTGCTCCATAAAAACGGTAAGCTCATCAAGCGAGGTAATATTTTTATATAGCTCGTGATGGATAAGCTGGTCGCGTAAAGGCTGGATCTCGTTTTTTAAATGTGCAATTCGGTTGCTGTAATTTGCCATGTATCAAAAATTGTATGGGCAGCAAAAATAGCAAACAAGGTGATTATTAATGAAGTGATTATTTTTTTTGACGGGGTGGTGATAGGACAATAACATTGTAAACAATAGGTATCCTTTGTATATGGCAAATAAATATGTTAATTATGATAATTCGTGTTGAGCATTTCGCAATGCTGCCCCAGAGGGGCAAAAGGTTTGTAGAAAAATAAAGTAAATTTGACTGAGCACCAGAGGTGCTCAACTTAACAAACCTGATCACGAAACATGGCAAATAACAACACCTATTCCCAATTATATATCCACATCGTTTTTGCAGTAAAATATCGTCTGGCATTAATTGAGGATAGTTGGGCAGAGCGATTAAGAATGTATATAACTTCGATTATTCAAAACCAAGGGCACAAATTAATAACCATTAATAATATGCCTGATCACCTTCATTTATTTATCGGCTTAAATCCCAATCAATCTATTTCTGAAATTGTAAGATTTATAAAAAGCGATTCATCCGAATGGATCAATAAGCAAAAGTTAGCGAATGAAAAATTTCTATGGCAGGATGGATACGGAGCTTTTAGTCATAGCAGATCACAAGTTGATAAAGTGGTAAATTATATAGCAAATCAACAAGAGCATCATCAAAAAACAACATTTTTAGATGAATACAGAAGAATGTTAAATGACTTTAATATCGAATTTGATGAGCAATATATTTTCAAACTACCTCAATAGACCTGCTGATTTATGTTGAGCCCCTCTGGGGCTCTAAATAGCTTGCTGATGTTTTCTACAAACCTTTTGCCCCTCTGGGCAATGTCATTAAGTTAAGGGATTGATAGGTTGCACCAGAGGTGCAAAAGGTTTGTAGAAATTAAAAATTTGTTTGTCTTAGTGTGCCAGAGGTACACAACTCCGAGTGTTCCGTACCTCTGGCACGGTTATTTTCGGTATATGATATTACTACAAACCTGTGCCCCCTCTGGGGGATTTCCCTTAACTTAATGACATTGCCCTCTGGGGCAACTTAGCATGTTTAACAATCCAGCTGCATAAATATCACCTTATCCGAGCCTTGTAGCTTACGAGGTCACCGAGGGTCTAATCCAGTTCACTCACCCACCACTATCTTCTCCCCCATCCGCACTGTAATATCCGACCCAAGCGCATAAAAAGCCGAGACAGGCTCTTTTTCAAGATATGATTTAAATGTTTCTCCATAGAGCGCGGTTATATCCGCATCAAAAACATAATCGCGTACCAGGCCGGTTTGCTAGGAGATATGCTCAACCTGGTATTCCATCGTTTTGGTGGCGTTTAAACCGTTGTAGCCCCAGTAATGCTCCAAAATAAACTCCTCCGGGCTCCCGGGTTTGATGTCAACTAACTCATTACTCGCAGTAGCGCCAAGTTTATTCCAGCGGCCGTTAAGCTTCCACTCATATAAAAATTGAGTATGATTATCTGCACCTGCAATAATGGAGCTACGCATAGGCAAGGCACGGTAATGTTCCTTATAAAGATTGTTGGCAATAAGCGCGATCATGCTTTTGGGAACTATCTCACTGATGAAAACAGCGCCGCGCTTCCATTCGGTACCGTTATAATACCGCACATAAAAACGCAGGTTCACCTCTTCAAAATTTACATGCCATGGCCATTTGATCCCCAAAACCTGTGTATCCAGGAACATGAAGCCAACCATACTTACCAAAGCTTTTCCCTCCCAAAGGTCAAGTACCGTACCGGCAGGGATGTATGGTTTTAATATCGCGGCATCAACCTCGTAATTGAGCATTACAAGGTTTTTCCATTGTGCTTTTAGAAATTCACTCTTAGCCATAAAAAGAAAAATCCCGCCTTTTTTGAGGCGGGACTTATTATTAATGATTAGTTTTTATAATATTTCATAGCCTCGGGTATGAGGTTCTGGATATTAGCAATACGGGTAGCATCAGCAGGGTGTGTGCTCAAAAACTCGGGTTGGGCACCGCCTTTATTTTGTGCGGCCATACGCTGCCAAAAAGCAATGGCATTATGCGGGTCATAACCGGCCATAGCCATAAAAGTTAAACCTAAACGGTCGGCTTCCGATTCCTGGTTACGAGAGTAAGCCAGTAATTTAAGTTGGCTTCCAACTCCGTATAAAGTGCTTATAGCAGTTTGTGTTGCCTGCGATTGCTGGCTTGTGGCCGCGCCTACTAACTGTCCACCGCCTTGTACCAGCATTTCTTGTGAAATACGCTCGGCCGAATGACGCGCAATAGCATGGCCAATTTCGTGGCCCATAACTACGGCAAGGTAGGCATCGGTATTAGCTACAGGCAGTAATCCACTGTAAACAGCCACTTTACCACCGGGCATACACCAGGCGTTAACCTCACTGCTCTGGATCAGGTTAAACTCCCATTGAAAGCTGTACTGATCACCATAGCCATTTTCTTTAAGGTATTTTTCAATGGCTGCCGCTAATCTGTTACCAATAACTTTAACGCGTTGCGCATCGGAACCGGTGGCTACCACTTTGGTTTTAGGATCGGTAAGCAGTTGTTTATAGCTTGCCGCGGCCGACTGGTTTACTTCGGCATCGCCAACAAGGCTTAATTGTTTACGGCCGGTTAGCGGCACAGTTGAACATGAAAAGATAGCCATGACAGCTATCAGGACTAATACAGGTTTAAACTTTTTCATGATGATCAGGCAGTTGTTGCTTTCTTTTTAAAAAAATTAACTTTCGATTCTTTGCCCCTTATTAAGCGCTCAATATTTTTTTGGTGGGTTACCAGCACAAGCACACAAATGCACATGCCGTAAATTACTATCGATCGTATAGGTGTAGGAAAGATAAAAGAAACGCCTATAGGATAAGTAAAGGCAGCTGCAATTGAGCTAAGCGACACATATTTTGAGATCAGTAACACCGTTATAAATACAATAACACAGAGTAAGGCGGCATGAAAATGTATAGCCAAAATCATTCCAAACAAAGTGGCAACACCTTTACCTCCTCTAAAGCCAGCAAAGATCGGAAACAAGTGGCCCATAACAGCAGCTATCCCCAAAGCCAGCTCATAATTGGTATAAGCAGTTGAATTGATGGCACCTGTAGCAGATGCACCAATAAAGTAAGCAAAGTTAGTAGCTGCCCAGCCCTTAAATATATCAATCATCATCACCGGGATGCCTGCCTGCTTGCCAAGCACACGAAAAGTATTTGTAGCACCGGCATTACCGCTTCCGTACTCGCGTACATCCACTTTGTAAAAAGCCATACCTATCCAAACAGCCGTTGGTATCGAGCCGCACAGATAAGCCATTATAAGCGCTGTAACAGAGTAAACGGTTATCATTCTCCTGCAATATTACAAAATTGAAGCGGTAAAAGCGTTTTAATCTAAGCGCTTTTACCACTAAACTTTGCTTAATGATGTGTTATTTGATATTTTAATTACCCTATTTTACAGCTTTCAGGCTAAGGTCAAGGCTTTTAACCGAATGCGTAAGCGCACCAACAGAAATGTAATCGACCCCGCAATCGGCATATTCGCGAATGTTATCAATGGTGATGCCCCCCGAAGCTTCAGTAATGAAACGCCCCTTGATCATAGCTACGGCCTGCCGCAGGTTGTCGAAATTAAAGTTATCTATCAATATGCGGTTTACGTTACCGGTTTGCAAAACCTGCTCCAACTCATCAAGGTTACGAACCTCAATTTCAATGGCCAGTTTTTTTCCGTTATCTACCAGGTATTGATTAGCGCTTTCAATA
>NZ_DASVOB010000246.1:0-2058 GCF_036383575.1 Mucilaginibacter sp.
GCAAGCGGACTCTATAAGGTCCCAAGGGTTATACGGGGTGTCTAATTTGCCCTGTTTATTCCGCAAATATCTTACTTCTCATCGCAGGGCACGTCATTACATTTTTTTTCAGGTACCCCTGATGGTTACTCGCAATGACGGTTTTTATATAATTATTTCCCCGCCTGTACCTTATCCAGCTTATCCATAATTTCTTTGGTATACTTGATTGATAAAGCCTTTTTGAAATACTGCTCAGCATTTTGTTTATCACCACGGGCCAAAAAGCAATCGCCCATACTGTCGTAAACGTTAAAGTTTTTAGGGTAATTGTCAATGTTCACCTGGAAAAACATAGCTGCTTTTTCATAATCCTTTTGTTGTAAAAATGCGTAGCCTATACCATTCATCTCCGGTTCGGGCGGGTGTACCGTGTAGCCCCTTTCGGTCGACATTGCTTTATAATGCACATCTATCATTTGCCTTAGCTGCACAGTAGTATACTGTTTGTCGAAATATTGATTGTAAGGTTGGTTTCTCGGAAAGCGGTTGTTTTTGAAAATAAACCGTAAAGCGTCATATTCGGCATTGAAAGAAACCGAGTTATGATCATCATCAGGATAATACTTTTTTGTCCATTGCAGAGTATTTGCTTTATTGGCAGAAAGATTATCTGCCAGTTTCATGATCGAGCGAATATGGTGCGATATTTCGGTAGTATCCTTTTTTACCTGTATGGTATCCATGCCGGGGTTCATAGTATTAGCAAAACCGAGGAAAAGCTTCTTGTTGTCAAATTTCTTTTGCTTAAGGATAATCGTTGCCTGTTTAAGTAAATTGTCATTATCATAAAACATGCTTGGGTCGATAGCTGCATAGGCATTAAAAACCTGTGTATGTTTCAATAACATATTGATCACAGTTAATCCGCCCAATGAATGACCAATCATGGTACGGTAGGGGGCAGTAGGATATTTCTTATCTATATAGGGTATCAACTCCTTTTCCATAAAAGCCGCAAAGTTTTCGCCTCCGCCCGATGATTTGTCCATTGTACCGTTTGTTGGTGTAAGATCGCGGGTGCGGTGGCCTGGCGTATTGAGGATACCAACAATGATCATTTGCGGGAATACCGTATTGCCGGCAGTGGCGCTAAGTTCTTTAACCATAGTAACCAGCGACATGAAATGATCATCGGCATCTAAAACGTACAAAACCGGGAACTCCGGTTTTGAAAAGTAGTTGGTATCATATCCTGATGTATAAACCCAAAGCGGTCGGTTTTCTTTCAGGATGTCGGAATAAAGGGTATCCACGCGTCCCAAAATTATGGGCTGCTGTGGTGGCTGTGCCTTTAACAGGTATGCAAGTGTGAGGTGAATAAGTATCAGGATGAGCTTTTTCATGTGGCTGTTGATTTATGAATCAATTATACAGCAACAACGTACCTTACAGAAGTAAATGGGATGAATGCCCCGGTTGATGTGATGGAAATAATTGGTGCCCTGTTTGCGTTTTACAAATAACCAAAAAACATGTTTTGATGTGTTTGTGTTAGTTACACATCATCTATTAAATAATTGCTGTGCTCAATACTTACAATACCGCCCGTAAAAAAAACAGTTTAACAAGATTTGAGATCCTGATATTCGGATTGGCAATTGTGTTGACTCCGGCAGCCGTTGTGCTGTTTTTTGCCGATCAGGCCTATTTTGAGATGATCTACAATCCGGATGGAGGGTTTATAGGGTATGTTACCGTTTTATTGTTGATTGCAATTTTCGGTGTATCGGCAGTGTATATTGTCCGGCTTTCGCGCTATCGCAGTATCCAGTTTTGTATTGTTTTAATTTTAACAGGCATATCAAGCCTGATTTTTGCAGTCGGAATAATGGCTGCTTTGCCCGATCTTCTCCATACACCAACGCATAACCTTTTCAAAATAAATAACACACTATTGGATACAAAGGCAAAGGACGTGATCAAAATTAACGAGGCCGGCAAAATTGCTTTCCGCTGGTTGTTGATCGCTGCTGGGGCGTTTTACTTTTTGATACTTCCGTTTATATATCGGAGCAA
>NZ_DASVOB010000247.1:0-13993 GCF_036383575.1 Mucilaginibacter sp.
AACCTGTAATATCCAAAGGATTGTTAGCCAGGTTAAGCGGAAAAATGATCTCGCCCGAAGTGGTAAAGCCCGCGCTCCTGTTTAAGTCATTTAATTGCTGGACAGATGAATAACAGGTAAACAGGTAGTTTTCAGCTTCGTTTTTACTTCTGAACGCGTAGTCAATTGTTCCTACATCGGGCGGAACAACATCAAGGTATTTTTTACATGAGCCGCTTAATACCATTAAAAATAATAAGCAAATATGTTTATAGTTGAATTTCATGATACTCTTCATCTCCTTATAAATTAACATTCAAGCCAATATTGTACACCTTTTGGATAGGGTAGTTAAATCCATTGCTTCCCAGTTCCGGATCCCAAAGTTTAAATGAGCTCCAGGTAATAAGGTTGAGGCCATTAACATATAACCTCAGACTGCGTAGGCCCAGCCTTTTTGATACAGATACCGGCAGTGTATACCCAAACTCGACCGACTTAAGCCGCATGAACGCACCATTACGCAGCCACCAGGTGCTTGGCTGTAAGTTGTTTTCGATAATGTTGCGGGTTGTTCCTAAACGCGGGTAAGTAGCGTACAGGTCCTGATGCTCTTCGCTCCAGTGGCTATCTGCAAATTGTTGTAATAACTGGGTATTGCCATAAATGTAGTCCTCCGTACTTTGCACAAAAGGGCTAACCTGGTTAGGGTCCACAAAGAATGAAACCCTTGCCTGCCCCTGGAAAAATGCTGAAAGATCAAAGTTTTTGTATTGAGCAGATACACCGTACCCGTAAACAATTTCGGGTACCTGCGGATAGCCCAAAAAGGTTTGGTCGCGGCTGTCAATAATACCGTCGCCGTTCAGGTCGCGGTATTTAATATCGCCGCCTCTTGGCGCTTTGCCTGTAGTTGAAAAGATCTGCGTTGGCGATGCAGCAGCTTCGGCATCATCAACAAATAACCTGTCGGCAATATATCCATACCCAATACGGATAGGTTGGCCAACAAAATGGCGATATGCTTCAGGGTAGTTAGGCTCCTCGTAATAAGTATATTTATCTGTTGCCAGGGTAAAGTTACCACGTCCGGAAATAAGCCATGAACTTCCGATGCTTTGCTTATAGTCAAAAGAAAGATCGATACCTTTTGAGTTAGCTTTACCTAAATTGGCATAGATATCGGCCTCAAGTCCTGAGGTACTTGGAATGTATGATCGTTTTTGCAGGATGTTGTACCTGTTATAATTATAAAATTCGGCTGTGATATTCAGCTTTTTGAACAAGGTCATTTCCAATGCAAGGTTTGCCTGTTTGGAAGTTTCCCAGGTTACGTTAGGGTCGGGATAGTTAAGGATGGTGGCACCATTATGCGCATAGCCTGCGTTGGTACCAAAGGCGGCAGAAGCTCCACCATTAAGGTTTACGTTTGATGCATAAAAGAAACGCCGGTCGCTGATAGCGTCATTACCCACCAAACCATAACTGCCGCGCACTTTTACCCTGGTGAAAATATCTGCCAGCGGTTCAAAGAACTTCTCGCCTGATACCAGCCAGCCGCCACCGATGGTTGGGAAAAAGCCGTAACGGTGTTCGGTAGAGAACCTTTCGGAGCCGTTGTAACCAAAGTTAAATTCGAGAAAGTATTTGCTCTTGTAATTATATCCTGCCCGGCCCGCAACACCAAGGTTACGATGCGGTAAGGCGTATTGCAAATCAGGTTGCTTTGTAACTGGATTGATTGCGTTTGAATAAACCGTTTGCTGCCGGGTTAGCACCATGGTTGCCGAAAGATTATGATCGCCAAACTGCCTGCTGTAATCAAAGTTGCCCTGCAGGTAGATCTGATTGCTGATAACAGGTGTGCCTGGAAAATACGACAGGTACTCCTTAGCATCGTTGGGATCCTGATTGAGCCACACCAGCGAATAAGTATTGTTTACTTTATCATAGCTGCCAACATTGTAATAGAACGGATTATACCCGTAATTGGCATCAAAGTAAGAATATCTGTTGGTACTGAAGATGCCATGAAAGTTTAAGCCTTTGGTAATAAAATCAAAACCCTGGTTCAGCTCAATTTGCGCAAGTACCCGCGATTCTGATGAGGTTTTATGCCCTCTTAGCAGTAACGCATATGGGTTATTATAAGGCACTCCCTTTTCAGCCGGGGCACCGAACAAAATGTGTTTGGTATCGCGGTTAGCAGAATCGGCAGGGAAATAGGCCGGGAATAGCACCGGACTGGTATGCAGCGCAATTTTGTAAACATCCGAGTTAAACGAACCATCGGTTGTAAGCGGCCCTGCGTATTCACTGAAAGTGCCCGAAAACCGCAATATCAATTCGGTGCTTTTGGTGAGGTTGAGGTTAACGTTTGAACGTAACTGGTAATTTTGAAATTTAATGTTGTTACTGTTGTTATTGGCCGGGTCCTCGACCAAATTACCATGGTCAAGGTTGTATGAGCCGGCTACATAGTAACGGGCAAAGGGTGTACCGCCGCTAATACTTAAGTTTCCCCGTTGGGTTGATGTACGCTTTTTTAACAGCATACCAAGCCAGTCAACTGCCGGGTATACATAAGGATTATAGCCCGGTCCTTTAGCCAAAGTGTTTTGGGTATTGATGATCTTATCCGGATCAAAAGGCGTTGGCTGATACGGATCACGTGATAATGTAGCCTCATTAAAGAGGTTCATGTAGGTGATAGGATCAGCTATTTTAAGCGACTGTGTATTTTGCGATATTGAATTTTCTGCACGGAAGCTGATCTGCGGCTTGCCAATTTTACCCTGTTTGGTAGCCACTAAAATTACCCCGTTAGCACCGCGGGCACCGTACAAAGCTGTTGCACTTGCATCTTTCAGGATAGAGAAACTGGCGATGTCATCAACCTGCAAGCGGGCAAGGTCATTGGTTGTAAGCTCGATGTTATCTATCAGGATCAGCGGGTCAACTTTATAACCAAATGTGGTTACACCCCTGATAAAGAACTGAGCGTTATCTTGCCCCGGCTGTCCCGTTCCCTGGAAAGCGATGATACCTGCCGCCTGGCCTGCAAGGGCGGTGGTTAAGTTACTTGCCGGGATCTTTAACTCGGCCGGTTTTATGGTAGTTACCGAGCCGACGATAGCTTCCTTACGTTCCTTTTTACCGTAGGCGGTAATTACAACCTCTTCGGCCTGCCTTACATCCTCAACCAAAACAACATTATACAGTTTGTTGTCGGTGCTTACGGTAAAAGTTTGCGTAACAAAACCTATAAAAGATACCCGGATCACCGAGCCGCTTTTTACATCAAGAATGAATTTACCATTGTTATCTGTTACCGTACCACGTTTGGCATCGTTCACCACGGTGATACTTACACCAGGTAATGTTACGCCCTTTGAATCGCGCACGGTACCGGTTACGGTAATATCGGCTATATCTTCGGCATGATTATCATTTTTAGATCCGTCAGCTTCTTTAATGATGACCGATTTACCGTCAATAGTATAAGTTAAAGCTGAGTTTTTAAGGCAGATTTTCAGCGCTTCTTCAAGCGGGATATTCTGGAAGTTCACATCCAGCGGAGGCACATTTTTTATACTCTTTGCCGACCAGAAGAGGTTATAGCCTGTTTGCTTATTTATTTCATTGAATATTTGTTTAAGCGTTGCATCATTCTGTTTATAAGTGATTTTTTGTGAAAAAACCGCTGCACTTGCCTGCATGAATGCCAGGAAGAGTATAAACGTCGTTATCTTCATGATGAGCAGAAATTTCTTAGGGTAGCACGAAGGCGTACAAATGTTTGTAGTAAAAATTTTATACATTTGTTAAAGGCTGTTTTAAGTTGAAATGTTACGACAATTACATTCAGGTTTTAAAAAGCTGATAGGAGCAGGGGCATCGGAAGTGCCTCTGTTCTGCTTTTTATAAACCGCTGATCTGCTTTAAGCTATGGGTAGGTATTGGTTTTTCTCATATTGTTTGTTTAGTTTAAATTGGTTTATTGGGGTGGTTATTTCTTCTTACTTACGGTTATGGTAGCACCCTGAATGCTAAACCGGGCATCGCCGGTTTGCTCCATCATTTTTAACAGGGTTGTGATATTGGCAAAGCGGGTGGTTACAGCACCAAATGTTTCTTTTTTCAGGCTTTGATCTTCAAAAACAACATCTACATTATACCAGCGCGATACACTGCGCATAATATTTTCCAGCTTCTCATCATCAAAATTGAAGTAGCCGTTTTTCCAGGCTATGGCGTCAGCGGTATTTACCTCGTTCACGTCAAGGGCGCCGGTTAATCTGGCCTGCTGTCCTGGGTTTAAGATTGCACTCCTGCTGGCGGCAGTTATCCGCACCAGGCCTTGTAATAAAGTTGTTTTGGTAACAGCGTCATCTGAATAGGCGTTAACATCAAAGTGCGTACCCAGCACCTCAACCGTTTGCCGGGTGGTTACCACCCTGAATGGCAGATCCTTGTTATGGGCAACTTCAAAATAAGCTTCACCCGATAGTTCAACGCGACGCTCTTTCTGGTTATTAAAACTTACAGGGAATTTCAGTGAGGTATAAGCATTAAGCCAAACCTTTGAGCCATCCGGCAACACAACCTGGTATTGGCCGCCTTTAGGTGTTTCGATGGTATTGAAGGCATCAAGATCGGTACTTGACGATGCACCAGGCAGGTTTTCCCTGCCGGTTATGGTGTATACCAGCTGCCCGTTGGCGGCCTTGGTTACCTTAATGCCGTTTTGATTTGCAATTTGTCCGTTACCGGCATCGGTAAGGGAGATCTTACTGCCGTTAGCTAATGTAAGTATAGCTTTATTTCCTCCCGGATGGATATTTGATTGAGCAACACGGGGAGGGAAGTTTTCACGATCTGTTGTAAGCATCCGGGTAATAAACAACCCGGCCACACCCAAGATCAATACAGCAGAAGCAGCGGTTATCCATCTGAAGACCGGTTTCGTTTTAGCAGGTTTGGTTTCCCGGTTGAGCCTGGCAAGCATGGCTTCGCCGCTCATCTCTTCACTTTCGGGAAATTCGGCATCCTGGTATGCGTTCTCGCGGTACCAATTCAGTAATTCCTCGCGTTCGGCTGCTGTTGCAGTATTATCCCGATACTTTTTAATTAAAATGTAGATACGTTCCTGATCCAATTGGTTTGGGTGCTTATTATACGGGGGTACCCTGAAAGCAACCTTACCCTACATCGATTTTGAAAAAACTATCTGTGAGCATTTATAGTTTGCATTGGCCCAAATGATGTGTTTTAAAACTCTTTATCGCTCATTTCGCTGTTAGGTAGTTTTAGTTTACCGGTAAAGCGGTTGAGGTTAAAACTGACATTCAGCAAAAAAACATTGGTTTCGTAAATGTAGTTGGTTGTGGTAAAAAAGTCGGTACCCGAGGTAGTGATGCGTTGCTTATTGGCACCAAACACATTTATATTTTGCCAAAGCAATGATGCTGAAAAACGGCCGTTCATAAATGTTTTTTTAACGGAGGTATTGGGTACAAAAAAGCGGGAGTCTTCTCCCTGTGCGGTTGGCCGTTTTGATAAATAGTTTACGTTGGCCTGCATGCTCCATGTTCTTGAAACCTGGAAATTGGTATTGCCATTAATTGAATAGGCCCAGGTCTTATTAGCAATGGTTACCGGCATGTTTAAGATCCGGATATCGCCGGTGATCTGATAGTTATAAATATTGGCGCCAAGATACAAGCTCCACCATTTTGCGGGCTGTAAATTAGTCCCGGCTTCTAAACCCCATTGCCTTGCATTACCTGCATTGGTATAAACACGGTTCAGGATAGTATCGGCATAAACGCTGTTTAACCGTTGGATCGGATTTTTTATATGCTGATAATATAGCGTAGTAAAAAAAGATCCTTTACTGAATGTACGGGTCAATCCCAATTCTGCCAGGTCAATAAACTCAGGTAACAAGTCGGGATCTCCTTCTTCCAATGTTTCCGAGTGTTCCCTTTCCGGTATCGGATTTAACTCCAGGTTGGTAGTACGATTGATCCGCCTGCTGTAACCGGCTTTTAAGTTAAGCCCTTCCTGCAAATGATACAACAGGTTAGCCGACGGAAACAAATTTGATAAGTTAAGCCTATGCTGATTGGCATCATAGGAAATATCAACGGTGCGGGTTGCATATTCATAGCGCAAGCCGCCGGTATATTCCAGTTTCGATAGCTTACCCGAATACTGGTTATACACCGAATTAATTACATTTTTGGCATGCAGGCTCCCGTTAAACTTATCAGCATCGGCTTGATCGGTCGGAGGTGTAACCAGATAGTCAAACTGACCGTCCTGGGTATCATACCTAACCTGGTACCCACTTTCCAACTTGCCTTTACCAAGAGCGATGCTGTGATCCACCTTAAACCGGTAACCTTTTATGGGCCGCTTATAGGGATTATAAACATATTGAATGGGATCTGTTATATTGGGGTAATGGAGATTTCGATTTGTCGTATCTCCATACAAATCGGCATTTTCATAAAGTAAACCGGTCGCGAGGGTTGATTTATCGGCAAATGTATGCGTATAATCAAGACTTGCCAAAGCGAAGTTGCCTTGCTTGGTTTGCGTATTGGCATTATAATAAGTGGTGCTTTTAATGGGAGCGTCAGTTGCCAGGTTGTTGGTGGTATTATGATACAACAAATCCGCCTCCCTGTCCTGGTAACGTTTGCCAAGGAAAACGCCTGCCGAGATCAGGTTTGAAGCATCGGCTGTATAATTTATGGTAGCCCTTCCGGCATAGTTGTACTTTTTGAAGCTGCGTTCGCCAATAGAAGGGAAACGGGTTATTGTACCGGTACTGAGGTTTTTGGTGTAAGCATCGCCTTCACGATACCCTGCATTATCATTACGGTTATAGTTACCGCCAATAGATATATCCCATTTTCCTTTTCTATAATTCAAGGTCGCATCGCCGCCAAAACGCACCGGTTCTCGGCTGTTACCATAATCCTTAACCGAGGGCAGGCCTCCTTGTGCTTTGGCGGCAACGGTAAAGCCATCACTGACACTCTTTTTTGTAATAATATTCACTATTCCCCCTCGTCCATCCGGATCATATTTGGCAGATGGCGCGGTGATCAACTCTATATTATCTACTGCATTTGCAGGCAACTGGCTTAATACTGTTTGTGCATCAGTAAGTACCGGTTTGCCGTTAATGAGCACCATAAAGCCCGAAGAACCGCGTACGCTGATATTGCCTTCACCATTTACTGATACAGAGGGCAGGTTTTTCAGTGCGTCGATAGCCGATCCCCCTTTAGCCGATTCAAACTGCCCGGCTTTATAGCTTTGCTTGTCTATTTTATTCAATGTCCCGATCTGCCTGCCGGATATACTTACTTCGTTGAGTAATTGCTTACCAGGAGTAAGCGCTACGTCAACTTTCGTTGTCGCATTTATTGCACTAATTGTTATAATTTGCGAATAGGTTGTCTGATAGCCGAGAAAGGCAATCTTTAAACGATAGCTACCTGTCGCTACACCTGCAAAGTTAAAGCTGCCGCCCGCATTGGTAACTAAGCCAGTTATTATGGTCGAATCCCTGCTTTTGAGCAGAGTGACAGTTGCGTATTCTATCGGTTGTTTGTTTTGATGATCAATAATGGTCCCTTTTATGGTACCCGTTTGTGCAAATAAACTTTGGGTAATTCCAAACAAAAAGATAAGCAGGAAGAGTTTTAAGTAGCGCATATAGACTGTTCAACGAACAGCCTAAAATTAGACAAAAGGAAAAACCGCGAATTGTACAATACGTCGTTTTGATTGTATCGCTATTTTTTGGCCAAAGCTAATTCCCGGTAATGGCCGGGTGTAAGGTTGGTGTGCAACTTAAAAAAGTTAATAAAATGGGGAGCATCGGCAAATTTAAGCTGATGGGCAATTGCGTTTACCGGTGATGCCGTAGCCGAAAGCAATAATTTGGATTCAAGTAAAACGCGTTCGTTAATAATGGTCATGGCCGTTTTGCCAACAGCTTTTTTGCAGGTTTCGTTTAAAACCGCAGTTGTAATATTCAATTTATCTGCATAAAACAAAAGCTGCCGGTTTTGCATAAAGTGCTCATTAACCTCGCGCTTGTAAAGTTGAAATAGCTGATCGGATGCCGAATGTCCAATCCTGACAGTTTGCGATAAGTGCCTGAATTTGGTGATCAGTAAATGCAGATATGCCCTATATACTTCAGTGCCGGCTTCTCCTGTTTTAAATTCAGAATAGAAGGCGGCTACCAGCTCAAATAATAATTCATGCTTTTTTAAAGTAACCTGTGAAGGTAGGGTATACAAAAGGTCGATATCTTCCTTTCGTAAAAGCTCTTCCCTGAACAAAATCACGTACCCTTTGGGGATAGCCGTAAAATTCCAGCAGTGTGTCTGACCTGGCCGGAGATAGTAAATGACAGGAGTAACCACTTCATAATCATGTGTATCCACTTCATGGAATCCTGCTCCTTGGCTTAATACAATCAGCTCATGATAGTTGGCATGCCGGTGAGGTTTTGTTGGCTTGATCATTTCTTTCATTAAACTAACTTTCACAAGTTGCTCAACTGCCATTTTATCTTTTACCGGGATTTCTGCGGTTATTGATCGGGTCGCCATTTATCTACTGAAATAATGGCTAAGGTACCAATATTCATGAGCAGGCAGCATAGTTTTAATATTACGGATTTATTTAAAACGGCATTGTTGTGAACATGGCTGTTCCACCGTTCCCCCCTCAATTATTTAAGCAAGGCAATAATGGTATGTAAAACCGCCACAATGCTCCATCCGTAGTTTTTCAGTTCGCCGCGGATTATTTTAAGCGCGCGGGTAAGGTTGGCTTCAACTCCTTTTTCGCTGATCTCTATCTTTTCAGCTATTTCATTGTTTTTTAGCCCAAGTTCGCGGCTATAACGAAATACCAGGCGGCATCTTTCGGGCATCTCTTCAACAATGCCATTGATGTACTCCTGCAAAAAAAGTGCGTCAAGCTTGTGTTCATCATGGGTGATATCAGCAAACTCGTAGTTTTCTTTGGCCAGGTCGGCGCGGTGTTTTTCACGTTGATAGTGCTTGAATACACTGAATTTTACAGCGGTGGCAAGGAAAGCGCCAATACTTTGTATTTCGACAGAACCACGACGCTCCCAGAGGGATAAAAAAACCTCGTGTACCAGATCTTTGGCAACCGCGGTATCCTTACTGTGGTTCCAGGCAATGCCGAGCATCTTTTTCCAGTACCGCTGGTAAATTTCTGTAAAGGCGTCATGATCGTCTGCCTGCAGCAAACCGGTTAACTCCTGATCTGTATATATACTGTACTTTGACATTCGCCCCGTTCCGGAGATTCTCGCTAATTGGTTACCGGCCCGGACCACAGCGGGAACTGCTCCAAAACCGGCTACAAATATGCAATATAATTTTAATGAAAAAACTATTTTAAAGTTTATCCATAATTCGGCAGTTTAGGTACCGGGACAATATCATCATGCAGGAGGAAGGATCAAACGAAGTGTGAATCATTTTGCCCTGGATGCGGGTGATTAAGGCTAAATATCATCATCACGTTGATTTTGATCCTTCTCTTTTCATTTTATCGGTTTTTCGGAGTTAAACGAAATAATAGAAAACTACATAAAGCCAAAATCCATACGCCCAGGCCACCATATAATAGAACGTTCCCAAAGGCATTAGCAAGGACGATTTTAATTTGACTGGCTGAGATCCCAATTTTATTGACCAGCGTATTGTTTCCTGATATCATTCTTTCTGCCAGGTTATGCAATTCGTTAACATCAGGATACCCCGGCAGGATATTTTTAATATGATGGAACACCCCGTTAATCAATATAGACCCCATTACAGCAATGTTGATGGCAAGCGTTATTAACCGTGCACTTGTATCGATACCGGAAGCCATTCCTACTCTGTCATTTGAAACGGCACCTGTGGCCGTATTGGTTACAGGTGTATTAGTCATCCCAAGCCCAATGCCGGCCACCAGCATCCCGCTTAATAGTGTTTCCCAGTTTGCATTTTCAACCAAACAACCATATCGCATCAATAAAAAGCCAGCCCCGATTAAAAATAACCCGGAAGGGATCACTATGCGAGCTTTAAAACGCAATGTCAGATACTCAGCTAATGGAGGTACCACTAAAGAAGGTAAAGTATATGCCAGTAAGCAAATACCTGTAAAGATCACACTATAGCCAAAACCGGTTTGAAACAGAATAGGTAAGTAAATGATAAATGGCCAAAAACTAAAGTTCATTCCGATAGAACCCATGATAGCCCCTGAAAAATTATTGATCCTGAACACAGAAAAATCAAACATGGGGTAGCTGCTTTTCTTTTCGATCCATAAGAATATAATAAAGCAGGTAACCGACAATAATAGTATCAGAATCATTTTGATATTGTTAAAGCCAGTGTCCGGGCTTTGAATAATGAAATAGGTGAGGCCAAATATCGATGAGGCCAGAAACAATATTCCCCAGATATCCAGCTTTGGCGAATTGCTGTCTTTTGATTCTTTTATATATTGATATCCAATCAATATTGTTATTAAAGAGATGGGTACATGTATCAGAAAAATCCAGCGCCAGTTTAGTCCCGTCATAATAGCACTGCCAATAATAGGCCCAAACCCTAACCCAATTCCAACAATCACGCCCCATATCGAAAAAGCTTTTGCACGTTGCCTTGCCTCCGGAAACTGATTGGAGAGATTAGCAATTGTACAAATGAACATTGCACCGCCGCTAAGCCCTTGCAGAAACCGGCTGATAATTAAAGTGGGCATGTTCCGGGCTAAGCCGCAAATGAGCGAAGTGATACCAAACAAAATGATATTATAGAGAAAGATCCGCTTTCTCCCATATTTATCGGCCAGCGTGCCTGCCGCCATGAGCACTGTACAGCAGGCAATGGTATAGGCGTTCATTATCCACTGAAGATCTTTAAAATTTCCATGTAATTCTTTTTCGATAACAGGTAGTGAAACGGGTACGCTCGAAATTTCGAATCCAAACATTAAAGCGGCGAGGCAGACCGCTATCAGTGAACCATTATCATCTTTGTTGTGCTGTGAATTATTCATCTTTTGTTTTTTTTGACAAAATTATACTGATGAATGGATGTTATGTAGGTATAAATCTGTTATAATTGGGTAGATTTACAATATGCGAAAGGAGAGTCTTAATCAGCTGGTAGAAGTGTTGCATAGTAAATATGAACAATGTACCTACACTGTGCAGTTAACTTTTTTTCAAATTGCTTATGTTATCACAGGTTCCGGCTTCCTGCATATTAACAATAACAAAATTTCCTATCAGGAGGGGAATTTAATGTTGCTTACGCCTAATGATGAATATCGTTTTGAAATTGAGAGCGCAACTGAATTCCTTTTAGTGAAATTTTCCAGGAAATATGTAAATGAATCCTCCTGGAATGACAACTGTATGGAATGCGTATTGTACCACGCTTCGCATGTGCTGGGATGTGTTTTGAAAAATAAGCCCGATGAGCCGATTGTAAAACATCTTGCTCATGCTTTAATACACGAGATAGCTAATAATGATCTATATAGTAAAGAAGCTGTGCTGCATTTTGCAAATGCGCTGATTGCAGTAACTGCAAGAAACCTTACCAAAATGAAATCAGAGAATCTTCAGGCTAATACTGATGCCAGGATTCATGATATTATAGATTATATCCAGACCAATATTTATATGCCTGAAAAATTACGGGCGAATGTGATCGCGGAAAAATTTGGCTTGTCAGAAACCTATTTAGGCACTTACTTTAAAAGGCAGAGCGGCGAAACGCTCTCCTTGTTTGTTGCCCGGTATAAACTCCGGTTAATTGAACACAAACTAAAATTCAGTGATAAGCGCATCAATGAAATAGTCGCGGAATTTAAATTTTCGGATGAAAGCCATTTAAATAAGTTCTTCAAAAAACATAAAGGCATTAGTTTAACTGCTTTCAGAAAGACTTGATTTTTACTGTTGCTAACGGATTCACTGGAGGGACGTAAAGACAGTTTTAATTAAAGCTTCTGAGCTCAATGATGGGCTCTGTCCTTTGTTTAATGAATTGAAATCCTAAACAGAAATATTAAATAGATATACTTTGCAAGTTATTGATTATAAATGCTGATTGCGTTTAAATTCACTTGGGGTACAATTGTATTTCGCTTTAAATACTGTCGAAAAATAATTGGGACTGGAAAAGCCTACCATATAGGTGATCTCGGATATGGAATAGCTTTCGTGTACCAGCAAATATTTGGCTTTTTTGAGGCGGCGGTTCAAAATATAATCGGTAATGCTGCAACCAAGCAGGGCTTTCACCTTGCGGTACAATTGTACCCTTGAAATGCCTATGGTTTTGCAAATGTCATCAACATTAAAGTTTTCATTGGCAAGGTTCTGCTCTACAATGCCTGCAAAATCATTCAGAAATTTTTTATCGAGAGTTTTGGATACCGGCATTTTGCCGTGGCTTACCTCACTGCTGAAATGCTCTTTCAATATCACCCTGTTTTTGATGAGATTTTTGATGGTGGCCAACAACTGGTCAAAGTTGAAGGGTTTAACCATATAACAATCGGCCATACTGCGGATGCCGTCAATCTGCTGTTCAACACTGGCCTGTGCGGTTAACAATATCACGGGTATGTGCGATGTGCGCATGTCTGTTTTAAGGCTTTCGGTTATGGCCTTGCCCGACATGCCGGGTAATACCACGTCAGATATGATCAGATCAGGAACTTTTTCAAAAGCTTCGCTTAAGCCCAGGTTACCGTTATCGGCAGTAAAGATTTCATAGTCGGTGCTAAGTTTATTATTCAGGTAATTTAAAAGATCAGCATTATCTTCAATAATGAGTATTGATTGCTCTTTGGGCGTTTCAAAATGATCGGCATTGATTATTTCTTCGGCCTGTTCCAGGTCGGTGGTATAGATCCTTGCACGTTCGTCGATAGCGGCAGCGTTGCTCGTACGTGTGTTTTTGTCGGCAGTGTATTTGTGCGGGTTTCCCAACGGTAACGTGATGGTAAAAGCCGTACCCTGCCATTTCCTGCTTTTTACGGTAATGGTGCCATGATGAATGCCAATGATCTCTTTTGACAGCGATAAACCCAGGCCCGAGCCTTTGGCATTACCATTATCGGCCTGGTAAAATTGGTCAAAAACGTGTTCAGCCTCTTCCGATTCCATGCCTATGCCGTTGTCGCTAACGGTTATTTCAACCGTATCGTTATCGGTTGGTTTAATGCTGAGCTCAATGCGGCCATTATCTTTAGTGAATTTCATGGCGTTTGATACCAGATTAAAGAATACCTTATCAAGCATGTTCGCATCAAACCAAACAATTATGTTCTTTTCGGCCGATGACAGGCTGATATTGATATTGCGTTTTTGGGCGTTATGCTGAAAGCTATCCAATATATCGCGCACAAACTCCACCAGGTTACCGGGTGATGCATTGATCTGTTGTTTATCATATTCAATTTTGCGATAATCTATCAGCTGGTTAACCAGCCTCAGCAGCCTGAATATGTTTTTGTGGATCAGTTTTAAATTTTTGCCCGCAATAATATTGAGCTTTTCATTACGCATCATATCCTCAACCGGCGACAGGATGAGAGTTAGCGGCGTACGAAACTCATGCGAGATATTAGTGAAAAAGTTGAGCTTGGCCTCGGTGGCAGCCTCAGCAAGGGCCGACATCTCGATCAGTTGGTTCCGTTGTGATAAAATCTCGTCGTTTTTAACCTCCAGGCTTTTATTGATCTTCCGGTTTTCCATCAGCGAATAAAACGCAAGTCCTCCAAAAACAATGGCCAGCACCAGCGTAATAACAATAATATTGAGCACCAGTTCCTGGCTGTTATATACCTCGCGCTGCTCTGCCAATAGCGATTGCTGCCGTTCAATATCTTTTTGCTGGCTGTTGATCTTGTTCCATTGCAATTTCAT
>NZ_DASVOB010000248.1:0-7318 GCF_036383575.1 Mucilaginibacter sp.
AAGTGTGGCAATAAATGACCGTCCATTAACAAAGCGGTACCGAAACCGGTACCCAGGGTTATTACCATTTCAAGGCCTTTACCGGCAACTACGCCAAGGCCCTGCATATCGGCATCGTTTACAACCTGTGTAGGTTTGCCCAGCGCTTTTTCCAGTTTTTTGCTCAGGTCAACATCGGCCCAAAAATCAGAACCGAGGTTAGGTGCCGTTTTAACAACACCATTTTTTACGTAACCTGGAAAACCAACCGATATTTTATCATATGATGGAAAATCCTTTACAAGGGTGTTGATAGCTTTTATTACGTTTTCAGGATTTGCCGGTGCTGGGGTAGCAATCTTGTCGTATTCCATTTTTAATTCCCCTTTTTTATTGAGGATAGTGGCTTTGATGTGTGAACCACCGATATCGATTGAAAGAACCCTTAATTGGGATGGTGTGTTTTTCATTTAGCGTAATTTATTTAGCTGGTTAGCAATTTGGTGAAACCCTTAGTTCCCAGCGCATAAATATCACATTTTAATAATATCAAATTGTTAAATAATGCGATAAAATCAATTTATCCCTCTTGAGCAACAATGGTAAAGTTAGCGTTGCTTTTATTTACCAAACCAATTTTTAAAAGTATTTTACTTATGCGTGGCAAAATCAATGCAATTAAGGTAAAATGTTAATATCCCTGTTAGTTTTTTCAGATACTTAAATTGTTATTACCAGTTTTTAGCGTAAAAGTTTTCCCTTTCCACACAAAAATGCCCGATGTGCTTTTGGGAAGGGTAATATTGATGTTCCATTTTCCTTTGTTAAACACATATTTAGCATACACTTTTCCGTTAGGATGCGGTACTTCGCCGCTGATATTTTTGATCTGCCCCAAATGCGGCTCAATTTTTATTTTGCTGAAGCCCGGCGCATAACTATCCACACCTAAAATAGTGCGGTAAAACTCAATATTGGGGCTTGCACCCCAGGCATGGCAATCAGAGCGGTTATGGTCGAGGTCGGAGATCTCGGCCCAGGTGGTTAAACCCATTTTGATATTATCGCGCCAGATATTAAGCCAGTTTAAATAATCATCGCCCAGGCCTCCTTTTACCATGGCCTGGTGCAGGTAATATTTAAAGTAGATGGTGCATTTGGTAAGTGTACTATCATTCAATAGTTTTAAGCTGATATCATGCGCGGTCACACTGTTTACCATACCGGCTAACACTGCTATAGAATTGGTATGCTGCGAGAACAATTGTTTATCCTCGGTATCGGCATAAAGCTTTTTGCCTGCATCCCAATATTTGTTTTGGATGGCGGTTTTCAATTGTGCGGCTTTGGCTTTGTACACGGCTGCAAATGCAGGCATCCCCATTTTTGCTTCCATTTCCGCGGCTTGTTGGTAGGCCCACATCAATTGCATATCCAATATAGCCGATGTGCCTTTATGGCTTTTGGGGGCCTGGCCAAAATCCCAGCCTTTGTCGTTCACCCAGTCAACAAATGTCCAATAGGGCGTATCCTTTAAGGAACCATCGGCTTGCTGGTATTTGCTGAAAAAGTTGAGCACATCGCGCATACCGGGCAGTTTATCCTTAATAAATAAACTATCTGGCCGGTACATCCAGTAATCGTGCAGCATGCCGATATACCATAACGAAAAGGTGGATATGATTTGCGGCGAGAAAGAAGGGTGACGGCTTAGTGTAATGCCCTCAGCCAGGCGGGAATGATCCATTTGGTTGATGGCATTGCGAACCAACCTATCGTCGCCGCTGTTATAAAAAGATACCAGCGCCTGAATGCGGGTATCGCCCACGTATTGCAGTTGTTCATAATAAGGACAATCAGTATAAGTTTCACCGGCGCAAAGGCGGGCGGTGCGCCAGCCGATATCCAGCATCTGCTGCATTTCGGGATTGGGCGTTTCCAGTTTGGCATTCATTTTAAACGGATACCCGGTAAACGTTCCGTAAATATCATCAATAACCAAGGGCTCATCTTTGGTAGTTATCTTCACCTCAACATACCTGAATGTACGCCAGGTTAAAGTAGTAAATGAATTACCCGTAGCGCCATCCGAAACGATGCTGTCACGCCTGCCAACAAAGATCTTCCCATCCACATCATTCCGGTTACCTTTAACAGTACCCTCCGGACCGGTCAGGGTTTTAAATAATGATTCGGTATAACTGATGCCGATGCCAGCGTTTTTCCCCTTGCTGAAATTCAATGTTAAAAAAGCATTGGTCAAATAGGTTTGATCGAGCAGTAAAGTAGCCGAGGTATTGGCCGGGATAGTAATAGCTGTTTTAGTTGCAGGGAATGTAGATGGAATAGTAACCCCATCCGCTTTCCTTAAAACCGGGATCCTTTGATAGGTCATCTCCATGGCCGGTATTGATGATGGCACCAGCATCCAGCCAAAGGCATTGGTTACGCCTTTGGGGTTCCCGTTATCTATGCGGATAGCGTTTTTCCAGCTACTGTCGTCGAGCCCTGCGGTATTCCAATCTTTTATGGATTGATTCAGATCTATCCTTTCGCCCGGACCTGCAACATAATAAGGATGCCAGCCGATACCGGTAATAGGTTGAAATGATTTATCCCGGATGCACTTCCAGGTTTTATTGGTGTTGATAATCTCTTCGGCCGGAGTATCACCCTGCATAATGAAACCTGTTTGCAAGGAGATCTGCGCTTCAGGACGATAATCGCCATCGTTCCAGACCACAGCGGCTATAGTGTTTTTTCCCGATTGAAGATATGGAGCAAGGTCAATCGTTTCGTAATTCCAGTAATAGGTATCGCCACGGGCCGGGCCTAATGAAACCAGTGTTTGATTAACATAAAGTTTATAGCGATTATCGGCAGATATATGAACGATAAAAGAGGCGGGTTTAGCGGTAAGCTCAACACTTTTCCTGAAGTAATAAACGCCATAATCTTTTAACGATTCGCCAGGAGCGGTGATCCATGATGCTTTCCACTGGTATTTTAAAAGCGCCGGATTGATGGATTGCGCATAAACGGATACTGTAGTAAAAAGAAAAAATGCAAAAACGCAGCGTTTAAAAAATACCTTCATGAAATAGTGCGGTTTATAGGTGGTTAGTAATGGCCTGTAAAGCTAAATTACAATTAAAGCCGGATTATTATACACAGGATCAATTTTCGGCTCCATCAATTGATTCGAAAAAACAAGTAGAAATTTTCACACAAATTTTTCCGAATTAATCGAATTACACGAATTTTTTATTGATGTCGATTTGAAATTCGTGTAATTCGATTAATTGTGGCCGGTTTGAAAATCAATTCGTGTGAAAATTTTTAACTCCAATTTATTCACAGGTCTGATCATTTTAAAGGCGATTTCCTTGCTGTTACCTATCCCGATGGTGGATTATTTTATAATTCCGCTATCTTTATTTTTTACAAACCTAAAACTATGGATGTATTAGCCGTTGTCTTATTAGTGGTTGTCATTATAATGATGCTGAACCACAAGGGCAGTTTAAACAATAAGATCAGCGATCTTGAACTTAAAATACACGATTTAAAGCGCCTTGTTGAACAGCTTAAAATAACCCGGATAGTTAGCGAAGACGTTAAAAAAGCGGAAGAACCTGTACCGGCAATCACCCCAACGCCACCGGTTATTCCAACCATACCTGAGCCTCCTGTTGAAAAACCTCAACCACCGATTGAGGCTGAAATAAAACCACAACCTGTTACGTCGCCAAAGATTGAAAGACACCCCGAGGTTATTGAGGATAGTTCATCAATTATCAATCGCCCTGTAAAAACGCGTGATTTTGAACCGGCAAAACCAGTTGAGCCAAGGCTGTCATTCTTTGAGCGCCATCCCGACCTGGAGAAATTCATCGGTGAAAACCTCATCAATAAAATAGGTATAGCCATACTGGTGCTGGCCATCGGCTTCTTTGTAAAATACGCTATTGATAACGATTGGATAGGCTTAGTTGGCCGCGTTGGCATAGGCATTGTTTGTGGTGGTATCTTGATTGGTGTCGCGCATGCCCTTCGTAATAGCTACAAGGCGTTCAGTTCGGTACTTGTAGGCGGCGGTTTGGCCGTGTTTTACTTTACCATAACGCTGGCATTTCAGCAGTTCCACCTGTTTAACCAAACAACGGCGTTCATCATTTTAATTGTGATCACCATTTTTGCGGTGTTGCTTTCTTTATTGTATGATAAGCAGGAGTTGGCCGTGACAGCTTTAGTTGGCGGTTTTGCCAGTCCTTTTATGGTAAGCAACGGCAGCGCCAATTACAATGGTCTGTTCATTTACCTGTTGATATTAAATACCGGCCTGCTTATTATTGCTTATTATAAAGCATGGCGGATACTCAATATTGTTTCGTTTGGTTTCACGGTGATTGTCTTTTCAACCGTATTGTATACCCTTACGCCACCTACCTATCATTTCGGTTTTATTTACGCCAGTATTTTTTACGCGCTTTACTTTGTCATCAACATAGCCAACAATGTGCGGGAGAACAAAAAATTCATAGCATCCGATTTCAGCATCCTGCTTATTAATACAGGGCTGTATTTTGCTGCCGGCTTGTACCTGTTAACCATGATGCATGATGAGCAGTACCGCGGTTTATTTTGCGTGAGTTTGGCCGTAGTGAACCTGGTGCTATCATACATCCTGTTCCGCAACCGTAAAGTGGATACCAATATCCTGTACCTGCTTATTGGCATTACGCTAACCTTTATTTCATTGGCGGCGCCTATCCAACTGCACGGCAATAACATCACTATTTTCTGGGCTTCGGAAACGGTGCTGCTTTACTGGCTGTACCTGCGCTCGGGAATCCAGCTCATGAAATATACGTCCGTTTTTTTATGGATAGCCATGTTGTTGAGCCTGGTTATGGACTTATATCAAACTTATGGTAATTACAATCAAAGTCTCACCATAATAGCTAATAAAGGTTTCATCACAACGGTATTCGCTGCCGTAAGTTCATTTTTACTTTCGGTACTGGTTAAAAGGGACACAACTAAACAAGCGCATACCGAAGCTTTCACCGAACAACTTTTTGGGGTAGCAGCACTTGTACTCTTGTTTTTAAGTGGCCTACTGGAGATCAACCATCAGTTCCTGAATCATTACCCGGATACCGGGCTTAATATTTTATATGTGATGGTTTATACACCGGTGTTTGTATCTATCTATTATACAATATCACCTAAAATAGAGGTCATCAATTTTGCTGATAGCGTGAAACTTACTATCCTGCTCATCTGTGTAATTGTTTATCTGGTACTTACACCACAATACTATTCACTGCAGCATTTAATGCTGGAAGGCGGCAAACCGTCAACAAGTCATTTTATTGCACATTGGATAGGGGCTGTATTTACAGGTTTACTGTTTTACAGGGTCATCCGCTTGTGCCAGCAAACAATGGACGAAGGTCTCCAGAAAGTGTTCACCTGGTTATTGAGCGCCGGTGTTGTTTTATTTTTAAGTTTTGAGGTAAGCCTGATGAGCAACTTGCTATTCTTTAGTAAAGCAAATCCTATCGATCAAATAGAAACTGTGTATGTAAAAACCGGTTTGCCTGTGTTATGGGGACTTCTTTCCTTTGCGCTGATGTGGCTGGGCATGAGGTACAAGCTGCGGGTAATGCGGGTGGCCTCGTTGACGTTGTTCTCGCTTACCTTATTAAAATTATTTTTGTTCGATATTAAAAACATCCCGGTTTGGGGTAAAATAGCTGCTTTCTTTTGTTTGGGGGTACTGCTCCTTATTGTGGCGTTTATGTACCAGCGAACAGCAAAAAAATCTATTGCCGATGATGAAGCTAAAAAAAATGAATAGGCTAACACTTTTTATACTGCTGCTTTGCGGGGCGACATTACCGGCATCGGCACAAAAAAACTTTAAATATAAAGCCGCGCTACAACAGATTGACAGCACCGGCTTTTACCGCATTGGCTTACAACCGGCGTTGGTTGCAAAGGCGAAACCCGATCTGTCGGACATTCGTATTGCGGATGCGAAAGGCAATTTTGTGCCGTACATCCAGGCCGGTAGTCTCCCGCAAAAAAGCCAGAAAAGCTTTGTTGTTTTCCCGGAGATAACCAATACCCCAAAAACCGATACCAGCACTGTTTTTGTCATCGAAAATAAAACCGGACTGGTGCTCGACCGCCTTTGGATCAGGTTGCAAAACACCGCTGTAAAACGCAAAGTGAACCTGCTGGGCAGCGATGATCTCAATCAGTGGTTCGCCATCCAGGAAGATATTCCGCTACAGGAGGCGGTACAAAACAGTGAAGGCACTTACCTGCAATCATTGTCCTTCCCGGCAAGTAACTATCGTTATTTAAAAATCCAGGTAAACGATAAAAATAAGAGCCCGGTTAAGTTTTTACAGGCCGGCATTTATACCGAGTATGCATCGGCCGCTCAAAGTTATACAGCTATTGTGCCTGTAAATATTATCCGTGCGGATAGTAATAAAACTACATTTATTGATGTAAAGCTGAATGATAATTACCAGGTAAACAGGCTGCACCTCAGCATCAGCGCACCGAGGTATTATAAACGCGGCGTTGCTGTTTATCAGTTTGTGAACAACGGCAAAGAGCTGCTTAACGAAGCTGAATTATCATCGAATAAAGCCCCCGATCTGCTGATAGCTGCAAAAACCAATCACCTGCTGATAGAGATAAGCAATGGCGATAACCAGCCGCTGAGCATCGGCGAGATCAAAGCTTATCAATCCGACGAATACCTGATCAGTTATTTGGAGGCTAAGCAAAGCTACCAATTCCTGGTTGGAGATCCCCTGGCACAGGCTCCCGAGTATGATCTTAAATTTTTTGCCGATAGCATAAGGGAGAATACTCCGGTTATAAAACATGAAGCTGTTATTAAAAACACTGACTATGCCGTAACTGCCAAACCGGCCGGAAAAGATTATACCATATTGATTTGGGTTGAGATCGTCGTTTCGTTAGGGTTGCTCTTATTTTTGACTTTGAAGATGACTAAGGAGGTGAAGAAGAAGGAAGGGGAAAGGTAAGCACTATCACGATAAAATTATGTCATTGCTGTAAAGCGTAGCGTGGCAATCGCACGGAAGCATAGCCGCCCTGTTATAGTATGCGATTGCCGCGTCACCCCATCACTCATTTCTCTGCTGTTCCTTATAATGACGTGCATGTAAAGCATTCATAATCAAGCTGCATTTTGAAGTGTAAGGCCGAGTTTTTGCGCTTCTTTTTGCAGACGAGCGATCTTTCTTGCCTTTTGGATTTCAGGATCCTGCTGAACTTTATTACTGTC
>NZ_DASVOB010000249.1:0-8365 GCF_036383575.1 Mucilaginibacter sp.
CCGCTGGAAAGTAAGTTTGAAAATGTGCCGATGATAACGTTGGCCACCGACTTTGAAACCCGCCTTTCAGCTGTTGATGTAAATGCTTTAAATGAAATGATCAAGGCGTTTGGCTCGGCTAAAATGCAGGTGCTTTATGTGGCCGAAAAAACCGACCTGCAACAAGTAGAGGTTTGGGAAGCCCGCCTGCGCGACCTGATCAAGCACACTGATCTTGAATTTAATTATATCCAGGATAGCAGCGCCCTAAACGGGATCATGAATTTTATCCAATCGCATGAAACAGATATGCTCTGCCTGGTGAAACATCACCATAATATAGTATACCGTTTATTTACGCGCAGCACGGTTAACCAGGTGATGAACAAATCGGTTAAGGCGATATTGATATTACACGAATAAAATAAAAGCTGAAAGCGAAAGGCAGAAAGCTAAAAGCGAATCGGGGATTGTTGTTTTGATTACCGTTTGTGAAATTAATTAATAGAATCTACATAAATACAACGTTATGGATCAGGTTAATTATCCTATAGTAATCATTGTAGTTATTGCGGTTATTATATTACTGGTATGGATCATCAGGCGCAATCAGAAAGATGAAAAACAACTGGAAAAGGATATCATTCAATCGGAGCTGAAGCCTGAAGAAAATAACGATAAAGAGATAAAGACCTAAAGGGATAAAAGCTGCCGCCCTTAGCAATATCATTGAGTTCAGAGCCGGACAGGCTGCACCAGAGGTGCAAAAGGTTTGTAGAAATAAAATAAATGGATGTCTCGTGTGCCAGAGGTACACAACTCCGGTGTTTCGTACCTCTGGCACGGTTATGTTGGATAGATTATTGCTACAAACCTGTACCCCCTCTGGGGGATTTCTTTAGCTTAACACAGTGCAGCCAGAGTCTGTTCTTACTTCCCGGCCTTAGTATATTTAACAATCAACCCGGCTGTTTTGGCCGATGCCCCAGGTTGCCCCATCCGCACGTCAAGCTCATCGTAATTATCAAGCATGGTTTGGCGATAGGGTGAATCATTGACAATCAGATTTAGCTCTTCAGCTATCTTGTTAGCGGTACATTCCTCCTGGATGAGTTCTTTTACCACTGCTTTATCCATGATCAGGTTTACCAGGGATATAAATTTGAGCTTTACCAGCATGCGGGCTATGGCTATCGTTAATTTCCCTCCTTTGTAAACTACTACCTGAGGTACGTTAAACAACGCCGTTTCAAGCGTTGCAGTGCCGGAAGCTACAATAGCCGCATGGGCATGATTTAACAAATCATAAGTAGCGTTGAATACAATAGGGATATTCCCTCCGTTTAAATAAGGCACGTAATAATCTGCCAGGAAGGCTGGTGCCCCTGCAATTACAAACTGATATTCTGGAAAATTAACCGATGCCTCAATCATATCCGGCAGTAACCTGCTGATCTCCTGTTTTCGGCTGCCGGGTAGTAGTGCTATAATTTTTTTGCCGGTGAGATTATTTTTTTGAAGAAAGCCCGAGTCTGCTTTAAATGCCGAAACAGCATCAAGCAACGGGTTACCTACATAATCAACCTCCATTCCCCATTCTTTATAAAACGCTACCTCAAAAGGCAGGATACAAAACAAGTGATCAACAATGCGTTTGATCTTAAGCACCCGTTTTTGATTCCAGGCCCAAACCTTTGGCGAAATATAATAGCAAACCAAAAAGCCCTGTGCTTTGGCGTAATCAGCTATTTTGAGGTTAAAGCCAGGGAAATCTATCAATATCAGCACATCTGGCTGATAGGCCGAAATATCCTGCTTGCACGACTTCATGTTTTTGAGGATGGTTTGCAGGTTGGCAATCACTTCCACAAAACCCATGAATGCCATATCGGCGTAGTGCTTTACCAGTGTACCGCCCTCGGCCTGCATCAGGTCGCCGCCAAAAAAACGAAAATCGGCCTGCGGGTCAAGCGCTTTGAGGGCTTTTATCAAATTAGCCCCGTGCAAATCGCCAGAGGCTTCGCCGGCTACCAGGTAATATTTCATTATAAGGATTGCAGTTTAAATATGAATATCGCCAGCATAAACAAAAGTGAGATCATAGCGATACCATTGCCTGTTTTATCAGCACCTTTGGCATAGCAATAACGGATGATGAATAGGTTAATAGCAAACGCGGTAAAGTACGGAATACCCGGTTTGTTCATGAAAACAACCTGATTTTTAAGCAGGAACCAAAAAACAAGCAGGCTTATGCCCGGCAATATAGCGCCCAGTAATAAGCCTGTAGATGTATTGTTTTTATTAAGCATGCTTATACGTTAAACTTCCAATTGTTTAAATAGGGAATTACGTGGTGGGCAGTCATATCAAACTGCACGGGAACAACCGAAGCATAGCCCTGATCCAAAGCCCAAACATCGGTGTCTTCGCCACCATCGTTCAATTGAAACACACCTGTAAGCCAATAATAAGGTCTTTTATGCGGATCAACACGTTCATCAAATTCTTCGGCCCATTTGGCCGCTGCCTGCCTGCAAATTTTAATGCCTTTAATATGTTTTGTATTCGGGAAGTTTACGTTCAACAAACTGGCTTGCGGTAAGCCGTTGGCCAAAACCTGTAAAGCCAATTCTTTTACAAACTTAATGCAGGGCTCAAAATCGGCCTGTAAGGTATAATCATCCAAAGAAAAGCCTATTGATGGAATCCCCTCAATAGCTCCCTCAACCGCTGCCGACATGGTGCCTGAATACAGCACATTGATAGAGTTATTTAAACCATGGTTGATCCCCGAAACACAGAGATCAGGTTTTTGACCTTTAAAGATCTTGTTAACTGCAAGCTTCACGCAATCAACAGGAGTGCCTGAACAACGGTACATTTCAATGCCCTCGTAAATATCAACCTGGTCTAATCGTAAGGGCTTACCAATGGTGATAGCATGCCCCATGCCCGATTGCGGACTATCCGGAGCAACAACTACAACGCGGCCAATTTCGGCCATGGCATCCATGAGGGCTTTAATTCCCGGTGCGGTAATACCATCGTCATTTACAACAAGTATGGTTGGTTTGGTAACTTTCATCAGGCAAAGTTAACAATCCTCAACAATGTAGCTGGGGATAATAGTTTCGACGGAATTAATAATCGTTGGAAATTGCCTGGTTTTGATATTGAAGTGTCCAAACTATTTCAATAAAAAAGCCCCGTTCCCGGAGCTTTTCAAATTTTATAAACTATTGATCCACTTCACCAGCTCATCGCGGGTTTTGCCCGTTTTTTGCTGAAGCTTGCCAAGTGTTTCATCGTCTTTGCCTTCCTGCCAGGTAAGGTCATCGTCGGTAAGATCACCATAAGCTTGTTTGATTTTTCCTTTCAGCTCATTCCATCCGCCTTTTATTTCTAATTTATCCATGATGTTTTTTATTTAGATGTATTAGGATAACCGATAAGAGGCAAGGATGGTTTGCAGAATATGGATTTATATAGAAGCTAAAAGCTCTTAAAACCTAAGCCCTAAGCCCGCATCATTATTCAATATGTATTTTCCTTCACTAAATTCGGGCATTACATACGGGTTATTGCTTACCAAAAAGGGGCCGTCAAGATCAACCCAGTCTGCCTGGGGGGCGATGGCCAGTCCGGCAAGTGCGGCGCAGCTTGTTTCGGTCATACAGCCTATCATGATCTTCAGGTCAAGCTCGCGGGCTTTATCTATCATCCGCTTTGCTTCATACAGCCCGGCCGATTTCATCAGTTTGATATTAATCCCGGTATAAACACCCTTAGCTTTTTCCACATCTTCAAATCGTTGAACAGCTTCATCGCCAATAATGGGAATGGGGCTGCGCTCGGTAAGCCAGGCATTGCTGTCGGGATCGGTTTTAAGCATGGGCTGTTCTATCAATTGTACGCCTTGCTCATGCAGCCAGTAAGTCATTTCAAGGCTTTGCTGCAAATCTGTCCAGCCCTGGTTGGCATCAACATAAAGGGGTACATCAGTTACCGAACGGATGGTATTGATCAATTCTTTATCGCTATCCCTGCCCAACTTAACCTTGATCACTTTAAAACCCTCGGCCTCTTTCACCTTTTTGATGATCATTTCGGGCGTATCAATACCTATGGTAAAACTGGTAACAGGCATCAGCGTAGGGTTGCTGCCTAACAATTGCCAACAGGATTGCTGCTTCAGTTTACCGTCGAGATCATGCAGGGCGATATCAATGGCCGCTTTAATGGCCGGGTTGCCGGGTGCTATAGTATCAAGATAATTAATGATCGCTCCAAAATCAAAAGGATAACTAAATTGACTGATATCAACCTTGCTCAAAAATTCGGTAGCGCTTTGATGGCTTTCGCCCATGTAGGGCACCATGGAGGCCTCGCCGTAGCCTATTTTGCCCTCGTGACTGATCTGTACCAGCATAACCGGTGTAGAGGTGCGCGAAAATTTGGCTATAGTAAAAGCATGCTTCAGCAGAAGCTCGTAGGGTTGATATGTCAGTTCCATGTTAAAAACCAAAGCTAAAATTTTAGTATGAAAATCGTGCTTATCTTTGCGGCCATGCCGGCACAAATTTATTCACCGTTCACCAATTTCAATTTCAGCAACAATAAATGTTTCCTTACGGGGCAAATCCTTAATTCGCCCGAGGAACAGATCCAGGTATTTCCGCAATGGCTCATGAGCCGTTACGAGCTGGAAGATAAGCCGTTTAAACTGCTTGACGAAAGTATGGCGACCTACAAAGACCTGAAGCTGCCCTGCACCGCCGAAGTTAACGAGCTATATCTTGAACCGCTTGAAAACGAAATTGCTGCTGCTTTTGATACCGGTTACGAGGCCTTGAAAGTGCTTGATGAGGATAAACTGTTCCTGTGGGCGGGTAAATTGCTGTACGGGATTATTTTTAATGAGATCCAGGCAGGCATCAAGCTCCAGCATTCACAAGGCGAGGCGTTTAATATTTCGCAATCCATCATCCATAAATTCAATAACCTGCACATGATGCTGCAAAGTCTCAATCTCCCTATTGAGTTCGATGGCTTTAAGCCCTACAGCCTGGTTTTGTTTAAGGTTGATAATGCCGAAAACGTCTTTGGCTATCGTGATGAGATCAATACGCTCACCTTTTCACTGCGCATCAAAGATTTTGGCATGATCATTTGCCTGCAGGATAACGGTGCCAATGCCCGTTACCATAAAGAGGCTTTAGATAAAATTGCCGATAACATATTGCACCCCATTCAGTTTGAAGAGCTAAACGCAAGGTTCTTTTATTCGGCTTACCTGTTTAACCGCCTGCCCGAATATGATATTTTCAATATTGGCGATACCATTTCATTAGAAGCCCTGCCCCTGCGTGGCACCAGCAGTAAGCCTTTGTTTGATGACTGGATGAACAAAACTTACGGACAGGTACTGGAAAACTTCTGGAAAAACTGGGGGTTCCTGCTGTTAGAGATCATCAAGAACCCCGAGAAGCCTATGAGCTTTTTATTTAATGCTGATGGGGAATTTATTAATGGCCAAGATTTGAAACTGCCATTGTAATCTGCTGCCAAAAGTCGGGTAAAATTTCGTGGTGAAATATAATGGTGATCATTAAGCCGCTCAGCGCACCATAAAAGTGTGCATCATGGTTGATCTGATCGCGCGAGTATTTAGATGCGAAGTGGCAGTACACTAAATATAATACACCAAATATCACTGCCGGGATAGGAATTGGTATCGGCAAAATCATCATTTGGGCCAGCGGGTTATATAATATAGCACTGAAAATAACCGCACTTACCGCTCCGGATGCGCCCAAACTGTAATAGCTGTAATGATCTTTGTGTTTAAGCACAGTAGGCATATCGCTCAGTATCAGGCTCACGGTATACAATATGGCAAATTGAACGTGCCCCAATAAAGGTTCAAGCCCAAAAGCGAAGAAATAGAACGACAGCATATTGAAAAACAAGTGCATCCAATCACGGTGAATAAGTCCGCTGGTGATTATGGTGTGGATATCTTTACCGCGCGAAACGGTGTAAGGATGCAGCATCATGCGACCGTACAGGTTATTGTTTGAAAAGGCTAAAAGCGAAGTAATAATAGTTATTGCGAAAATAGCACAAGCCACCGGGGCCGTTTGTAAGTATTCCATTTATTTAAGGTCGAGTTTGGTATTAATTAAAAGCCTGCCTACAGGGTAGCGCATAAAAGTTTTTTCAAAATAAGGCGAATTGCGGTAAACGAACATCAGCTGCGCTTCGGCATTTTTGGCCAGTTCCGGATCTTTTGATTTGGCATCCTCCAGTTTTTGTTTAATTGAAGGATCTTTTTTTAGCAGATCGGCAGCAATATCTTCAAAAACATAATCCGAAAAATACTCCTTTTCGCCCAGCACCGAATCAAAAAAGTTCCATGCAAAAAATGAGTCGACACCCTGCGGTTCCAGCGTTTCCACGATATAACGGTTTATTGGCTGGTTAGTATATACCACATAATCGCCGGCATAAAATTTAACTGGCATATCAACCGGGTTAAGCTTTACGCCGGTATGCAGGTAATGCCCCTCAAAAGGCCGTGCCGGGGTTTTCAGATCGGCTATATAATACATTTGCAGGTTAAGTGTGGTGTCATGTGCCAGTTGTTTCATTTGTACTCCGTTCAGCTTAAACAGATCAATTACCTTGCCCCAGGCCTGCGGAATTACATAGGCCACCGGCTTATAGGCTGTTGCAGTAACTTTATAAGTGTTATAATATTTTATGGTTTTGGCATAGGGTTTATCACGGTCATAATACAGTCTTGGCAAGCCGCTAACCTCACTGGTTTTATGGCCTGCTTCATAACCTTTAAAAGTGATAGTATCAACCTTATCCATATCAACCGCCCAGCTCAATGCAAAGTTTTTTTGCTGTGTTACCTGCTCGTCGGCTTTGCGTTTCAGTTCACCTATCAGTTTGGCATCGCGCTGATTAATTTCAATAAGGTGCTGCATAAAATCATAAGTGGCATATACCCGCTTGTCAAAAGGCTTCAGCATGTGCGTTTCGGTGATATAGCTGATAATGTTATGCTGAGCAGTAAACCCGGTAGCAAAGCGTGGTGTTTCCAAAAAACTTACAATGCCCGAATCCGGCAAACCTTCTTCACCCGCACCATAGGGGATCATTTCGTATCCGCTCTTTTTCATTTTGCTATACAGGTACGGAGTAAGCGTTTTGGTGGTATAATCGGCCAGGACGGGGTTTTGCTTCTCTTTTTGGGTTTCAATGAGCGTCATTACATATTGGTAGTCCGCACCATCGCTGGTGTGGTTATCCAAAAAAATCTCAGGTTTCCATGTGGTCAGGATCTGGGTAAAGGCTAAGGCATTACGGCTGTCCGCCTTTATAAAATCGCGGTTTAAATCGAGGTTACGGTAATTTCCTCTGAAACCATAAGCCGATGGACCGTTTTGGCTTACACGGCTCAGTCCCCGATTAAGGTTACCGTCGATATTGTACAGCGCTATAAGGCAGATCACCACATCTTTTGGCAGCGTGTTATTTTTCAGCATATCACGCACCAGCATCATACTGGCGTCAATGCCTTCCGGCTCGCCGGGATGAATGCCGTTATTGATGAGCAGCACCCGTTTGTTTTGCTTTTTGATAGTAGCCGGGTCAAATACCTTATCTTTTGAAAGTACAATAAGCGTTAAAGGTTTGCCTACATCAGTAGTACCGTAGTTAATGAGTCTCATTTGCTGCGGGTACAGCTTATTAAGTTCTTGATAGTAGTCAATCACCTGGGCATAGGTTGCAGTGTGATTTTTATCCTTACTTAACTCAAACGGGGTAAGCTGGGCTTTGGCAGATAAGGCAACAAAACAGGTTATCAGGGCGGCAAAAACTATCTTCATGAGTAAATACGTTGCTCAAATATAGTTTAAGAATGCCAATTAGGCGTGCAGGTACACAATAATATTACTGATCGGGAATGGTACCCCAGCCATCAAACTCACAATCAAATTTATAGCCAAGGCTGCACATCTGCCTGATCCATGCTGCTACAACAGCATCTTTCATTTTTACTTTAATTGTCCACCCGGTAATAATGAAGAGCTTTTTATTCCCTTCAGAAACGCCATATTTTACCTGGTAGTTTAAATTGGATAGTTCCTGCGCAAATGTTTGGGCTTTTTGATACGTATTGGTATAAAAGAAAAACTCAAGCATGAGTTCCCTGTCTTCGTCAACATTCAACTCCCTGAGCTTTTCCATAAGTACGGGTAGCATGTTGAGTTGTATTGCCGATTTTTCCTCGAACGCTTCTGCCGATACAAATTGCCCGTTATCCTTTTTACCGAAAAAGCTGAATAAGCCCATGAGGATAATGTATTTT
>NZ_DASVOB010000250.1:0-4182 GCF_036383575.1 Mucilaginibacter sp.
GTCCCGGAACTGTAAGCTGGCCGGTATATAACAGGTTGCTGATATGTTTAGCCCGCATGGCGGGTTTAAAAAATGCGGTTTGGGCAAGTGTGTTTGCTAATCCGTAGGCGTTGCCTTTAAAAGAGTGATAGTCGGCCTTGAAATCATTGAGCGCATAGCTACGTTTCACTATTATCGAACCGCGGATGTCCTGCCCGGTAATGTGGGCGAACCTGTCCATCATCTGGTTAAAATATTTTTCGCGGATAGTTTCATCATCATTTAATCCCGGGGCTATCGGCATCAGGAAAAATAGGTTTTCTCCACCCTCAGGAGCTACGGTGCTGTCTGTTTTTGAAGCGCAGCAAACGTAAAATAATGGATCGGTTGGCCATTGCGGTGAGGTATAAATTTCTTTGGCATGCAGCTCAAAATCCTCATCAAAAAACAAATTATGATGCTGTATACCCTGCACTTTTTTGTTGGTGCCGATATAAAAAAGCAAACTCGATGGCGACATGGTACGGCTATCCCAATATTTACTCGTGTAGTTGCGATGGGGGGCATCAAGCAGATGTTGGTCAACATGCTCATAGTCGGCCCCGGCAATTACCATATCGGCAGTAAACGCCCCGTTATTGGTTTGTATGTTGCTAACCTGTTTATCTTTTACCTCAATTTTAGTGACCTCCGTGTTCAGTTTTATCTCAACCCCAAGTTCGGTAGCCAAACTCACCATAGCTTTTACTATTTCGTTCATCCCGCCCATGGGGTACCAGGTTCCCAGCGAAAGATCGGCATAGTTCATCATGCTGTACATGGCAGGGGTGTTTTGCGGTGTAGCACCTAAAAACAATACCGGGAACTCAAGTAACTTAACCAGTTTGGGGTTTTTAAAATACTTGCGTACATGACTGCTCATACTGGTCAACAGTTGAATACTGAAACTTTTTTTGATGAGATTGAGATCAATAAATTCAGAGATGGAATGAGAGGGGCGGAAAACATATTCGCCCATGCCTACTTTATATTTATACTCAGCCTGAGCTAAAAACTCTTTTAATGCTTTGCTGCTGCCAGGCTCTGTTTGTTCAAACAGGGCTTCGAGTTCAGTCATGTTTGCAGGCACATCCAATATTTCGTTTTGGCTGTAATAAATGCGATAGCCGGGATCAAGTCTTTTAAGTTGATAATAATCAGCAGTTTTTTTGCCAAACCGCGCGAAGAAGTTTTCAAACACATCGGGCATCCAATACCAGCTTGGCCCCATATCAAAACGGAAGCCGTCCTGTTCCCAAACCCGGGCGCGCCCGCCGGGCTGATCGTTTTTCTCCAGTAAGGTAACTTTATATCCTTCTTTGGCCAAAACACAGGCCGCCGATAAACCTGCAAAGCCCGAACCAATAACAATAATATGCTTGCTGCTGCTCATGTTTAATGTGAAGCCCAAGGTAAGCAAATTGTTTTAGGCCCATTAAAAAACAATACGGCTTTGAATTTGTACTTTTGAACAAATGACCACGCGAGTGCCGATGATGAACCTGTACGATGAAGCATGTTTTGAATGCAGTAAACTGATAACTAAAAAATACAGCACATCCTTTAGTCTCGGCATTAAAACTTTCGATAAAAGTTTCCGGTATCCTATTTATGCCATCTATGGTTTTGTGCGTTTTGCCGATGAAATTGTAGATACTTTTCATAATTATGACCAGCAGCAACTGATATGCGGGTTTAAGGAGGAAACTTTTAAGGCCATTAAAGAGGGGATAAGTACTAACCCGGTGATCCATTCTTTTCAGCAGGTTGTTAACCGGTATGGTATCGATCATGAACTGATCAAAGCTTTTTTGCGGTCAATGGAAATGGACCTGGATAATAAAGCTTATGATCAGGATAGCTATCAAACATATATCTACGGATCGGCGGAAGTTATTGGTTTAATGTGTTTGCGGGTTTTTACCAGCGATGATGTTTTATACCAGTCACTAATTCCCAAAGCACGAAGCCTGGGGGCGGCATTTCAGAAAGTGAATTTTTTACGGGATGTTAAGGCTGATTATACCGAACGCGGACGTACCTATTTTCCGGGGATTGATTTTAATAACTTTACAGAACAGGATAAATTGGCCATTGAAGCTGAGATCAAGCACGATTTTGACGAAGCCTTTGAGGGAATAAAACGTTTGCCTGTTGGTACAAGGCTTGGGGTTTATATTGCTTATATTTACTACCTGCAGCTGTTTGAAAAAATTAGTTACACGCCGGCCAGTGTAATATTGCAAAAGCGTATCAGGGTATCTGATGCGCGTAAAATGAGTTTGTATATCAAAGCTGTACTGCAGCAAAAATTAAATGTTATTTAATGTTCAGGAAGATTTTTTTTGTAGCCAACGTATTGGCGCTGATGTTCTTATTTCAACCGGTTAAGGCCGATGAACCCAATCTGAAAGTATTGCGTAAGCAAATGGTGATCGCTATTGATAAAAGTAAAACCACCGATTCGCTGTATAGCAGCCTCGATCATATTAAAGAAAAAACCGGTATTGTGAACGGCTTTATAGGTGCATTGCTTGCCTTAAAAGCTAAACATGCCTGGAACCCTTATTCTAAAATAAAATATCTTAACAGGTCAGAAAAAGTATTTAAACAAGCGGTAACGGCCGATCCGCATAATATCGAGATCAGGTTCATGCGCTTTTCTATCGAACATAACGTGCCCTCTATTTTAGGATTCAACAAAGATCTTGCTACCGATAGTGAAGATATTATAACACAACTGGATAAAAAGAACTATGGCTCGGCCGATAAAGAATTGACCATAGCGATCATCAAATTCCTGATCCATTCAAAAAGATGTACACCCGCCCAAAACCAAATCCTTAATAAACATTTAACCGAACTTACGTGAGATACACCTATTTGCTGATCAACCTGCTAACGGTATTTTTTCCCGTTGTGCTTTCGTTTGATAAAAGGGTGCAATTTCATAAAAACTGGAAATTTATAT
Source organism: Mucilaginibacter sp. (assembly GCF_036383575.1). Taxonomy (GTDB): domain Bacteria; phylum Bacteroidota; class Bacteroidia; order Sphingobacteriales; family Sphingobacteriaceae; genus Mucilaginibacter. The sequence goes on from NZ_DASVOB010000250.1 coordinate 2,990, forward strand.
GGCCGGGAATGACTATTACCGGTCTGTTTTTTTTGTTTTGGGATGTGCTTTTTACCATTAAAGGGGTATGGTCGTTTAACCCCTCGTATATTATCGGAATTAAGTTTTTTGGCTTGCCTATAGAGGAAATACTATTCTTTTTAACGGTGCCATTTGCCTGCATATTTATTTACGCCTGTCTTAATTATTATGTTAAATGGCTGATGCCTTTCAGGCTTACCAGTATCATAAGCAGCCTGGTGATAATGCTGAGCATCCTGATGCTGATATTTTATCATGCCAGGCTTTATACGGCAGTTACCTTTAGTTTATTACTGGTATTGGTACTCCTGATTCAATACGTTTTTAAGGCAGAATGGTTAAACCGGTATTACCTTGCATATTTTGTAGCACTTTTGCCGTTTTATATAGTGAACGGCATATTAACCTCCATACCAATTGTGCTGTATAACAATGCCGAAAACCTGGGGAAGCGGGTTGGTACTATCCCTTTCGAGGATCATTTTTACCTGATGGGTTTATTGCTGATGAATATTGGTTTCTTTGAATACTTTAAGCAGCGGAAATTAAGTAAATGAGTGAACTGCCAACATACACCAAATCACAGCTGGCCTTACGCAATGGCCAGGATAAGCCCCAGATATGGGTAGCTTACAAAGGCGATATTTATGATGTAACCGAAAGCCGCCTATGGCGTAATGGTAAACACTATGAGCACTGGGCCGGGCAGGACCTTACAGATGAACTTCCCGATGCCCCACACACAGAAACAGTATTTGAAAAGTTTGAGAAGATAGGAAAACTAAGCCCCGCATAGATAGCTAAATGGGGCTTAGTTTTTTTAAGTCCTCCCTTTAGGGAGGTTTAGGAGGGCTTTTACAATTCAAATTTAGCCAGGCCTACAAACTCCTGTATGCGGTTAGCTATTTCTTCTTCGCTAAGGTTTCTTAATCTTTCTGAACCAAATTTTTCAACGCAGAATGAGGCCAGTGCCGAACCAAAGATGATGGCGTTTTTCATGTTGTTGAAGTTAACGGTACCCACTTTGGCCATATAACCAATAAAGCCACCTGCAAAAGTATCGCCGGCGCCGGTGGGGTCAAATACTTCTTCTAATGGTAAAGCTGGTGCAAAAAACACCTGATCGCCATGGAACAACAGGGCGCCATGTTCCCCTTTCTTAATGATCAGGT
>NZ_DASVOB010000251.1:0-4415 GCF_036383575.1 Mucilaginibacter sp.
TGACATGCTTGCTTCACTGAACACTTCGGTTCCGGTAACCATTGGTGCAGCGCCATCTGCCGAAAACTATGGTATCATCAATACATTCGGTTATGAGATCTCTGCAAGCTGGAAAGATAAGATAGGATCAAACTTCAGTTATAGTTTCAGCCCATTCTTTGCCTGGAGCGATAATAAATATATCAAATATGATATCGCTGCGGCCCAGGTAGGTACCATTCAGGACCTGACCGGTAAATCAGGCGATCCGGGTACACTTGGTTACAAATCACTCGGGATCATCCGTACGCAAGCTGATGCCGATGCGATCATTGCCCAAAGGGCTGCCGCAGCCGGCGGCGCGCAAAACGTTAAGATCTTCGGTTATACACCGACTCCCGGTATGATCAACTATGTTGATAAAAACGGTGACGGTATCATCAAACAAAATGATATTAATGATCAGTTTTATTTAGGCAACAAAGCATCAAACCACTACAATCTTGGTCTTAACTTCGGAGGTTCTTATAAAACACTAAGCTTAAACGTGGTGATGGGCATGAGCTGGGGCGGTACGCAATCAATTGAGAGCGCGGCCATTAAACAAGCTACTGCTAACCAGAACAGGCCGGTATTTTGGGCCGATCACTGGACGCCAACCAACACAAATGCTAAATTCCCTGATCCGTACTACTCAGATGATGTGAGTGTTACAAGTGATTTCTGGTTTGTTAGTCCGTTCACCTGGAATATCTCCAGCGCTAACTTAAGCTATACGCTGCCTGCCGGTTTAACCAAAAGGCTCGGCATGTCAAGCATCAGGGCATACGTTGTGGCTACAAACCCTATCAACTTTGTAAATCCGTTCCCTGATCATTATCGTGATATTTCATCACCATTTGGGGTATATCCCAACTTACGTACAGTATCTTTTGGTTTAAACTTAGGCTTCTAAACTTTGAAAGACATGAAATTATTTAAAACCATATTTGCAGCTTTGATCGTATCAGCCCTGTTTACAAACTGTAAAAAGGTGCTCGATAAAGAGGATCTTACCCATAGCACGCCCAGCCAGGTATTTAATGACTCAACGGTAGCTATCTTAAATATCAATTATCTGTACACCGCTAACCAACCCGGTTGGTTTGGTGATACCGGAGGCGCTATTGGCGGCGGCGGCGACAAATGCGACGAGTTTTACAGCGATAACGCATATGTAAAAGGCACGGTTACTATTGAAACCGTTGGCGATATCGGCACATCGGTAAACATCAGCAATAATTACGGTCGGATCCGTAATATCAACCAAACCCTGCAGGACCTTGATGCCAGTACTTTACCTGCCTCTACCAAAAACAGGTATAAAGCACAGGCTTATTTTTGGAGGGCTTTCAGGTATTTTGATCTGGTAAGGTTATACGGCGGCGTTCCGCTGGTATTAAAACCACTTGATGCTATTGGCCAGGATGCCAAAAGCGCGGCCTTATTGCCTCGTAACAAAACTTCAGAATGCTTTAAACAAATTGTGAGCGATTTGGACAGCTGTATCAAATACCTGCCTGCTAAATGGAGCGGAAGCGATTATGGCCGTATTTCATCGGCAGCTGCCGCCTCGTTCAAAGGCAGGGTGCTGTTAACCTATGCAAGTCCTCAGTTTAACCCCAGCAATGATGCTGCACGCTGGCAAACTGCTGCTGACGCCAATGATAAGGCGATCCAGATCCTGACTGCCAATAACTACGGCTTAAACTCGTCATATGATAATATGTGGTTTACCGAAAGCAGCAGCAACCCTGAAGCTATTTTGGTTACAGGTTACAACACATCTTCAACAGATCAAAACCAGAATAACAACACTTATGATAATGCAACCCGGCCGGCTTATTTGGGTACCAAAGGTGGTTCAAATCAGCCTACCTGGGATATTGTAAAATCATACCCCATGCTTGACGGTAAAGCTCCCGGCACGTCATCAAAATATGCTTATGACGATTCAAAGTTTTTTGACAACCGCGATCCTCGGTTTAACAAAACTATTGCCTATAACGGTTGTAACTGGCCTATTAACGGTAACACTTCATACCGCCTGTGGACTTACTTTTACTACAACAAGGCAGATGGTTCAGGTGTTAAGACTACTGAACCGGCATCAGCAACAAATTCCGGGTTTTATCTGCGTAAAGCTATCGACCCAAATGTTAGCGTAGCTAATGCACCTTATGTAGGTACCGATTGGATGGAGATCCGTTATGCCGAAGTTTTATTAAATCAAGCCGAATGTGCTGCCGCTTTGGGTAACGTAACTACCGGCTATACCAATATTGCAGCTATCCGGAAACGTGCCGGGATTGAGGCAGGTGCTGATAACCAGTACGGTTTAGATGCAGGTATGAGCCCTGATCAAATGATCACCGCTATCATGAATGAGCGCAAAATTGAGTTTGCTTTTGAAGGTAAACGCTACTGGGATCTTCGCCGCCGTAAACTGCTTGAAAGCACATTGAACGGCTCGAAAAGAACAGGCCTCACAGTTACGCTTAACAACAACGCAAGTGCTAAAGATTATATCACCGGTACAAGGGATGCTTCGGCAACTGCGTCATTGGATGCGTTGTACAGCACATCGTTCACGGTTAAAACCAAAACATTGGATTCATACAGTATAGCGGTACAGGCGGGCGATTACTTTTTCGGTATCCCTGCGGCTGCATTGTTAAACAATGTCAATTTACAACAAAACAACACCTGGGGTGGGCCGTTTGATCCGCTTCAATAATAAATTAATTGAACGATGGGTACCTGCTAACCAATCAACAGAAAGAATATTACCAATATAGAATATGAAAAAACACACAGCTTTATTTTTAGTAGCAGCGGCATTGGGTTTAGCTAAACCGGCTTTTGCCCAATACCCTGAAGTGCCGGAAAAGGTTAAAGCAGAGAGTGAAGCTTTGATGAAAGAGGCTACCCGTCGTTCAGATTCAGCATGGGCTGTTGCCCTGCCAATTATCCAGGCTGATCAAAGGCGAGGCAAAGTATTTGTGCCATGGGCAGCACGCCCCACAGATCTTCCGCAGGCTAAGATCCCGGCTTTTCCGGGTGCAGAAGGGGGCGGTAAATTTACTTTTGGCGGTCGCGGTGGTAAAGTATACGTGGTTACCAGTTTGGAAGATAACGGTCCCGGTACCCTGCGCGAAGCTTGCGAAAAAGGCGGCGCCCGTATCGTGGTGTTTAACGTAGCAGGTATCATCAGGATCAAAACACCGATCATTGTACGGGCACCATATATCAGCATTGAAGGGCAAACTGCTCCGGGTGACGGCGTTTGTATTGCCGGCGAATCATTTTGGGTTAACACGCACGATGTTGTGATCCGTTATATGCGTTTCCGCCGCGGTGAAACCAATGTTGGTCGCCGGGATGATGCATTAGGTGGCAACCCTGTTGGTAACATCATAGCCGATCACGTATCAGCAAGCTGGGGCCTTGACGAAAACTTTTCGATGTACCGCCACATGTTTGATCCGGGAGATGGATCGAAAGAAGAAAAATTGGGTACGGTGAATATTACTATCCAAAACTGTATCTACTCCGAATCATTGGATTACTGGAACCACGCTTTCGGTTCAACAACAGGCGGCGAAAACAGCTCATTGATGCGTAACCTTTGGGCCGATAATACAGGTCGTAACCCATCGGTAGGTTGGAATGGTGTTTACAACTTTGTAAACAACGTGGTATTTAACTGGCACCACCGTTCAATGGATGGCGGCGATTATACTACCAATTACAACGTGATCAATAACTACTTTAAACCAGGGCCGGTTACACCTAAAGACGAACCGGTTGGTCACCGCATCCTGAAGCCGGAATCGGGCAGGAGCAAGCTGAAAGAAAAGTTCTTTGGTCGTGTTTATGCCTCAGGCAATATCATGGAAGGTTATCCAGAAGTTACCAAAGATCCATGGAAAGGTGGCATCCAGGTTGAAGGCCCCGGTGGTAAGGAGTTACCTGATGCTGGCCAGTACAAGGATTATATGAAAGCTGATGAGCCGTTCCCTATGCCATCGTTAACTATCTTATCGGCAACTGACGCGTTTAAATTTGTTATAGCCAACGCCGGTGCAACCCTGCCAAAACGCGACCCTGTTGATGTACGCATCACCGAACAGGCACGTACAGGGAAGATCACTTACAAGGATATGGAAACCGACACTGCTTACCAGTTTAAAGTGCGGAAATTACCTAAAGACTCGTACAAATTGGGGATCATCACTGCCCCATGGCAGGTTGGCGGCTATCCTGAATATAAAGGTACTCCTTATAAAGATTCGGACAATGACGGTTTGCCTGACGCCTGGGAACTGGCTCACGGACTGAACCCTAAAGACGGCAAAGACTCGGCCCTGCCTGCAAAAAATGGCGGCGGTTATACT
>NZ_DASVOB010000252.1:0-5162 GCF_036383575.1 Mucilaginibacter sp.
AGCCCATTTTAGCAGCTGTCCAGGTATACAGGTTATAACCTACTGCTGATAATGACAGGTTGCTCATGAACGGGATATGGCGCATGATCTTTTTATCGAACGTGTAGGTTAATGAAACTTCTTTCAGTTTCACGTAGGTAGCGCTGAAAGTATCGTTCTGGTAATATTTCCAGTACTTGCTGTCGTAATAATCGCTCGCGGCAATAATGGTCTTGTTTGCACTGTATGAGCCATCTGCGTTAGCCACATAGCCCGGCATGATCATACCATCGTTTCTTTTCACACCGTCGCCGTCAGTCCAGGCTAAACCGCCATGGGCAGCATCACGACCAGGTAATGTGGTTTCCAGAAAACCATCATCAATAAGGCTTTTAGCTACGTATGAATAATAGCTGCCGCCTTTACGCCAGTCAACAAGCACGTTCATGGTAACCGGCCCATAAGTAAAACTGTTATTGATCCCTAAAATAAAATCAGGGTTATAATTGCCGATCTTTTCAAAATCGGTTGATTGCTGTAGCAAGCCATTGCTATTTAATAAAGGCTGACCGGCATATGGCCCGCTCGGTACTTTTTTCCAGCTGCGGGTGTAAAAATCGCCCATTTGAGTACCTTCTTTAATGAGGTATTCAACGTTGCTGCCATCTGTACTGCCCAATAAATAATTGGTTATACCCGGAGTTAATGAAACAACCTTATTGCGGTTACGGGTAAAGTTCAGATCTGTACGCCAGGTAAATTTTCCTTTAAAGGGCACCGCGTTTAATGATAGCTCAATACCTGAATTTTGGATATTACCCGCGTTGATCAGTTTTGTGCTGGCACCCGAAGCAATAGTAGTTGGCACCTGAATGATCTGGTTTTTGTTATTGGTTTTATACCAGGTAAAACTTGCGCCCAGCCTGTCGTTAAAAAAGCTGATATCGGCACCGGTTTCATATGATGTTGCTATTTCGGGCTTTAACTGACTGTTTTTTTGATCGTATGACAGTGATGCCCTTTTTACTGAGCCCCAATCAGTATCAAAAGGTACCACATTATAAAGCTGGTACGGATCGGTATCTGAACCTACCTGCGATATATTGCCGCGTAGTTTAAGATAGGATAGCTTATCCCATTTGATACCCAGCAAATCAGATGCGATAAGGCTTAATGATGCTGAGGGATAAAAATAAGAGTTGTTGGCTGCCGGCAAGGTGCTGCTCCAGTCGTTACGTGCAGTTAAGTTCAGGAAAGCCCATTGCTTATAGCTGATTTCCCCTAAACCATAAACACTATTAATGCGTTTTTGCGAGGCCGATTCAGCGTAGATCATAGAGCCGGCAGCAGCATTCGACAGGTTGTAGATACCCGGTAAGGTGAGCGTACCTGTATAGTTTTGTACGGTACGTACCTTTTGATCCATCTGGTTACCTCCAGCTGAAATAGAATAATTCCAGTCATCCCCTATCTTAGATTTGTAGGTTAACAGGAAGTCGCTGTTTTGCTCTTTAAAGTAATCATTCTCGGTAAGGTAAGCACCTGTGGGGTTACGTTTGGCACTGAACGGACGTTTTTCGTTCAGATCGGTTGAGTAGTAATCAAGGCCTGTGCGGGCTGTAAGCGTTAGGTTTGACAACAGATCAATGGCAAGCTGCACGTGGCCGGTTAAACGGTTACGATTAAAGCCGTTAGTTTCCTGATAAGCAATTAAAAACGGGTTGTCATCACTTGATAAAGGATTGTATTGTTTCAGGCCTTCCTTACCCGGCACCCAATAATTACGCAGGTCATTGATATTAATGTTGGGCGTAAGCTTGTAAACTTCAGATGTTACACTTTCGCTGTAAGCTGATGGACGGTTATCGCTCTGGTTGTTGGTATAAGCCAGGTTTGTGCTTAACCTTATCGACTTTTTAAGATTGTAGTTACCTGCAAAATTGAGGTTATTACGTTTAATATCGGTATTAGGAACGATGCCTTTATTTTGCATATTGGCATAAGAGATCCTGAAATCACCAGCCTCGCCTGATTTGGAAACCGCGATATTATTGGTAATGGTATGGCCGGTTTTAAAGAAATCCTTTACCCGGTTAGGATACGATACCCAATCGGTTGCTATCTGTTTACCGTCGCTACCTACCGGGCTATTCCACTGAACCAGTTTGGTACCTGTATTTAAACGCTGTCCCCAGGCACTGGTGCTGATGGTATTATCGGAAACCGGCGAATCGCCCGAACCATATTCATTCTGAAAATGCGGAAACATGTAAGCTTTGTCGAAAATGGTGGTTGAGTTAAAGCTGATACCCAATCCTTTTTTCTCCGCACCCGATTTTGTAGTGATCAGGATAACACCATAACCTGCCCTGCTACCATATAATGCAGCCGCACTTGCTCCTTTCAATACAGTAACGCTGGCAATATCATCGGCGCTTAAATCACCTATGGGACTGCCATAATCTATAGTTTGCTTTCCGTCGATACCGGCAGTCGGGTTTTGAAGCGCCGGCGCTACCGGGATCCCATCAATCACATACAAAGGCTGGTTATCTTTAGTTAATGAAGATTGGCCACGAATAGTAACCATCACACTTGAACCCGGATCAGAACCTGTTGACCGTACATTTACACCGGCAACCCTCGCCGAAAGCGAATTTAAAACGTTAGGCTGCGGAACAGTACTTACATCCTTGGCACTTAACTGTGCACTGGCATAACCCAATGAACGCTCGCGCTTTTTGATACCTAAAGCGGTAACAACAACCTCGTTAAGTGAATTAGGCTGGGCTTTCATTACAATAGTAACCGAAGCCGAACGATCATCGCCAACCAGTACGTTTTTTAATACTTCTTTCTGAAACGAGATAAATGTAACCTCAAGCGTATAAGAACCGGCTGATACCGGGATATTAAAAAGGCCATCTTTATCGGCAGTAACAGATACGCCGGCATCTGCCACGCTGATAGTAGCGCCAGGTAAAGGTTCGCCTGATTCGTCAGTTACTTTTCCAGAAATGCGGCCTTTGCCACCTGTACTTTTACCAGCATTCGCCATGCTGAGAATGATATAGTTATCAATTGCTTTATACTTAAGGGGTAAATCGGCAGTAAGCCATTTCAATGCCTCGGCAACGGTTGTTTTCTTTTTCCTGACAGTGATTTTTTTCGACATCAGGGAGTTCACATCCTGATCGAACGTAAATTCAATCCCCTGTTGATCTTTTACCTGCTTTATAAACTGTTGCAGTGTTACCTGGCTGCTGTTAAATGTCATAGCGCGTTCGGTATTTTGCGCTTCTGCACGCGGCACAATTGCGCACAGTATAAAAACAAGCATCAAAAATTGATACCTTAATATTTTTTTCATTATTTTAGTGTTGATTATCGCAGGTGGTCAAAAACCTGCATGTTTGTTAATTGAATCTCCAAATTCAGTTGATATTCTGCGCCCTGCTCCAACGGGGCGCATACTTTTTGTAAAGTATCTTTTTTGTACCTCCTTGTTTAATGGGTTTAATCAATATGTATTTCGTTATTAGTCAGTTGATAGGTAAATCCGGCTGTCTGCGATAGGATAACCATCACCTGCGGCAATGTTTTCTGTTTAAAAGCAGCCGTAACCTGCTTGCCCGGATTGTTGTTTTTACCGAAGTAAACATGTACGCCGTAATACCGTTCCAATACCGGCGCTATATCACGAATGCTTTCCTGGTGAAAAATGAGAATACCTTTTTGCCAGCCCAGCACATCATCAGGATTGATACGATCTGTTTGAATTTGGTTATCGGCGTTATAACTAAGCTTATCGCCGGGCAATAACATATTTGCGCGGGATGATTTGGAAACATTTACCCCTACTTTTCCGGTGGCAACGCTTACCGTAGTTTTCCGGTCGTGGGTATAAGCGCTTACATTAAATGAAGTTCCCAATACCTGAACGTTTAATCTTTGGGTGTGTACTATAAAAGGATGTTGAGCATCGTGTACCACACTAAAAAAAGCTTCTCCCTCCAGATAAACTTCACGTTTAGCTCCGTTAAATATATCCTTATAATGAAGGGTACTCAGGCTATTCAAAGTAACCTCGGTGCCATCAGCCAAAGTGATTTTTTTTTGCAGCCCTGCTGATGAAGACACACTCAGCAATGGTTGATCATTTGAAATAGGACTTCGGTTGCTGAAAAACAAGTAACCAGCCGAGAGCATTATCAATATTGCAGCTGCAGCGCTCAGGCTCCAACGCGGAAAGGCCAGCCTTTTAACCGGTTTGATACTACGGTTTATACGATTCAAGACTTCACTTTGCCTAAAGTTCGGTGTATCCGAAGATCCGGTATCTTCAGTTAAAGTTTCTTCCAGCAAAACAGCTTCCCATTCGGCATCGTTATTTCCCGACGCAATGATCTGCCTTACCCGCTCCAACTCCATTGCATTGCAATTGTCGTTAACGTATTTACGCAATAATAAAATGATTTCCTGGTCCATGTTCATGTCCTACATAGATAAAGACACCCAGGTTAAGCGGTATAACTATCGCAAGTGAAAAAATATTTTATTTTTTTAAAAGGACGACAAAAGCCACCATGCCCACTATTGCGCCGGTAGCCAGCAAGTGTTCTTTGATAGATTTAAGCGCTTTTACTATCTGGTTGTTAACCGTACTATCGGCTATGTTAAGTTCGCGGGCAATTTGTTTATGACTCATCCCTTCGCCGCGTCCCATTTCAAATATCAGTTTTCTCTGCGGAGGCAGATTGTCAATAGCCTGCCGGGTTTTGGCAAGGGTTTCGCGATACTCGATAGTTTCCTCGGTATTCTGACTAAAATCGGCAGCGCTCTTCATTATTTCATCAATGTAACGGCCTTCAACCGCTTCCCTCCTGATAAGGTTGAGCAAATGATTATGAGCCAGCTTGTAAAGATACGATTGAATGGAAACCTGAATATCCAAATCGGCTGCGCTATTCCAGAGTTTAACAAAAATGTCATGTACAGCGTCTTCGGCTATGTCATTTGATTTTACAAAACGAATGGCGTAACGGTAAATTTTTTTGGAGTAAGTGTTATAGATGATCGTAAAAGCGCTTTGGTCCTGATCTTTCAATCTGTCCAGGATTTCCCGCTCATTCAATATCGTATTAATTTTACCGGTCATCTATACCCACTGTTGGATACGGGCA
>NZ_DASVOB010000253.1:0-9627 GCF_036383575.1 Mucilaginibacter sp.
CCCTGCAAAAGCCCTTAAACAAATCAGCAACGAATACAAAGGTTACGAAGTAGGCGAAGTTATCGTTTACCAGGCTAACACTTCAATCAATGACGCTATCGAGCCAACTTCATACTTTGTTGACTTGAAAAACGACAAACATGAAGTTTTAGTAAGGATCACTCAACAAGCTAACATCGAGTTTTTCCAACAAGTGAAATAATTCCCAAATTATAACAATGGAAAGCCGTCCCGATATTCGGGACGGCTTTTTTTATGGCTAAAAATCACGCTTTTATACCAAAAGAACGCTGTTTCATAAAACAAAAACGCTGTTTTCGCCTTTTAAATATTAATTAATATTTATTAGTATGTCGAAAACAATAATTGTATCAAACCGCTTACCTGTTAAAATTTCCAAAACTGATGGTGCTTATCACTCATCACCAAGCGAGGGAGGCTTAGCAACCGGTTTAGGTTCAATATATAAACAGGGCGATAATGTGTGGATAGGCTGGCCCGGGGTAGAAATAGCTGAGCAGGAAGATAAAGACCAAATAACAAAAGAATTAAAAGATCTGAGCCTGATCCCCGTTTTTTTAGACCAGGAAGAGATCAACCAATATTACGAAGGTTTTAGCAACGAGGTTTTATGGCCCGTTTTTCATTACTACGCTTCAACTTATGCAGCATATAAACAATCAAACTGGGATTATTACAAAGCAGTAAATAAGAAATTCAGGGATATCATCCTGAGTATAGCCGAGCCAGGTGATGTGATCTGGATCCATGACTACCAGCTACTATTACTACCTCAATTGGTTAGGCAGGACTTGCCGGATGTTTCTATCGGATTTTTCCTGCATATTCCTTTCCCTTCAAATGAAATGTTCAGGCTGATCCCGTGGCGTTCGGAATTGCTGGAAGGCATGCTTGGCGCCGATCTGATTGGCTTCCATACCTTTGATGATGTACGTCATTTTCTGGGAGCGGCTACACGATTGCTCCCTGTATCATCCAGTGCTAACATCATAAGCAACGGGGAGCGTTCTGTTGTTATTGAATCCTTCCCGATGGGGATTGATGAAAAAAGATATTCGTCATTACCACTGCAGGATGAAGTAAAGGAACAGATTGGCTTAATTAAAGAGAATTTTCAAAACAAAAAACTGATCCTTTCGATAGATAGGCTTGATTATAGCAAGGGGATCCTGCAAAGGCTTGAAGCATTTGAACTCCTGCTCGAGCAATGTCCCGAATGTATTGAGCATATCACGCTTTATATGATCGTAGTTCCGTCACGTGATACCGTGCCGCAATATGCTCACCTTCGCGATGAGATAGATAAAAAAGTAGGCAAGATCAACGCTTTATACCGCACTATGGACTGGAGCCCGATCCATTATTATTATCGGTCTTTCCCAATCGAAACACTTTCGGCGCTGTATTATTCGGCCGATGTTTGCCTGGTTACACCCATGCGTGATGGTATGAACCTGGTAAGTAAAGAGTATGTAGCCAGCAGGATAAACAATGATGGTGTATTGATTATGAGCGAGATGGCAGGTTCATCTAAAGAACTTATAGATGCTATTATTGTAAACCCTAATAATACCGGCGAAGTTTGCCGTGCCATTTTACAGGCCATCAATATGCCGCTTGAGGAACAACGCAGGCGCATGATCCCGATGAGACAGCTTGTTGCGAAATTCAATACATCGCACTGGGTTAAAATTTTCATGGACAGGCTGAAAGAAGTAAAACTGATGCAGCGCTCCCTGCAGGCCAGGCACGTGAGCAATACTACCGAGCAAAGCATCATTAACCGCTATATCAAAACTAAAAAGCGGATCATCTTTTTGGATTATGATGGCACGCTGGTGAATTTTAAATCCAATATCGATCAGGCCAGTCCCGATAAGGAATTATATAACATCATTAATAAACTTGCCGAAGATCCTGTAAATCAATTAGTTTTGATAAGCGGGCGTAAACACGAAAATCTGGACGATTGGTTTAACGGTAATGATATCTACCTGATAGCCGAACATGGTTCATGGTTTAAACAGCCAGGCACTTCATGGCATAAAATAGGTGGTCTCAGTGATCAGTGGAAGCATGACATTTATCCTATACTGGAAACCTATGTCGACCGTACCCCGGGTTCGTTCATAGAAGAGAAAACATACTCACTGGTTTGGCATTACCGCAAGGCCCAGGCAGGCCTGGGTGAGCTAAGGGCTAACGAGTTAATGAACAACTTAAAATATCTTGCAAGCGATAAAGGGTTACAATTATTAGCAGGGGATAAGGTACTGGAAGTAAAGAACATGGATATCAATAAAGGCAAAGCCGCTTTAACACTTACCGAAGGCCGTGATTATGATTTTATTATAGCTTTCGGCGATGACTATACCGACGAAGATATTTTTAAAGCCTTGCCCGAAAGCGCTATAACCATTAAAGTTGGTAGTAATCTTTCGGCAGCGAAATTCTATTTACGAAATCCTGCTGAAGTGAGGAAGCTGCTTACCAGTTTTGCCAAGTACACACCGGTAGAAGAGGGAACGCAAGTGTAACACTGAGCGTTTAAAATTAAAGCCCGATTGGTTTAAAAGATCAATCGGGCTTTTTGTGTAGAAAATAAAAAACGGTATTCAACAAATAAAATGCGAAAAGGGGCGGGCGAGAGGCGATCCGTGAGGACACGGATCGGGGGATATTGTTGTTGTTCCCCGTGCCTGTGTCCTCACGGGCACTTACAAAAATATAGGCCTGTCCAACTTCATAGCTATCCTATAGGCAGCGTTCATTAACCCCACGTGACTGTAGGCCTGCGGAAAATTACCCCACTGGCTGCCATCTTCCTCATCCACATCTTCACTAAACAGCAGTAGATGGTTTGAATATTGCAATAGGTTCCCAAACTCGCGCTGGGCATCATCCAACCGGCCAACAGTTGCCAGTGCTTCTACATACCAAAAAGCGCAGATCAGGAAAGTAGTTTTCGGCTTACCAAAATCATCGGCATATAAATACCTGTAAAATAAACCATTGGGTGTCCTTAGCTCTTTTTCTAATGCAGCTAAATGATCCTTTGCTTTTTGCGAATTTGGATCAAGGTAGTTCATCATAATGAGCTGTAAAGTACTGGCATCGAGGTTACTGCTACCTGCGGAATTAGTGTAAACTTTGCGTATTGGGTCATAGCAACTCTCGATATGTGCAGCCGCACGCTCTTTAAGGGAAATGGCTTTATCAATCAATTCCTGATTTTGGATGGTGCGTGCCATTTTCTCGGCAGCAGATGCGCCCGCCCATTGAAACAGGTTGCTGTAACAGTGAATATTGGCCATATTCCTGAACTCCCAGATGCCCGCATCCTTTTCGTCAATTGTATGTTCTATCTTACTTAATAAAAACTCTACCCAATGCACAGAATCCTTTCGTTCAGAAAAAACAAAACGATGATCGGTATACAATGGGAGCAGGGAGATCAATACCTGGCCGTAAATATCATTCTGAATATGTTCGGATGCCTGGTTACCAACACGTACCGGCTGATTACCCATATAGCCTTTTAAGTCGGTCAAAATATTTTCTACAAGATCTTTTTTACCGGTAATGCCATAAAGTGGCTGATAACGCTCCATTTCCGAAAACGTGATATCGGTAACATAGCCGAAATACTTTTCCATTTCCTCAAAATGGCCAATGTGGTTTAGCGCGGTTATCACGTAGTATGTATCACGCAGCCAGCAATAACGGTAATCCCAGTTACGGCCGCTTCCCGGCGACTCGGGCAGGCTTGTAGTACTCGCCGCTATAATTGCTCCGGTATCTTCATACTGGTGTATTTTAAGAGCCAAAGCCGAGCGGATCACGAAGGGTTGAAAGTAAGTAGCGATTGATGAGTGTTTGATCCATGTACGCCAGTATTGCACAGTTTCAGCCAAAAACCGATCAGATGTACTGATGAGCGGGGCTTCAAGCGGTTCGCCATAGGTCATGGCCAGGTATTTGGTTTCGTTAAGCACAAACGCCTGTTCATCAAAAATATAACTAATCGGGATATTGGTGGTAAGCCGGATGTTTTCTTCCCCTCCCTGGTATTGGATATGGTTGCTGCCCCTGTTTACGGTTAATTTAACAGCACCATATTCAGATACCGGCGCGCATTTAACAATGATCCTTGGCGAACCTTCAATAGCCTCAATTTTCCTGATCAGCATCAGTGGTTTATAGTAACGCTGGTGCTGATGAAACCGTGGTGCAAAATCAGTTATGCGGTATTTACCACCACTGGCAGGGCTTATTTCGGTAATTAAAATATTGGTATTTTCCAGGTAATGTTGTTGCGAAGTATATTCCCCTTCCGGGCGGATGGAAAACTCGCCTCCTTTCTCCTGATCAAGCAAGCCGCCAAAAATAAAGGTACTGTCAAACCTCGGCCAGCAAAGCCAGTCGACATTGGTATTTTTATTAATATGGGCTAAAAAGGCGCAATTGCCAATTATCCCGGTATCATAGGTGTGTTTGCTCATGGATATAGCTGTTATTTATTTCAAAGTTCAACAACACAGCCTTTGTAATGTTGGCGTAAATAATATGATTATTTAAAGTTTGTTTGCATTTGTTTGTGAATGTATAGTAACTTAGTCGTATTAAATCACAATCAAAAATCTATCATCATGAGTTTAAGACTGGGCGATAAAGCGCCAAACTTCCAAGCAAAAACATCAGCAGGCGAAATTGACTTTTACGAATATTTAGGCGATAGCTGGGGCGTACTATTCTCGCACCCTGGCGATTATACACCAGTTTGTACCACCGAGCTTGGCAAAACAGCTGCTTTAAAAGATGAATTTACAAAACGCAATGTTAAAGTACTGGCACTTAGCGTTGATTCGGTAGAATCACACCATGGCTGGATCCAGGACATCAACGAAACCCAGGGTGTTGAAGTTAACTTCCCGATAATCGCTGATGAAGACCGCAAAATTTCTGAAACTTATGATATGATCCATCCAAATGCTTCGGTAAATGCAACTGTGCGCTCATTATTCATTATAGGCCCTGATAAGGCAGTTAAGCTGATCATCACTTATCCTGCTTCAACCGGTCGTAATTTCCAGGAGATTTTAAGGGTTATTGACTCATTGCAATTAACCGCTAATTACAGTGTTGCCACACCTGCCGATTGGAAGGAAGGGGAGGACGTTGTTGTAGTGCCTGCAATCAAAACTGAAGACATCCCCGCCAAATTTCCAAAGGGTTTTACAGCAGTTAAGCCCTATTTGCGGCTGACACCACAACCAAATAAATAATTTTATTTGGTTTATTAATAATTTTATATATTTGAGGGAAGCTGGATATCTATTCCTTCTGAACCAATATAAACCTATTTTGTTTTCAGTTTGGTTTTAGTTGATCTTAACACGAATTTTTTATTACGATTTATTATAATTATGAAAACTGGAAAAGTAAAATGGTTTAACACACAGAAAGGTTATGGCTTTATTATTACCGAAGAGGGTAAGGATCTTTTTGTACACTTTAAGGACGTGCAAGGCGGTGTAAATGCTATAAAAGATAACGACAGCGTTACGTACGATGTTGAAGATGGCAGAAAAGGATTACAGGCAGTTAACGTGAAAAAGGTATAAAATATATAAAGTTATTGAACAAAATTTACTCACAGAACCTCTGTATCAACAGGGGTTTTTTTGTGCTGATTTTTTTGCTTTTATCTGCATAAATCCCCTACATTAGCCAACCAATTTCTATACTCTATGACCGATGCTACCAATGCCAAAGTTACCAGGAACGCTATTTTCTTAGTAATTGTTGCTTCCCTGGGCTATTTTGTTGATATATATGATCTTTTGGTTTTTTCGATAGTACGGATCCCCAGCCTTAAAGATATTGGCTTAAGCGCCCAGGAAATAACTGATAAAGGGCAGTTCATTATCAGCATTCAAATGTTTGGATTATTGCTTGGCGGGATCATTTGGGGCATTATGGGCGACAAGCTTGGCCGTATTAAAGTACTTTTTGGGTCGATATTGCTTTACTCAATTGCCAACTTTGCCAATGGCCTTGTTCATGATGTAAATACTTATGCTCTTGTAAGGTTTATTGCAGGCCTTGGATTGGCAGGTGAGCTTGGTGCGGGTATTACATTAGTTAGCGAAACTTTAAGTAAAGAGAACCGCGGCTACGGAACAATGATTGTTGCTGTTATTGGTTTATTTGGCGCTACAGCCGCTTATGCAGTGGCTAAGTTTGGCTGGCGTAATGCTTATTTTGTGGGCGGTGGCCTGGGTATATTATTGCTGTTACTGCGCATTGGTACTTTTGAATCGGGCATGTTTAAAAACGTAGAAAAAAGCGATGTATCCAAAGGCAACATGTTCATGCTGTTTACTAACTGGGAACGCTTAAAAAAATACCTGTTTTGTATTCTGATAGGCGCACCGCTTTGGTACGTAGTGGGTGTATTGATCAGCTTTTCGGATAAGTTTGGAGCTGCATTAGGGGCTAAAACCCTGATCAAACCCGGCGACGGCATTTTTTACAGCTACATTGGCATTGCCATAGGCGATATCGTGGCGGGCTTGCTGGCCCAGGTTACCAAATCACGAAAATTAACCATGGCTGTATTTTTAATACTTTCATTAGTAAGTGTGCATTTTTACCTGAGCGATAATGGTATCACACCCGAACGCTTTGCTGTACTAAGCTTCTTTATGGGATGTACCGTGGGTTACTGGGCAACTTTTGTGACCATTGCATCTGAGCAATTTGGTACCAATATCCGCTCAACGGTTACTACCACAGTGCCTAATTTTGTACGCGGTTCATTGATCCCGATAACATTAGCGTTTAACGCATTCAATGCTAAATACGGGTATATCAAATCGGGATATATCATGATGGGCATACTTACTGCAGTAGCATTATTATCCTTAAGCCAGCTGAAAGAAACTTTTGGCAAGGACCTGAACTATGTGGAGATAAGCTAAAAAGCCAGGTGTTCATTTTTTGAAAAAGAGGTGTTCAAAATGTTCAATGTTGAAGGGATGTAAAATTACAAGTTATTAATAATCAGTGATTTAAATTTTGTCATTTAAAAAACATGAACACTTAATTAATTGACTATCAAACATTTGATTTTTTTCATGTGTTTACACTTTAAAAACTGAACACCCTGAGTTTTCTGTTATTAGCGATAATATAACAGACGCAATAATCTCTCTTTTCTGCTTTACAAAAGGTATCCCCGGCAATCTTCAAAATTCATTACTTTTACAGCCTATGATCAGCAAAGAACAAATAGCCGAAGATTATAAGCAAATACAAAATGAGATCTGCGCAGCGCTTGAACAGTTAGATGGCGCAGCAAAATTTGAGGAGGAGCTTTGGGAGCGTGAGGGTGGAGGCGGGGGCCGTACCCGGGTTATCCAGAACGGCAACATCCTTGAAAAGGGGGGAGTTAATTTCTCGGCAGTTCACGGTCATTTGCCCGATACCATGAAACGGGCGCTACAGGTTGAGCAGGATGATTTTTTCGCTACCGGCGTATCTATTGTGATCCACCCCAATCACCCGCTGGTACCCATCATCCACATGAACATCCGTTACTTTGAAATGCCATCGACCATGGGCGATAGTCAGAAACCGGTTCGGTGGTTTGGCGGTGGGATAGATTTAACCCCTCATTATGTAATTGAAGATGATGCCCGTTTTTTCCATGGCGGCCTAAAAGCTGCCTGTGATCAATATTATGCCGATTTTTACCCACGTTTCAAAAAATGGGCTGATGATTACTTCTACATCAAACACCGTAACGAAACCCGCGGCATAGGCGGCATATTTTACGACAGGCTCACCGCCAATGATGAGCTGAGCTGGAAAGATATCTTTGAGTTTTCAAAATCTGTCGGCCGTTCTTTTGCGCCCTTATATACTGAGTTAGTGCACCGTAACCGTGATAAATCATTTACAGAAGCACAGCAATTGTTTCAATACCAGCGCCGTAGTCGCTACGCCGAATTTAACCTGGTTTATGATGCCGGAACCAAATTCGGACTGGAAACCAACGGTCGCATTGAATCGATACTGATGAGCCTGCCGCCTACGGCCAAGTGGGTTTATGACTATCATCCCGTAGCCGGCAGTGAAGAAGAAAAAACATTATCTTTACTAAAAAAAGGTATAAACTGGGTATAAGGCAAAGCTGAAAGCGAAATGCAGAAAGCTAAAAGCCTAAAGAAAAAAGCTTTCAGCATTCTGCTTTGGGCTTTTGGCTAACAACATCACCAATGAAAAAATCTATCATGCTGGTTATCGGTATTTTGCTGTTATGTGCTTTTCGTTTTGACGATAGTCCGCTGAAAGGGGTTTGGGAGTATCGCGGCGGCATAATTAACGGCAAGCTTGACGCAGCTCCTACAGCTTATAAATTACAACGGGATTACGATAATGAGCATTATAAGGCCAGAGTAATAGAGGAGG
This sequence comes from Mucilaginibacter sp., assembly GCF_036383575.1. Lineage (GTDB taxonomy): Bacteria > Bacteroidota > Bacteroidia > Sphingobacteriales > Sphingobacteriaceae > Mucilaginibacter. The sequence continues at coordinate 8,497 of NZ_DASVOB010000253.1, forward strand.
GGGAGAAAACCGTAGTGTATGAGAAAGGCGACTACCAGTTAAAAGAGGATACCTGCTTTGAAACTCAAACCTATTGTATGCAGGAGTCAAAACTGCTTAATAAAACCATAAAATACAACTACACAATCAGTAACGATACGCTTAAACTGCTTTCGATTTTACCTAATGGCAATAAGGTTGAAGATTACTGGGTAAAAGTTAAATAAACCCTGATTAAAGTAACAAAATTGTTGTACCCATGGCAATATACGCAGCGGTTTATTGTTACTAAATTGGCGCAATCCCAAGTATTTTTTTAACTTCGCAGGTCGTTGAAAAATCAATTTTAACACGCAATTATAAGAGAAGGTTCTACAAATAATTTAAAATGGCTGAAGGAACAGAAAACGATAATTCACACGCAGAAGACAGGATAATTTCGATAAATATTGATGAGGAAATGCGATCGGCGTACATTGACTATTCAATGTCGGTGATTGTTTCCAGGGCGCTGCCCGATGTCCGCGATGGACTGAAACCCGTACACAGGCGCGTGCTTTACGGTATGCTTGACCTGGGACTTACCAATGGTAAACCCTACAAAAAATCTGCCCGTATTGTGGGTGAGGTGATGGGTAAGTATCACCCGCACGGTGATAAATCAGTATACGATACCATGGTGCGTATGGCCCAGGAGTGGAGCTTACGCTATCTATTGGTTGAAGGCCAGGGTAACTATGGTTCTGTTGATGGTGATGAGCCTGCGGCGATGCGTTATACGGAAGCACGCTTGCAAAAGCTTGCCGAAGAGATGCTTGCTGATATCAACAAAGACACTATTGATTATCAATTAAACTTTGACGACTCGCTGCAGGAGCCAACTGTATTGCCATCTAAATTCCCTAACCTGCTGGTTAACGGAGCTTCAGGTATTGCGGTAGGTATGGCTACCAATATGGCACCGCACAATCTTTCGGAAGTTATTGATGCTACTATGGCATTAATTGATAACCGCCAGATAGAGGTTGCCGAGTTAATGAAATATGTAAAAGGTCCTGATTTCCCTACAGGCGGTATTATTTACGGGTACGACGGCCCTCGCGAAGCGCTTGAAACAGGCCGCGGCAGGGTTGTGATCCGCGCACGTGCGGA